>DDXG01000256.1 GCA_002347125.1 Phycisphaerales bacterium UBA2266
CGGCTTCGGCGACCGGCGCAAGGCGATGCTCGCCGATATCGCCATCGCCACGGGCGGCCAGGTCATTACAGAGGACCTGGGCATCAAGCTGGAAAAGGTCGATCTCTCACAACTCGGCCAGGCCAAGAAGATCATCGTCAGCAAGGACGACACCACGATCATCGAGGGCGCCGGCAAGAAGAAGGACATCACCGCCCGCTGCGACCAGATTCGCAATCAGATCGCCAAGACGACCAGCGACTACGACCGCGAAAAGCTCCAGGAACGGCTGGCCAAGCTCACCGGCGGCGTCGCCGTCATCAAGGCCGGCGCCGCGACGGAAGCCGAGATGAAGGAGCGCAAGGATCTCTTGGACGATGCCCTGCACGCCACCCGGGCCGCGGCCGAGGAAGGCGTCGTCATCGGCGGTGGCGCCATCTTCCTGCGGGCCATCCCCGAGGTCGACAAGGCCCGTGCCAAGGCCAGGGGCGACGAGCGGATCGGCTTTGACATCGTCGCCAAGGCCCTCCAGTGGCCGACGCGCCTGATCGCCGACAACAGCGGCGAAGAGGGCGATGTCATCGTCGCGCAGCTCCTGGAGAAACAGGCCAAGCAGAAGAACCTCGGCTACAACGCCAACACCGGCCAGTTCGTCGATATGTTCAAGGAAGGCATCATCGATCCGGCCAAGGTGGCGCGTACGGCCCTGCAGATGGCCGCATCCGTGGCCGGCCTGATGCTCACGACCAGCGTCGTCATCACCGAACTCAAGGACGAAGACAAGAACGAAGAGCCGATCCCAGGCGCTGTCCGCTGACCGAACAGATGGAAGCCCAGCTATTGGAGAAACTGGACCACTGCTGCCGAATTGTAACGAATCTGCTCAAGAAGCTGTGATGCTGCGTGCCGTCGCAATACGCAATACGCGATACGCAATACGCGACAGGCGATACGCTGCACAAACAGGAGGTTATGGCGAAACGCGATTACTACGAGGTTCTTGGGGTTAACAAAGACGCCTCCGCCGATGAGATCAAGCGCGCCTATCGGCGGCTGGCGATGAAGTACCACCCCGACAAGAACCCGGACAACAAGGACGCCGAGGCCAAGTTCAAGCAGTGCGCCGAGGCCTATGAGGTCCTCAGCGATGCCGACAAACGCCGGCAGTACGACCAGTTCGGGCACGATGGTCTGCGGGGTGCGGGGATGCACGATTTCTCCCGCATGAACGTGGACGACATCTTCAGCATGTTCGGCCTGGACGACCTGTTCGGCGGCATGTTCGGCGGCGGACGCGGGCGGCGGGCGGCCGGGCGATCCGGCCCGTCGCGGGGCTACGACCTCGAAACGAACGTCGAACTGACCCTCCAGGACATCGCCGCCGGTGCCGAGAAGACCATCGAATTCTCGCGCCAGGACCTCTGCATGGAATGCACCGGCTCCGGCGCCGCCAAGGGCAGCAAGCCCGCGACGTGCCCGACCTGCCGGGGCAACGGTCAGGTCGCCCGCGGCGGGGGTTTCTTTCAGATGGTATCGACCTGCCCACAGTGCCAGGGCACGGGCCAGGTGATTACCCATCCCTGCTCCAAGTGCCAAGGTTCCGGGCGGGTGCCGAAGAAGCGCCTCGTAAGCATCAAGGTCCCGGCCGGCGTTCATGAAGGCCAGGGCATCCGCGTCGCCGGCGAGGGCGAACCCGGACGCAGCGGCGGGCCCCGCGGCGACCTGTTCTGCTACGTCCGCGTCAAGCCCCACGAGTACCTCGAACGCAACGGCAACGACCTGATCGCCGTCGTTCCCATCAGTTTCACGCAGGCGGCCCTGGGAGCAACCATCGACGTGCCGACGCTCGACGGGACCCAGCAATTGAAGATACCCGCCGGCACCCAGTACGGCAGCGTCTTTCGCATCCGCGGCCAGGGCCTGCCCGACATACGGACCCGCCGTCGCGGCGATCAACTGGTCCAGGTCACCGTCGAGACGCCCAGCCGGCTCAATGAGAAGCAGGAAGACCTGCTCCGCGAGTTCGCCAAGACCGAGAATCGACGCGTCTCGCCGAAATCAACGAGCTTTTTTGAAAAACTCAAGAAGCAGTTTGGTGGTTCGTGATGATGTCAAAGAAGGGCAAGGACAAACCGAAGGACCCGCAGGTCAGGATCGAGGTCAAGTCCGCCGAGCAGCTCCAGGCCGAACTGGTCGAGGTTCGCGCCCAGGTCGAAACGCTCTCGGCCCAGGCCCAGACCCTATCGAAGGAAAAAGCCGACACCTTCGCCCAGTTGCAGCGGGTCAGCGCCGACTACGCCAACTACCAGAAGCGCGTCCCCAAACAGGTCGCGGATACGGTGGCTTGGGAGAAAGAGCAGATCATCCGCTCCATCCTGCCGGTTCTGGACAACTTCGAGCACACCCTCGCCCAGGCCGCCAAGGCCGAGAACGTCGAGGCCGTGCTCAAGGGCGTAACGATCATCTACGACCAGATGCTGGGTGTCCTGCGGGGCCACGGGGTCGAGCAATCGGCCGCCAAGGGCGAGCCGTTTGACCCGGCCAGGCATGAGGCCATGATGCGGCGCAGCGCCCCGGACCAGCCCGACGGCGTGGTCCTGGAGGAGTTCCAGAAGGGCTACCTGCTCCACGGCCGCGTGATCCGCCCCAGCAAGGTCATCGTCAACAAGCTCGAGTCGCCGGCGGCCCCGTCCGAACCCGGACCGGCCGCACCGGCGCAGGGCGCCGGCGCATCACCCGGGCCGTCCGACGCAAAGACGCAGCAGCCCCAGGAGCCCACCGACGGCGGTAATCAGGCCAATAAGAGCGATTCGGAGCAGCACCATGCCGACGTATGAATACCGATGCGAGAACTGCGGCCACAAGCTGGAAATTTTTCAGTCCATCACGGATCGGGCCTTGCGTAAGTGCCCCCAATGTGGTAAGAATGGGCTTAGACGCCTGATCGGAACCGGCGCCGGCGTGATCTTCAAGGGCAGCGGGTTCTATCAGACCGACTATCGCAGCGAAAGCTACAAGGCCGGCGAGAAGCAGGCCAAGGACGGCGGCAAGCCCGCCGACGCGAAAAAGGGCGATAGTCCGGCCAAGACCGAGGCCAAAGCCGATTCGGCCAAGACCGAATCCAAGGCCCCGGCCGAGGCCAAGAGCAAAAAGAAGACCGCGTGAAATTCTCGACGGTCGGTGACCTGGCGGGCTAATGGCGGTTAGACGGGGGCCAGGCCCGACCGTCGGTTTTTTTGCACCCACCACGCCGCCGCCGTGACGCTATTGAATCGTGACCTGAATCTCGTTGAGGCGCTCGGCAAGGGTGTCGTTTTCGGCCTTGAGTTGCCTGACGGCATTGACGAGGGCGAAGAGGATGGCGTCGTGGTTGACCCTGAGGTAGCTGTCTTCGCCTTCGATGACAGCCTCGGGCAGTACGTCAAGGAGGTCCTGGGCGACGACGCCGACGCGGTCGATGTCGCACGGCAGGCCCAGGGGGTTATCCTTGAGGTATCGGTAGCGGACGGGCTCGAGGCCGCAAATGGCGGACAGGCCGCAATCGAACGGGCCGCCGACGGCCTTGAGGCGGGCGTCGGAGGGCGGCGGTGCGGGATGGTGGATGGGGGTGCCGACGACCACCTTGAGGGGTTCGTGCTTCTGCATCTCGGGGGCCCTGTAGGGGCGATTGGGGGCATCCTGCGTGGGGGCCTGCTTGCGGTCTTCCATGAGCGATCACTCCTGAATTAAGGATATGTCGTTTGTCGGGCCTGGAGCAATACCGGGTCCGCTGGGCTGGCGGTTAGGCGAGGCCGGGGCAACAACAAGACTATTATCCACGGGGTCCGCCTGCAGGCAAGGGTAATCTTCACAGTCCGCGGTATCGAAAGGAACGGCATGCAAATGACACCGTCTCGCCTTGAGGATGCCGCAAGGGTTGACCGGGTTTGGCGGGGGGCGGTAGGATGGGGTAAGTGTGATCTTCTGGTGGGTCGTCTGCTGGCGTTGGAGGTTGTGGCATGCAACGGTTCGTCTTGGGGCTTGCGGCGATGGCGGTACTGGGTATGGGTCATGGTCTTGGGGCGGCGGAGATGGGGGTGCTGGAGGTGTCCGTGGCTGAGGCTGGGGCCGTCGCGCCGGCGCGGGTGCGTGTTCGCGATGCGCAGGGCGTAGACCGTGTACCGGCCGGGGCTGTGGTTGTGCCTATCGGGCCGGACAAGTGGTTCGCGTGCATGGGCCGGGCCATGATCGACGTTGCGCCCGGCCGGGTGTCCATCCGAGTGGAGCGGGGTACCGAGTATCGGCCCATCATCGAAACCGTCCAGGTCGCTGGCGGCCAGACGGTCCGGCGGCAGATCGAGTTGCACCGCTGGATCGACATGAAGGCCCGCGGCTACGTTAGCGGCGAAAACCACCTGCACGTGCGGGCGGACGACCTGGGGCCGATGCTGGCGGCCGAGGGGCTGGATTTCGGCACGTCGCTGTCATGGTGGAACGGCCCGAACCTGGATGTGCCGCCGGGCGAGGCATGGGCCCGCGAGCTGGCCTGCGGCGATAGCCAATGCTGCGCATCGGTCTACGACGCGGAGGTCGAGCACAGTTGGGGGGCCGTCTACCTCGTCGGCCTGCGCCGGCCGATGGCGATCCCGTCGGACGGCCGTCGGTCGAATCTGCCCTTCGTCCGCGAGGCCCGGCGGCAGGGGGCCCTGGTCTGTTACCAGGGCGGCTGGTCCCGCGAGGTGCTCATCGACGCCCTGCTGGGCTGCGTGGACGTCGTCAACGTCTGTAACAACAACTTCCACCGGCACAAATACCAGCCCCGCAGTCGCTACTCGAACCTGCTGGGCGTCGAGGGCTTCGAGCAGTACCCCGACACGCCCGAGGGCATGATCCGCATGAACTCTGAGACGTACTACCGTCTGCTCAACTGCGGGCTGCGTCTGGCGGCCGGGGCGGGCTCGGCCACCGGCGCCAAGTCCACCCCCATCGGCTACAACCGCGCCTACGTCCGCGCCGGCGACAATCCCACCATCGAGTCTTTCCTCGAAGCATGGCGCGTCGGACGCAACTTCGTCACCAATGGTCCCATGCTCTTTCTGAAAACCGCCGCCGTCGCCGAACCCGGTGACACCATCGCACTACCGGCCGACGGCGGCACGGTCCACGTCGAGGTCGAAGCACTTTCCGAGCAACCCTTGCAGTCGCTCGAAATCGTCTTCAACGGCCGTGTCGCGGGCCGGGCCGTTATTCCATCCGACGCCCACCGTGCCACACTGTCGCTCGATGTGCCCGTGACGCAGGGCGCGTGGCTGGCCGCCCGCTGCATTGAGCGGGACATGCTGCTGCCCGATGAACAGATCAGCGCCTATATTAAAGGCGGCGGCACACCCGAACAACCCTGCCGCCTACGCTTCGCCCATACCAGCCCCATCTACGTCACCGTAAACGGTAGGGGGGCGCAAGTCGAGAAATCCATGACCGAAGCCCGCCAGATGCTGGACGCCTTCGAACAGTTCGCCCGCAAAACCGCCTCCCCCGAACACCTGCCCGAAATCCTCGACGCCCTCGAACAAATCCGAAGCGCCGGACGCTGATTCATGGTATTTTTAGCCACAGATTTCACAGATTACACAGATTGTTGAACCACGGATTGACACGGATTTCCACGGATTGTTTGACACGGATTCACACTGAATTACACCGTTTTATCTTGGTGATGCTATGCGACTCTCTGTGGCGAGGCTGGTTGTGTTTGGCGTCTTGTACGGGTGTGGCCTTGCTGCCGGTGGCGATACGCCGTGGGCAAGATGGGTGGTGGATGATTCATCGAAGGGGGCGGATGGGGTTCGGTTGGGGGATGTGAATGGGGATGGGCTCAGCGATATCGTGACGGGCTGGGAGGAGGGGGGTGTTACGCGGGTTTATTGGCATCCGGGATATGAGGCGGTTCGCCGGCCGTGGCCGGCCGTGACCGTTGGTAAGACCGGGTCGGCGGAGGACGCGATGTTCGCGGACCTTGACGGCGACGGGGCGATGGACGTGGTTACGTGCTGCGAGGGCAATACACGCAAGATGTTCGTCCACTGGGGCCCGAAGGACAAGGGGCGGCTGCTGGACCCGGCCGCGTGGGAGCAGCGGGTCCTGCCCGCGGCCGATGGGCGGATGATGTGGATGTTTGCCGTCGCCGCCCAGATTGACGGGGTCAACGGGATCGACCTGATAGCGGGTGGCAAAGGCGATGGGGCCCAGGTCGGCTGGTTCGAGGCCCCGGCCGATCCGCGGAACTTGGCCGCCTGGACGTGGCATCCGATGACGGATGCTGGCTGGGTCATGTCGATCCGTCTGCGGGATATGGACGGCGACGGGGATGAGGACGTGGTCATCACGGATCGTAAGGGCCCGCTTCGGGGCGCCCGGTGGCTGGAGAACCCCGGCCCGGGACCGGCCCAGCGCGGACCGTGGACCAGCCACGCCATCGGCGGAATCGGCCGCGAGGTGATGTTCATGACCCTGGCCGACCTTGACGCCGACGGGCTGGAAGACGTGGTCGTGGCCGTCAAACCCGCCGACGTCCTATGGCTGCGCCGCCTGGACAGCCGTGGCTGCCGCTGGTCACAGACCGCCATCCCGTATGGGCAAAACATGGGCAGCGCCAAGGCCGCGGCCGTCGGCGATATCGACCGCGACGGCCTGCCCGACATCGTCATCACTTGCGAAGCCGCCAATGGTTCAAAATCCGGCGTCAGGTGGCTCTCGCGCAACCCCTGGCCGATGAACGCAACCTGGATCGACCACGAAATCGCCGGCCCCGAAGGCATCAAGTTCGACCGCATCGAACTGCTCGACCTCGACGGCGACGGCGACCTCGACGTGCTGACCTGCGAGGAACAGCACGCCGGCCGCGGCCTCGGCGTCGTCTGGTACGAGAACCCACATCAAATAGCGAATAGCAAATAGCAGGAAGGACGGCGTGACATAGTTCCGTTGTAGCGGGCGAGCGTTTTGGGCCGAGGGCAAATGCCGGACCAAGCCATCCCTTCGCGGCGCGAAGGAATGCCACCCGATGCACGTATGAACTCAAAGCCGTCAACCCCAAACCACAGGTCAAAACTCAAGACCGACCCCCGCGGTCTGATGTGTCCGAAGTTTTGGGCTTTGAGTTGTGGTTTGGGGTTCCGGCTTTTACGTTTTGGGTTTTCCGCCGATGTCCCCTGTGTCATGCAGCCGGCTCGGCATGACCACTCACGTATTGGCGGTCATTCGCTTTTCTTCGGGTTCGGGGCGGCGGAGGTAGAAGGGGGCCAGGGTGACAGGGTCCGCGAAATCGCCGGCGCAGGCCTTGGGCCAGGCGAGCCGGTGGACCACGGAGGCGTGGGGCGACCACAGCGATTCATCGAGGACAACCACGCGGCCGCCCTCGAACTGCTTTCGATGGTACACCAAGCCGTCGCCGAGCAGACATAGGGGTTCGGCGGGGTCGGCAAAGCGCTCGACGATCTCCTGCGCGGTCAACAGGCTGTCGGGAACGACCTTCTTATACATGGAGTCGAACACCGCGTGAGGCGCCTTGGGCCGCTCGTCGGTTTGGGTCGCGCCCGGTTCCATACCATGGCCTATAGGGGGGTCCACCCGCCGATACAGGGCGGTGAAGAACTGCCCGCGCTTGGCGTCCAGCAGGGGGGCCACCCGAAGCGGACGACTCGTGCCGGGGTCGCCGACACCCTCGGCGGACGCGAGAGTCTGTTTCTGCGCCTCGGCGTCGTGAGGGACGACTTCCAGCCCGGCCCGGCCCCCCTCAGGGGCCCCAAGTACGTTGGCGGCGATTACGTCGAGCGTATCGACCGCAACGATCTTGACGGAACCGGCGAGTGCAGCGGCCTTGGCCATCGCAACGGCAATCCGCAGGCCGGTGAAACTGCCCGGCCCGATGGACAGGTGGAGTTGGCCGACATCCCCCGGCCCCAAGTGGTGCTTTTCGAGCAGCCTCCGCACCGCCGGCAGCAGCTCGACGCTGTGCCGCAGAGGGGCCGAGAATGTTGTCTCGTCCAGCGGACGCCCACCCCGGGCCAGGGCCACCGAACCGACCCGGCTGGAGGTCTCAATAGCGATGATGAGCGGTTCTATCGCCATATAACGTGGTTCTGCGCCGGTCCGGGCACCGGGCCTGCCCCCTGTCAGGAGGGCTAACTGACGCCGCGACCGACTGATTTTCGTGGATTTTCTTTAAGTTTTGTTTGCCGTTTTCCGTTGACCGGATAGAATTCGATTTTATCGGCCAGGGGCGGTTAGATCGAATTTTTCTCTTGCAATTTCGGCCCTTTTTGGGTACACTGACGGTATCTGTAGGTATACCTACCTCGACCTGGAGGCTGTAAAGTGCCCAATTTCAGGGTGGTGTAAGCATTTTCCCGTTTTTTCGAGGGTGTCATTTTAGGCAGGAGGTAAGTTTTGGGCAAGCCACGTTTCTTCTCGGGAGCCACCGACAGAGGGATTCTGTCCGTGCTGGCCTTGTGTGCGTTTGCATCCGTTATCGCGGCCTTGCTGCCGATTCTGGCGCCATCCGGGCTCCGTGCGGGGGTTGAGGACCAGGAAGCCGCGATGCGGGGTATCGTCGCCACCTACTTCCAGACCGGCGTCCAGGAACTGGACCGCGGCAACTACGCCCAGGCCGTCAAGACCCTCCGGATGGCGCAGAGCTACCGCGAGTACCTCAGCGTCACGGATCGGGCTCGCATCGAGGACCTCTTGAACCAGGCGCAGCGAGGCGAGTCCGAGAAGGCTCGCGTCATCGCCGCCAAGGATGCCGCCATGGCCCTGGCCGGGCAGGGCCAGACCGCCGAGGCCCGCCGCCAGTTGGCCCAGATTCAGAACAGCCCCTACCTCAATGAGACCGAACGATCCGAGATCACCCAGAAACTCGACGCGCTCGGCGGCGCCGTTGTCACGCCACCGTCGATTCCCACACCGTCCGCCCCCACCGCCGCCGACCTCGAACGTCAGGCGGCCGTGGACCTCTACAACCGCAGCTACGACCTCTACCGCCGGGGACAATTCGAGCCGGCCAAGGCCGGGTTTCAAGAGTTCTTGACCCGCTATAACGCAATTATACCCCCCCAGATGGCGGACACCGTTCAACGCCACATCCAGTCCATCGACGGGCACCTCGCCAAGCCGGAAACGCGGTCGGTCACGGTCTCTCCCGATGAGATCAAGAAGCGACGGGTCCTGGAGTTGTTCAACCGCAGCAAGTCGCTCTATTACGAGGGACAGCTTGCGGCCGCCCGCAAGGGCTTTGTCGAAGTCATCGCCAGCGGCATGTTGACGCCGGAAGCGAGGAAGCGGGTCGAGGACTACATTGAGACCATCGACCAGTTGTCCCCGAGCCTCTCGGACAAGGACCTGACGACGCCTCCGGCGGCCGTCCTGCCCGTCGCGCCGCCGACGGTCGAACCCACTATCATCCGACCGGTGACCGAGCCCCGGGCCGTCGATCCGGTGACGCCTCCGGTCGTCGTTCAGCCGGCTCAGCCGACGGTCGTCGAGCCGGTCATACCACTGGACGCTCCATATCCCCTGAAGGCCGAGGACCTGATCATGCCGTCGCCCGCGACGGTCGGCCCGGCGGCGGTCGCGCCGGTGATTCCGGGTCCCATGCAGGTGGCGGTTGCGGTGACCCCACAGGAGCCCTCTTCCGGCACTTACATTGACGAGGTCACGCGGCGGCGCAACGTCGTCCGTGGCCATACGAAGGCGATAGTCGAGGACGCCGTCATCAAGGCGCACCGTTTCGCCGACGCCAATGATTTCGACAAGGGCGACGAGGCGCTGAGGACCGCCAAGAACACCGTATCGCTCAACGAGATGCATCTCGGTCCGGATCTGTTCGGCAGCTATCAGGCGATTCTCCAGCACGAATCCGAAGTGCTGGCCTACAAACGACAGAAGTACGAGCAGGCGGTAAGAGAGAAGCAACGAGCCGACGCCATCGCGGCCCAGAAGGCGCATCGTGACCAGATGGAAACCGAACGTGTGCAGCGGATCGCCACGCTCCTGGACAGTGCGTACTCGTACTGGGATCAGCAGAAGTACCAGGCGGCCATGGGCCAGCTTGATACGCTCCTGGCCCTGGACCCGCAGCATGATGAGGCGCTGAAATTCCGCAAGGAAGTCGAGGACATGATCTACTTCCGCAAGCAGAGGGAGATCGAAGAAGAGTCCCAGCGAGAGCGCACAAAGGCCATCATGGAAACTGAAATCAGCGGCATCCCTCATGCCGACGAGTACAAGTATCCATCGAACTGGCGAGAGATCATGAACAAGCCCTGGCGAAAAGCGGATGAGCCGATCGGCCAGAGCGAGGCCGACATGGCCGTCTACGGACAGTTGGAGGAGGTCGTTGACCTCTCGCATTTGACTCCGCTGATGCCGTTGGGCCAGGCCCTCGATGAAATCGCCAACTCGGTCCAGCCTCCGCTTCGGATCGTCACCCTCTGGAACGACCTGCGACAGAACGCCAGCGTGGACCAGAACACGCAGATCAATATGGACGGCCTCCCGGCCGTGGTGTTGTCAACCGCCTTGGAACTGCTGCTCAAGAGCGTTTCCGGAGGCGGCCTGCTCGGGGCCGATATCAGCTACCAAGTGGATAACGGCGTTGTCACCGTTGCGACAGCCGGCCGGCTACCCAACAAGATGGAGACCCGCGTATACGACATCAGCGACCTCGTCGCCGAGCCCGCCATGGGCGGAATGGGCGGAATGGGCATGATGGGTATGGGCATGGGTGGCATGGGCGGCATG
>DDXG01000117.1 GCA_002347125.1 Phycisphaerales bacterium UBA2266
GGGATATCGAGATTGCGGTTGGGTGTCGGCGTGTTGGTTCCACCAATGCCGCCGACGCCGCCAAAGGTGCGGTTCTCGACGAAGTTGCAGTCGATGAACTGCGGAGCGCTGTTGCGTTCGATGTAGACGGCACCGCCGTAACCGCTGTGTTTCCAGTAGTCGCGGTAGAAGCCAAATGTGCCGTACGTGCCGTAATCGGCCCGCAGGACGCCGTTGGGCTCGAACGGACCCCATTCCCAGCCGTCCCACCAGCCTTCGAGCCAGATTTCGCGCTCGATGTTGGGAGACCACTCCCAGTTGCCGCCACGGCCGCCGTGAGCTGGGCCGGTTCCGTTGCCGCCATCACCGCCATTGCCGCCGGCGGCGAAGCAGTTGCGGAACGTACAATCTCTGAAGACGGGGTCGCTGTGATAGGTGATGTAGACGGCGCCGCCATAGGCCCAGCCGGCCCAGCCGCCGTCATATCCTTCGGCATGACGGCCGCCGCCGTCGGAGCCGCGTCCGCCGCTGCCGCCCGTGACCGAGCAGTCGTCGAACAGACAGTTCTGTATCTGCGGCGATCCGTTATAGATGATCATGGCGCCGCCAACGACGGGGCTGCCGTCGGTACCGTCGGCTGGCGGGGGTTCAGGCGTAATGCCGTTGGCGCCGACCCAGTTGAGGTTGCGGAAGACGCAATTGCGGATCGTGGGCGAGCTGTTCCATATCTCGACGAAGCAACCGGTATCGAACATCAGCCCTTCGATGATGCTCTCGTTCTTGCGGCGGCCGTCGCCGATGTACAACTGGTAGCCGGTGAGGATCGTGTTGGCGGTGACGTTCGGGTCATCGGGGTTCGTGCCCGTCAGGGTAATACCCTTGCCCGAGAGATCGAGGTAGGTGTACGGGTTGGCGGGTCTGTAGACGCCGCTGGGCAGGACCACCACGTCGCCGTCTTTGGCCTCGTCGATTGCGTGTTGGATGGACCCGTAGTTCGGGTCGCTGCCGACGACGATGACCCGCCGCTGGTTGAACCGCACGGAGACCTGCATGTCGGAACGCATGTAGACGGTGTTCTGCAGGCCGGTGTCGCTGTCGTCGACGGTGCCGCTCCATGACTGGATCCGGTAGCCGGTATCCGGACGGGCGGTGAGCACGACGGGCGTGCCGGCATAGTAGGTTCCGCCGGCCGGTTCGACCGTGCCGTGTCCGCCGATAACGGTGACCGTCAGCGTGTATTGCGGCAGCGTGGTGTGGTCGGGGTAGTGGAAGCCCATATCCACCGCGCCGCTGTCGCCGGCGCCGTCGATGCGGGTCGTGCGCGAAGCAAGTCCGGCGGCGACCGACGTGATGCTCCCGGTGTCGATGGCGGGGCTGTCGGCAGGCTGGCCGCCGGCGGTCTGGCTGAGGTAGAAGGTCCCCAGAGGCCCGGCGACAAAGAGCGGATTGCCCGCGCGGTTGGAGGCGCTCAGGTCCGTTCCCGCGACGACGGCGAGCTGTCCGGCGTAGCTGTCGTACAGGCCGTAATCGCCGCCGGCGTTGTTGTGGAACAATGTGTACTCAATCGTGGATTCGCCGAAGTCCTCCTCGACGATCGCCGTACCGACGCTGCCGGCGACGATGTTGTCGCTGACGACGGCATCGGAACTCCAGTCGCAGTACAGGGCGCCGCCCTGCAAGGCGGCATTGTCGCTGAATGTCGAGTGGACAATCACCGGCGAGGCATAGACTTTGGCGGCGAGTGCGCCGCCGACGGCGCTGGATGTGTTGCCGGTCAGCAGGCAGTTCTTGACGGTGTGGTCGTAATTGCCGCCGTAGAAGGCGATGGCGCCGCCGGCGCCGTTGGCGCCCGCTACGCTGTTGTCGGTGAACTGGACGTTCTCCACGACGCCGTGCGAGGTGGCGAACACAATGCCGCCGCCGACGTCGATGCTGCGCTGCTCATTGATTGGCGGGATGATGCTGTCATAGGACAGGTAGATGCTGTAGAGACCACCGTAGTACTGTCCTCTTGGGAAGTACGTGTTGGGGTCGTCCGGAGGCGTGATTCCGCTGCCGCCGGTGGCGCGGTTGGCCGTGACAATGCCGCCGTTGATCCTGGCGTCGCCGCCCACGAACATCATGGCGCCGCCGCTCTTGGCGACATTACCGACGAAGTAGCAGTCGGTGAAGACGCCGTTGAAGTCGTGCAGGTGGACCGCGCCTCCCCAGCCGTCGACGCCCTGGACGGCCCGGTTGTTGGCGAAACTGCAACCGGTGAAGGTGAGATTCAGGGTCGTGTCCATATTCGGGTCGTTCGGCGACGACACCGTCGGGAGGGTGTACTGGGAATTGTAGTAGCCCAGGGCGGAGTAGAGGGAGTAATAGATGGAGGAGAATCCGGAGCCGGACGTGATGACGGAGATGCCTGTAACGGACCCGCCGCCGGCGAAGGCCTCGGTAGCGTAGTTGTAATAGCCTTCCACGGCGCCGCCGTTGGCGCCGGCTTCATTGCCGGCGAACCAGCAATTCACGAAGTTGGCATCGGTGTTGATGCTGACGGCGCCGCCGTCTTCATCGGCCCGGTTGCCGTGGAACATGGTGTTGCGGACCTGGACGCCGCGGCCGTCGGGCCCAACATACAATGCAGCGCCCTGGTACTCCGCGGGCATATAGCCGAAGTAGCTGGACAAGGCGTAACCGTAGGTATAACCGAAGACGCTGCTATAGGTGTTATCCAACTGCGTGCGCCGTGTCAGTTCGTTGTTGGCGAACAGACAGCTATTGATATCCACGATCGAACGGGCGGCCACATAGACCGTGCCGCCGATCTGGCCGGTGAACGTGCTGTCCTCAATGGAGACGGCATGACCGCCGCCACTGTAGACGGCAGCACCACGGGACTGGACGATGTAGACCTCCCTGTACACCTCATCGTAGTGGCTGTTGGAGACGTTGAAGGAGGCCGGGTGCTGCTCATAGGAGCCGTTGCCTTCGAAGATGCAGTCCTGGATGGTGATGTCGGCGCGTGCGGCGTAGATGGCGCCTCCGGCGATGCCGCCGTAAGTCAGGGCCTGGCCGCTGAGGCCGGGACCGGCCGGGCCGATCGGCGCAGGGATAACGGTGCCCTCGCCTCGCGCGCCGCCGTAACCGAACTGACCGGTGGCGGCGAGGTTATCGACGAAGTTGCAGTTGACGATGGTCGGGACGCTGTCATCTTCACAGTAGATGGCGCCACCATGGCCGTCGCCCTCGGCGTTGCCGCCGTCGCCGCCAAAGCTCTCGGCGCCGCCGGTTCCGTTGCCGGCTGCTATGCCGCCGGCGCCGCCATTGCCACCCTGACCGCCGCGGGCGACGTTGCCCTCGAACGTACAGCCGATAATGATGGGGCTGCTACCGGTCAGGCAGGCGATGCCGCCGCCGGAACCGCTACCACTGCCGGTGCCGCCGGCGCCGCCCCACTGGCCGTCAGTTGTCTGTCCCGGCTCGCCGGCCGGCGATACCCAGGTCCATGGGCCGCCCTGGCCGTTCGCGCCGTCGCCGCCGCGGGCGCCGGTGACGACGTTATCCCGGATGATGCAGTTCTTGATGGTCGGCGAGCTGCTGTTTTCGCAGAGGATACCGCCGCCGTAGCCGTTGCCGGCGAGGTCGTCGCCCCGCTCGGCCCGCGGCGCCGGATTGTCGACCGGGGGATCGTAGGGGCGGGGCTCGTATGGAACGGGCGTGGCCACTCCAAAGCGGCCGTTGAGGGCGTTGCCGCCGTTGATCCAGCCGCCGGTAATGGTGAAACCGGAGACGACCGTGTTGGGGTCTTCGCCGCGGAAGAAGTGCAGCACGCGCTGCGGCGAGAATTCATTTCCAGCCGCCTGGAGTATCGTATTGGCCACCACCGTGGGGTTCTCGGGATTGGTGGACATGAGCGTGATGGCCTTGCCCTGGAAGTCGATCCCGTTGGGGTCGACGACCTGGTAGACGCCCCGCTCGACGACGATCTTCGTGTCGCCGTAGCCGGCGGCGGAGACGGCCTGTTCGATGGACGGATAATGGAATGGGACGGAGATGTACCGGGTCTGGTCGAGTTCGAAGCCGACGTGGACCACGGTATCGCCGGTGATGGTGGCGGTGTTGATATTGCGGTTCCAGGCGGGCGCGCGATCGGTGCCGTTCCAGAATGCGACACGGTAGCCGGTGGCCGGGGCCGCGGTCAACTGGACGACGGTCCCACGATAGAACGTGTAGGTGTAACCGCCGGTGTTCGGGTCATGGACACCGCCGGGCAGACCCAGGGCGGCGGGGGTGATATCCACCGTACCGTGGTTGCCGACGACGAGCGTCAATTGGTATTCGATGCCGCGATCGACCGGGTAATGATAGCCGAGGTCCACCATGCCGGTGTCAGGCGCCAGGTCGGTGCGGGTGGTGCGCGTATCGAGACCCAAGGCCGCGGCGGTATCATCGCCGGCGTTGAGGCAGTTGCTGTCGACGAATTGCAGCAGACCGGCCCCGATCTGGCTGAGGTAGTAGTCGCCCAGAGGACCGGCCACGAAGTTGGGGTCGCCCCAGATGTTGCGGGTCGCCGGATCCCACGGATCGAACGGACGATTGGGATCGAGCGGGGCGTTCGGATCGTTGGGTTCCCAACCTTCGAGCGTGCATCCCGGATCGACCCAGATCGGCATGCCCGCGGCGATGTCCAGCGCACCCTGACGAACCGAGAAGATATATCGGCCGTCAAGGCTGCTGTTGCGGCTGTCGTGGACAAGGCCGGTGGGGCTGCTGTCAAGGAAGTACCCCGGTACGCCGGAGCCCGGCAGTTCGTAGTAGGTTCCGGGGTTGCCGGTGCCGTTGGAGAAGCCCGCTCGAGCGCTGAAGCCGCCAAAGCCGCCTATGCCGCTGCTGGCGTCGCCGGTCTCCCAGAGGATTCTCCCGTAGTTGAACTCGATGTCAAAGTCGCCGGGCGCGCGGTCGGAGCGTTCTATGAGGATGAGTTGGAAGCTGTTGGTCTTGTCGATGTGCGTGGTGAAGTAGCCGACGTTCACCCAGTTGACGCCGAAGGCGGGACGGCCGCCGACCGTGCCGGGGCCGTAGGTAACCGTGGCGCCGGCGCGGGTATCGACATCGGCGAAGAACGGAGCGATGATGCTGGTGCCGATGTTCGTGGTCAGGCCGAACGGAGTGAAGGTCCACAGCGGCAGGTCAAAGGTGACGTTGCCGTTGTTGTTGACGTACAAGGCGTTGGTCTGGGCCCCGAAGTAGTCGATGTTGAAGCCCATGTTGACCAGGCCGCTGGAGAGGTCGTCGTTGCCGGGCAGCGTGAAGCTGCTGAACCCGGGACGGATGACCGGTCGGCCGTCGGGATCGACGGTTCCAATGCTTCCGACGGCGCCGAGGAAGATGTCGCTGCTGGTGATCTTCATGGACGATGTGAGCGGGTAGGCCCAATCGCCGCTGGCTATGGCCACCTGGGAACCGCGCGAACCGCTGTTGGTCCAGATGATGGAGTTGCGGACCTCGGTGTGGGTCTCATAGGAGCCGTACAGACCGCCGCCGTAGCTGAAGATGGCGCTGAGGGAGTTGTCGGCGATGGTGCAGTTCTGGATGTCGAGCTGCTGTTGCCAGTTGGTGGAGACGCCGCCGCCGTCGCGTCCGGCCGAGTTGCCGACAATCTGGCAGTTGTGCAGCAGCGTCAGGTCGTACTCGCCGCCCGAGAAGTAGATGCCGCCGCCGCTGGTGTTGGCGCTGTTGCCGCGGATGTCGCAGTGCTGGATCAGTTGCGGGCCGGCGAAGGCATAGATGGCGCCGCCCTGGCCGATGCCGCTGCGGTCTTCGCGCACGATGATAATGGTGTTCGGATCGTTCGGATCACCTCCCGGGATCGGCGGGACGTTCGGGTCGTTCGGGTCAATAGTCCAGTATTCGGGAATGAACGTCACGCGGATGGCCTCGTTGAGCGTGAGGACACAATCGGTGAGGGTCGTCTTGGGCGAGTGCTCGACGTAGACGCCGCCGCCGCGGACCGCGAGGTTGCCGGAGATGTTGCAGTCGGCGATGGTCAGCGTATTGCTGTCGATGATGAACAAGCCACCGCCGTCGATTTCGCCGTCGTTGTCGCGGATGAGGTTGCGGCTGATATAGCCGGCGCTGTTGGCGTCGATTCGGAGGGCGCCGCCGAAGCCGCCGGAGGCCACGTTCTCGGAGATGTTGCAGTCGGCGATGTCGAGCAGGTTGTCACGGTAAGCGAGGATCGCCCCGCCGCTGCCGCCGGCGAAGTTGTCGACGACATTGCAGTCATGGATGTGGGACTCGACGCGGGTCGACATATACAGGGCGCCGCCGTCGGTGCCGGCCGTGTTGGATTCCAGCAGGCACCGCTGGAGCGTGGCCACGCTGTCAATGCCGTAGAAGAGCGCCCCGCCGCTGAGGGCGGCGAAGTTGTCGGTGATGTTGCAGTCGACGAACAGCGACCGTGAACCGGTGCCGAGGTAGGCCGCGGCGCCTTGTCCGCCGGCGGCGCAGCCCTCGATGGTGCAATGCGTGAAGACGGGACTGCTGTTGACATCGGCGTAGACGCCACCGCCGTTGCCGGAGATGACGGTGCAGTTGCTGATTGTGACGTTGTTGAACAGCGGACTGCTGTTGACGTCGATATGGACGGCGCCGCCATTGGCAAACAGGGTGACGCAGTTGTCGATTACGACGTTGGCGATAATGGGCGTGCTGTTGGGGCCGATGTAAAGGGCGGATCCCGATTCGCCGAACAAGCCGCCATTGACGATGGTTATGCCGTTGACGACGGTGCTCTGGTCGACGTCGGCGCCGATCGTGATGCCCCGGCCGCCGAGACCAGCGTTAATGACGGTCGCGGCGACGACGTCGGGGTCGTCCGGGTTGGTGCTGACCAGGCGCAGGGCCTTGCCCTGCAGGTCAATACCACCGCTGTAGACGCCCTCGGCGACGATGAGGGTGTCGCCGTTTTCGGCCGTGGAGGCGGCCTGCTGCAATGCCGCGCCGCCGCCACTGATATTGATCTTCCTGGGCTTGCGGAACCTGGCGAGGACGACTTGGTTGGCGTCCATCACGACGTTGAGCGTCTTGGAGACGGACAGCCGGACGTTGTTGACGTCATACCAGCCGAGCAGCGCATAGCCCGGATCGGCGATGGCGCGCAGTTGGACCACCTGGCCGTCGTAGAAGGTTCCGCCGTTGGGCTCGATGATGCCGTGGATGCCCGGATCGTTCGCGTCTTCGAGGACGAAGGTGTAGAGGTCGTACGTCGCAACGCCCTTACGATGGTGGTAACCCAGGTCCAGCCGGTCCGAATCGGCAACACCGTCGACACGGGTCGTGTAGCTTTCCAGACCGAAGACATTGGCGTCGTCGCTGCCGGCGTCGATGCAAATACTGTCGACGAGATGGCCGGTGGCGATATGCGAGAGGTAATAATCACGGGCGAAGTTCGGGTCGGCCTCGAGGATGTTGGTCGTCTCCCAGAGGTCCGAATCCCACGCCCAGTAGTTGTTGGAATCGGGCGCGGTCCAGCCGTTGAGGGTGCATCCGCGGGCGACGTAGATCGGCAGCCCGCCGAAGCCGGACAGGGCCTTGCCGAGGTTGACTCGCGGCCGGGTCAGCGGCGTCTTTGTATCGGTGACGGGATCACCCGTGCGAACGAGGGTGTCGCGGATTTCCGTCCAGGGCAGGTACAGACCGGTCTTGGCGAATGCGGCGTCCTGCATTACAGCCACGCAGCCGGCGGCAAACGGACAAGCCGCCGAGGTGCCGTTGAAGAACGGCATGTAATCGCCTGGCTGATAACCGCCTGGGCCGACGATGTCCGTTGTGTACAGTGGGTCGGCCGGGGCGAGGATATCGAGCAGGTCGCCCGCGTTGGAGTAGGACATAACGGTATCAAGCGTGTCGTGGACGGCGCCGACGGAAACAACCTTGGTCATGGCCGCGGGCCAGGAGATGCCCGTGCCGGCAAAGCCGTCGTTGCCGGAGGACGCCATGACGGTAATACCAGCGGCTGTTGCGGCGTCGGCGGCCGCGGTTAAAGCCGGCGACATGCCGTCGGCCACGGCCGGATCGTCGATGGGCCCGCCACCGCCCCAACTGTTGCTGATGACACGAATTGGTTTGGCCGGGTTGTCGTCGCGATGCGTGACGCACCAGTCCCAGGCCGCCACGGCGGCGTTCGTCAGTGGGCCGCCCGTGCCGATGGAGATCTTCAGGCCATAGATACCCGCGCCGGGGGCCACGCCGCCGATGTAGTCGCCGACCGTGCCCAGCGAACCGGCGGCGATACCGGAACAACATGTGCCGTGGGGATGGCCCTCATGGAGCGGGTCGGGATCGTTGTTGCCGAAGTCGTAGCCGCCGATGATCTTGGCGTTGGGGAATCCACCGCCGCCGAGCATCGGGTGGGTGTAGTCAAAACCGCTGTCGCAGATGGCAACGGCGACGTTGGAACCGTTGTACATCTGCCGTGCGGTGACGGCGTTGGCCAGCGGGATACCCTGGGCCATGGCCCACTGGAGTTCCCGGACGGGCTCGACGTGGCGGACGAGATTGTGGGCGCGGAGCTTCTGCAAACCGGCGGCCGAGATGCTTCCAGCGAAGCCCGCGATGTTCTCATAGCGGTGCTTGATCTGGAACTCGGCGGGGCTGAGCGTCGCGAGGACGGCGTCCTGACGCTGATCGATGTCGGCGCGCAGCGTGGCAACGGATACCGGCGAATTCCAGTTGGTGGCCGCGAACAGTTCCGTCGGGGCGGCCAGCATGACGATAACGTCGGCCCTGCCGGCGCTGTCGAGCCGGTTGTAGATGGTCTGGGCATCGACGAGCAATGGGGTCCTGTCAGTCGAGGTCAGGAGGCCCGCATAGGGATTCGTCGGGAACTCAGCGATAATGCGATTCGGGTCGAACTGAGGCCCGATGTCGGTGTTGGCGATGGTGAGAATGGACGTCAGCGGATAAGGGACGTCGCCGCTGGCCAGCGCGACCTGGGCGCCGTTGGTGCTGTTGTTGTCCCAGATGATGGAGTTGTTGACGTCGACAACGCTCTCATAGGAGACATACAGACCGCCGCCGTACGCGTTGGCGCCGGAGGCCTCGTTGTCGGCAATGGTGCAGTGGCGCAGCGATGCGGCCGTCTGCCAGTTGACGCTGACGCCGCCGCCGTCGCGGCCGGAGGCGTTGTTCGTGATAAGGCAATTGTGGAGCGTCGGCGTAAAGTCGCCTGCGAGATACAGGCCGCCGCCGCTGGTGACGGCGCTGTTGTAGTTGATCTCACAGTCGGCGATCCACTGCGGGCCCTCGAACGAGTAGATGCCGCCGCCCTGGGTCACGGCAATGCCGGCGGCGGTATTGTAGTTGATTCGTGAGCCGGTGAGGGTCGAGGACTGTGTACCCATCGCCCAGATACCGCCGCCTCTGGCCGCGGCATTGAAGGCAATGTTGCAGTCCACGATATCCACGGCGTTGCAGTCGAGCATGTAGATCGCGCCGCCGTCTTCCGTGGCCGCGTTATTGACGATCAGGGAGCCGACGATTTGGCCGACGCTGTTGACGTCGAAACGCAAGGCGCCGCCGATGTCGGCGGTGTGGCCGATGAAGTTACTGTCGGCGACATAGAAGCGGCTGGCCTCGCCGAAACGGATGGCGCCGCCGCTGCCGATCGTGGTGTTGTCCGCGAAGTGGCATTCATTGATGTCGGCGACTGCGTTGACATCGTAGAACATGGCGCCACCGGAGGAGCCCGCTGTGTTGCCGGTGATCAGGCAGCGATGCAGTTCGCTACGGCTCTCGTCGCTGTGAGCAAGGGCTCCGCCGTAGAATCCGGCGATGTTATTCGTCATGTCCACATCGAGGAACAGACCCGCGGCGCCCTCGGCGAAGTAGACGGCGCCGCCGGAGCCGCCGGCGTTGCAGTCGGCGATCACGCAGTCCGCGAACGACGGAGTGCTGTTGACATCGACGAAGACGCCGCCGCCGTTACCGTTGTCCGCGGTGCAACCGAAGATGCGGACGTTGATGAAGGTCGGGCTGCTGTTGACGTCGATGTAGATGCCGCCGCCGTGACTGTCGGTGACGGTGCAGTTGCGGATGACCGTGTTGACGATCGTGGGGCTGCTGTTGACGTCGATGTAGATACCGCCGCCGGGCAGACCGAACGCGCCGGCGTTGATGATGGTCAGGCCGTTGATGACGGTGTCGGCGTCAATGCCGCCGCTGAGGATAAGGCCGCGCGTGGCGTTGCGGCCGTCGATAATCGTCGCCGCGACGACGTTGGCGTCATCGGGATTGACGCTCATAATCCGCAGGTCCTTGCCCTGCAGGTCGATGTTGCCGTCATAGACCCCGGCCGCAACGACGAGGGTGTCGCCGTTGCCGGCGTTCTGCACGGCCTGAGCCAGCGCCGGTCCGCCGCCGGAGACCTGCGTCTTCTTGGCGACGCGGAACCGGACGCGGAGCACCTGATTGGCGTCCATGACGACGGGATAGACCTTCTCCGTGGAAAGCAGGACATCGTTGACGTCGTAGTAGCCCTGGAGGTAGTAGCCCTCGTCGGCAATCGCGCGGACCTTGACCACGGTGCCGTCGTAGAACCAGCCGCCGTTGGGATCGGTCCTGCCGTGGATGCCGGGGTTGAGCGGATCTTCTACGATGTGAATCTTGAGTTCGTACCGATCCACGCCCTTGCGATAGTGGTAGCCCATGTCAACCGTGGCGGCGTCGAATACGCCGTCGATGCGGGTTGTGTGAGCGGCCAAACCGAGGGCGGCCGCCGAGTCACTGCCGGCGTCGATGGCGGGCGAATCGATATCCTGACCGGTGGCCAGGTGGGCCAGATAATAGCCGTATATGAAGTTCGGGTCTTCCTCGAGGTTATGCAGGTCGGCCGCCCAGACCCTGGCGGTGGCATCCCAGCCGCTGAGTTGACAGCCGTTCTCGACGTATATCGAGGGTGGGACCCAGGCCATCAGACGGATGGCCTCCATGATGGCCCTGACGACGTCGGCGGACGTGGCGGCCTCAATCATGATGCCGCCGGTACCCTGCGCCAGGCCCGTGAAATACTGGAGCGTCAGGGCGGTGCCTCGGACGGGGATGGTGAATATCTGCTTGGGTGCCGGGGCGCTACGGGCCTCATCCACGATGCCGGCCAGCGTGTAATTGACGAAGGCCTCGGGATCGTGCGGCGGGGCGTCGGCCATGACAATAATCGCTCGCGCGACGCCCTGCCCGGGCCGCCACTGGCCGATGCCGGGCGATGCCGGCTGGATGAAGGCCGCGGCGCCGGCGGCCGTCAGATCGGTCTCCAGGCGGGTCGGGTTCATGCAGTGCATCAACGCCGCATAGACCGACTCGGGCAGGTCGCCGCCGCCACCGGCGACAAGCGTATTGAGTCCGGCGATGACCTGCGGGACGTTGCGCGTGAACGGTACCACGTCGCGGTACGGATAATCTCCGGGGCCTCCCATGCCGGGCGTATCGAAGTCGCGATAATCGACCACGGCGATGCGGAAGTCGGGGATGGTCGAACCGATCAACTGGGTGATCTGGCCGGCGGCGGCCGCGACGGCCGCGATATCTCCGCCCATGCTGCCGGTCGAGTCGATCATAAAGACGATGTCCAGGGC
The DNA here is from genome assembly GCA_002347125.1 of Phycisphaerales bacterium UBA2266. Classification (GTDB taxonomy): domain Bacteria; phylum Planctomycetota; class Phycisphaerae; order Sedimentisphaerales; family Anaerobacaceae; genus UBA2266. The sequence goes on from DDXG01000117.1 coordinate 11,598, forward strand.
CGTCGGTCCGAAGGCATTGGGGTCGTTCGGGCCGGGCTCGACGATACTATAAGACACGCTCATGGACGATGGCTGTGGGTAGCGCGGATCGCCGCTGCCTACGCCGATCTGGGTGCCGTCATAGCGGCTGACGTTGTCCCAGATAATGGAGTTGGTCACGTCTACGCGGGCGCCGTAGGCGGTGAAGATACCGCCGCCGTAGGCGGGGGCCGCCACGACCTCGTTGTCGGCGATGGTGCAGTTGGTGAGGATGAGTTCGCTGTGCCAGTTGGCGCTGACGCCGCCGCCGTCGCGCGTGGCGATGTTGTGGGTGATCAGACTGTTGTGCAGCTGGGCCGGCAGGAAGCCCGAACCGGCGGCATACACGCCGCCGCCCGAGAAAGCGGCCTCGTTGGAGGAAATGTTGCTGTCGAAGACGAAAAGCGGAGACGATGCGATGTACAGACCGCCGCCCTCGCCGCCCGGCCGCAGGGCCTGGTTGCGGACGATGGTACTGTTCTCAATGGTCCACTCGTCGCCGTCGACGGCATAGATGGCGCCGCCCTTGAAGGCGACGTTGTCGGCGAAGCTGGAATCGGTGAATACACTCGCCAGAGCGCCGTCGCCATATACGCCGCCGCCGATAGTCGCGGAGTTGCCTGTGACGTTGCTGTCGACGACCTGGACCAGAGCGGCGTCGATGTAGGCGATGCCGCCGCCGTAGCTGATGTACGGATTCAGACGATAGGCGGGCAGGGCGCCGTTGTTGGGGTCGTTGACGTCCAGCGCCGCGTTGGTTGCGATGTTGCAGTCGGAGATGAGGACCTGGGCCTCGGCCTCGCAGAAGATGCCGCCGCCAAAGGTCGGGATGACGTATGCAAACAACGGATCGGCGTCGATGGTGTTTGAGTTGACGCCGCCAATACCGCTCATGTTGCCCTGAACGGTGTTGTCGCTGATTTCGCAGCGGGCCAGTCGGATATCGCTTTCCGGTCCGCAATAGAGGGCGCCGCCGTGGGCGCTGTTTCTCCAGTACGAGCCGAGGAAACCGCCGCCGATATCGGCGAAGCCGTCGCTGCTGTTGCCCGGCCCGTAGTCTCCGCCGTCGCCAGCAAGGCCCGCGGTGGCCGAGCAGTTGATGATGCGTGTGTTTTCGATTGTGGCGATCGCGCTGCCGGCAAAGTGAATGCCGGCGCCGTAGGCACGGCCGTTATCACCGCCGATGCCGCCGTTGCCGCCGACACCAGTGCCGTTGTCGCCCTGGGATGGGCCGCCGTTTCCGGCGTCGCCGGCGTTGCCGCCGATGGCCTGGCAGTTGATGACGTTGCAGTCGAAGACCTTCGGGCGGCTGCCATAATCGAAGAAGATGCCGCCGCCATAGGCGCCGCCGCCGTCGCCGCCGCGGTTGCCATTGCCGCCCTGGCCGCCGGCGCCGTTATTCACGCCATTGCCGCCGTCACCGCCGCGGCTGCCGTCGCCGCCGGTGGCCGAGCAGTTCTGGACCGTGACGTTGCGCAGGGTCGGGTAGCTGAACATGCCGCAATAGATGCCGCCGCCCATGGCGTCGCCGCCGGGGGCGCCCTTGCCGCCCAGTTGGCCGGCGGTGTACAACTCCGAGTCGTCCCGCGTGGGGAATATGCGGTCGCCGTTGGCGGCGCCGGTGTTGCCGGCGCTGGCGTCTCCGGCGAACAGGGCGCTGTCGCGGATGACGCAGTTGACGATGGTCGGGCCGGCGCCGGATTCGATGAAGATGGCGGCACCGCGGTTGGGCCAGCCGAACAGGCCGTTGGCCCCCGCACCGTCAGGAGCGCCTCTCGAACCCACCGTCCGTCGGGCGTTGGCTATTGTGACGCCGTTGAGGACGGTGTCCGGGCCGGTGCCGGCGGCGAAGTACAGGAACCGATTGACATAGCCCGTGTAGTCGATCACCGTATCGGCCACGCAGCACGGGTCCTCCGGGTTCATGCTGGTAATCGTCAGTTTCCTGTTGGGGATGGTGAGCAACTCGCCGCGGTAGAGGCCGCGGTTGAGGAGGATGACGTCGCCGTCCTGGGAGTCGTCGATGGCCCGCTGAATCGTCTGATAGTCCTGCGGGACCTTGAGCGTTCTGGGTTGATAGATAACGGCCGTGACGGTGCGGTTGTCGGTCATCGTCACCGTGGCGGTCAGGCCCTCGGTGAGGTCGTCGTCGGTGCCGGTCCACCGGACGCGGTAGCCCGGACTGACGGTGGCGGTCAGGGTGACGACCGTGTAACGGTTGTAGGTCCCGCCCAGGGGCGCTACCGTTCCCTTGGTGCCGACGACGTTGACCACAAGCTGCACCTGGCCGGTCGATACGGGGTAGTGCAGACCGATGTCGGCGACGCCGGCATCCACGCCGCCGTCGCTGCGCGTGCTGTGGCCGGCGAGGCCGAGACTCACGGCCGTATCGCTGCCGGCGTTGATGCACGGGCTGTCGGGACCCTGCCCCAGGGCCGCGTGGCTGAGGTAGTAGGCGTTGGCCAGACCCGCGGTGGCCACGAAGCGCGGGTCGGCGTCGATATTGCCGGCGAGCCAGTTGAGCACTCGGCCGGGCTGCACGTGTACCGCCGCCGGGCTATTGCCGCCTTGGACGTCGCAGTGAAGGACCGTGAGCGTCGCGGGCCGCTGCATGTATTGTGGGTTCGAATCGCTGCCGATGGCGATCTGGTTGCCGATCTGGCCGGTGTTGCCCCAGAGGATACTGTCGGTCAGCAGGGTATTGCTCTCATAGGAGCAGGACAGACCGCCACCACGGCCGTGGAAGGACGTGTACGGGTCGTAGGCCGTATTGTCCACGATGGTGCAGTTGGCGATGGTCGGCGGGGCGTACCAGTAGGACACGATGCCGCCGCCGTCGATGACCGCGCTATTGCCCTTGACCAGGCAGTTGCGCAGCAGCGGAGGCAGGGAGGCCCCGCCGAAATAGATACCGCCGCCGGAGCCGCTGGCCCTGTTGCCTGTGATGAAGCAGTTCTCGATGACGGCTTCGCTGGCCCAGCAGAACAGACCCGCGCCGCCTCCATAGAAGCGGCTGTCGCCCAGGTACAACGAGGCGCCCACGATCCCAAGCTGAGTGTAATCCAGGGCGATCTGGCGGCCCTCGGCGACGTTGCCGATGATGCTGCATCCGCGGATGACCGGCGAGCCTTCGCTCCAGAACAGACCGCCGCCGTGGACCGCGGCATTCTGCACGACCTGCGTATTGGTGATGAGGACTTGTGTACCACTGCCATACCAGTAGGCGGCGCCGCCGACGCCGGCGTTGTTGCGGGCAAAGTAGCTGCCGTCGATGGTAATAGTGCTGCCGTTGTGGAATTCGCCGATCAACGTGCCGCCCGGGGCAAACCGGTATCGGATCGTTCCGCCGGCGTAGAGACCGCCGCCGCGGCCGGCGTACTGTACGGAGACGTCGTCGAGGGAGTACCAGTAATTCGTGGGCGGGGCGTTTATGGAAAGGCCCACGGCCTTGTTTTCGACGAACCGGCTGTTGCGGATGTTCAGGATGCTGTCGGAGGTGATGTACAGACCACCGCCGTCGACGCCGGCGATGTTGCCGATATAGTCGCAGTTGTTGACATCCACCTCGCAATATGGGCTGAAGTACTGCGCAGCGCCGCTGGACGCGGTCATATTGCCTACATAACGGCAGTCGTTGAGGACGGCCCGGCAGCCTATCTGCCCCAGCGAGCTGTAGAACTCGCCGCCGCCGGTGTAGCCGGTGCTGACGTTGTTCGAGTCGGTGATGAAGACGCGTCGCTGAATCGAGACACAGTTGGGCTCGTAGAAGTTGGCGCCGCCGTTGCCGAGTGGCACGTAGGCCGAGCCCATTCCGTCGGTGGCGCCCTCGTAGTCAATGCCGTCCGGGGCGTCGTTGTTGCCGCCGCTGCCGCCGTTCCAGCCGTTGCCGCCGGGACCACCGGGTGCATCGCCGGCCCCGTTGCCGCCGTTGCCGCCGTCGCCGGCACGTCCACCGGAGTAGCTGGTGGAGTTGACCACAATGCTGACGGTGGTGCTTACGATGTTGACATCGGTCATGTGGGCGATAGTGTTCTCGCCGAAGTAGATCGCGCCGCCGACAGAACCCAGGCCGTTACGGCCGGCATCGCCGCCGAAACCGCCGTCTCCGCCGCGGCCGCCTGGGGCATCGGCGCCATCAGCGCCGTCGGCGCCGTCAGGTTCCCCTGCGCCGCCGGTGCCGCCGGTGCCGCCGGAGCCGCCGGAACCGCCATTGCCGCCGAAGCCGGCCGGGCCGCCCTCCGCGCCGGAACCAGGCGCCGTGGCGCACGCGACGATGTGGACCCAGCGAAGTTCGGGCTTGCAGTTCGGGCCGAAGTAGATAGCGCCGCCGAGGCCTGATCCGCCGTCGGCTCCCATACCGCCATCACCACCGCGACCGCCGTTGCCGCCGCGACCACCGTCGCCGGCATTGCCACCGTCGCCGCCGCTGCCGGCTGGGCCGTCATTAATGCCGTCGCCGCCGTCCTGACCGTCCTGGCCATCCTGGCCGTCCTGGCCATCCTGGCCGTCCTGGCCGTCCCAGCCGCGTCCGCCGCGACCGGCGTCGCCGGCCAGGGCGTGGCAGTTGATGATCTTCACATTGGATATCAAGGGGCTGCTGTTGCCGTCGAAGTACAGGGCGCCGCCGTAGGCGTGGCCGCCGCGTCCGCCGTCAACGCCGTTGGGACCGGGTATACCGTTGGCGCCCGGCATCCCATCCTGACCATCCTGGCCATCCTCGCCATCGTAACCACCCACGGGCGTATTGCCGTCGGGCGCATAGAGCAGCTCGAAGCTCAGGTCCCATTCGTTGGCGTCATAGATGAGCGGCTCGTAGACGATGGCGTCCATAGTCCTGGCCGCGGCGTCCATGAAGTACTGCGGGCGGGTGAGCCATCCGAAATGACGCCTCGGGGCTCCCTGGTAGACCGCGTTGACCGAGACCCAGTACACGCCGTCGTCGTCCGGCTGGAACCAGTACATATTCGGGTCCGGATCAAGCGTGATGAGATCATTCGGATCATTTGGATAGTTCGGGCCGGGCACCGGCGGCGGCTGAGTCGCGTCGAACGTAAACTCAAAGATGCCCTTCTTGGGCTTCGTGGCGGCATTCGGGTCGCGGGGGTCAATCTCCCAGCCATAGAATTGGACGTTATACCAAAGCGCGCGCACTGCATGCACGGGCCGCTCGGGATGGCTGAAACTGTTCGGGTCATCAGGGTTGTTCGGTTCGTCGGTGAAAATCAAGATGTCAAAGGCGATAGGCAGATCCGCCGTCGGCGGGAAACCCGGGTTGTCCACGTAACCTTCAAACGTCCCCCACCAGCGGTAGCCGGTGACCGGAAGCTGATTCGTACAGAGGAAATCGTCGGCCATGAGCGGCTGCCCGTCGGCGTTGATAGACCGTTCCGACCAGCCTCGGTAACTCAGCGCGAGACCCTGTACGTCAGCCGGGGGCTGGGACCACTTGACGACGTTCGCATCCGGCGGGCCCGGCTGGGGCAATGGATCGGGCGCAGGGGGTGTATCGGGTTTGCCTGGTGGATCGGGCAGCGGAGGCTGGGGATCGAGGGCGCCATCCTGGCCCTTTGTGCCGCGGGCAATGACATTCTCGATAATCAGATGCGACAGGGTCGGGCCGGCGCCGTTAAGGCAACTGATGGCCCCGCCGAAGGTATCCACTCCCGGTGCGCCGGCGCCATCGTCATCGTCGCCCAGTTGGTACGGGTCGATGGGGTCGCGAATATCATAGCCGCGGATAGTAAAGCCCTCGATGACCGTATCACGACCTTCGCCATTCTGAAGTATAAACGCCGGCAGTACAGGTTGTGTCCGGGTCGAGGGCAACTCAAGAACCGTGTGCGCGACACAGCACGGATCATCTGGGTATTGGCTGGCGATGGTGATGGCCTTGCCGCCGAGGATGATGGGAGTGGCCAGCACATACGTGCCGGCGGCGACCACGACGGTGTCACCGTGATTATAGGCGAAGTCGACGGCCTGCTGGATCGAGGAGAAGTAGGTTCCGCCGAACTGACCCGGCACGTGCAGGGTCCTGGGCTGGCGGAACGAGACGGTCACGTGCGTGTCTTTGGTGATGGTGACGGTATTGCTTCTGGTCCAGCAGGTGTCGTCGTCCGTATGGGTCCAGGTGTCGACGATGTAACCCGGGTCGGGCTGGGCGGTAAGCTGCACGACCGTGTTTTCCGGGTAGGACACCCCGCGGCGATGGTCGGGTGTGATGCTGCCGTTGCCGCCGAGGACGCTGGTGCGGAGGGTATGGTAGGGTATGAGTTCGAACTCGATGCCGACGGTCACGTCACTCATAATCGTGGCGAAGTTGTTGACATCCTTGATCGCGTCGTTGTCGGTTCCCTGCCAGAGCTTGATCCTGTAGCCGTTCTCGGGCACGGCGAGCAGGGGCACAATCGCGTATTTCGGGAACGTGCCGCCGTTGGGGTCCACGGTTCCGTGCATGAGACTCGGATCCGTGGTCGGCGTGCCGTTGTGCAGTATCTGAACGGTCAGTGTGAAGGTCTCGACCTCGGTGGTCTCGTAATGGGCGCCCATATCGAGCGTGCCGGTGTCCGTGCCGCTGTCGGTTCGGGTCGTGCGGGCGCGGAGCCTGGCGGCCAGGGGCGGCGTGAGGTTCAGCGTGCCGCCCGTATCGACGCAGGGGCTGTTGACGAGCTGTCCGGCGGCCTTCTGGGTCAGGTAGTACTTGCCCAGCGGACCGGTGGTGAACAACGGATTGGCCTTGGTGTTGCCGGTGCCGGCGTCGCCGTCCTCAATACATGAGAACTTCGCGGCGACTCCGCGCAGATCATCCCCGTTGCCCCAGAGAATACAGTTGGAAATGGCCGGCGCCGAGCCGCGATAGCCGACGATGCCGCCGTCCAGCGAGGCGTCGGGATCATCAATGACAATCGTGCAGTTGACGATCTTCGGGGACGAGCCGTCCAAGTCGATGCCGCCGCCCTGATAGAGGGCCTGGTTGTTCAGGATGAAGTTGTTGAAGATCAGGGGGTCGGAACTGTAGCATGCGATGCCGCCGCCGACGTTGGCGGCCCTGTTTTTCTCGATGGTGCAGTCCCGTATAATGCCGGTGCTGTGCTCGAAGTTGACGCCGGCGCCGATGCCCGCCGAGTCGATGGTCTCATTGCGCGCAATGAGACAGTTCTCGATCAATGGCGACGCGTAGTAGCAGTCGATGCCGCCGCCGTAGTAGAGGGCGGAGTTGTCCACGATGATGCAGTCGAAGATGGATGGGGATGAGCCGTCGCAGGAGATGCCGCCGCCGAATTCCGCGCTGCCCCAGGCCACGGTGAAGCC
>DDXG01000326.1 GCA_002347125.1 Phycisphaerales bacterium UBA2266
CGCCGCACGACCATGTCGATGCCGCCGGTGAAGGTCGGCGACGAGGCGATGGTCAGCGGGGCCTCGCCGATGCCCGCGATCGACACCTCGACGAACTGACCCGGTATATAGTCGAAGTTGCCGTCGTCCATGCCGAACCGCACGAATATCTCGGTGGCGTTGAGCATCCGGGCCTCCTGGACGGTCGCCNNCAGCGGCAGATAAATGTCCTTTTCTACTGAGCAGCACTCACACATGAATAACGCTCCTGTTTCGTATGTCGTATTTCGTATGTCGTCGTTCGCATCTGACGTTGCGCAGGTCAGCCGATTCCCAGGTCGTCCACGAGGCGGTTGTAGACCGCCACGGGATTGGCGATATCCGGCAGGCACGCCCCGACGCACCGACCGCAGCCGACACAGGCGATCTGCCCGCCGATCTTCGCCGGCACATACTTGGCCTTGCGGTAGAGGCGGTGGCGGAACCGGTCGGCCCGGTTCTTGCGAAAATCATGGTCGCCGGCGACCTTCGCGAACCCGTCGAGCAGGCAGCCATCCCATGCCCTACCGCGCCGGCCGGTCTTGAGGTCCCAGTTGACGCTGTCCTGCACGTTGAAGCAGTAACAGGTCGGACAGACAAGATTGCACGAGCCGCACGAGAAGCAGGTGGCGGCCTTCTCCTCCCAGACGGGGTGGTCGTAAGCCTTGTCCAGGAGTTTGCCCAGGTATTCGGGGTTAACCGCCAGAGCGTGCTTGTTGAGGCCCTTCTCATTGGCCTTCCAGATGTTCTCCCGCTTGGCCAGGTCATCGGCCGAGGCGACGGTGGCCGTGGCTTTGGCGGCCAGCTTGCGGCCCTTCTCGGTGGCGATTTCCATGACGTAGGCGTTGCCGATGTCGGTCAAGAGGATATCGAAGCCCGTCCGGGTCGTGGCCGTCTTCATGGACGAGGCGAACACGTTCTTTGAGGCCGTTACGACATCCAAGGCCACGATAGTCGCGTTGGCCCGCCGCTTGAGGTAATGGACGTCGGCATTGTCCTGGCTGAACAACTCGTCCATCTGGGCGATGGCCACCACGTCGTAAGGATGCACGCCGAGCAGGACGAACGGCTCATCGGCGATGTGCGACTGATAGCCGCCGCCGACGTCGAACGTCATCAGGGTCTCGCACGGCGGCAGGAAATACTTCTTGGGCGCCTGCAGGGTAACGTCGTAGTCGAGCCGCAGGTCATCGGCCGAGGTCAGGTCGGCGAAATCGAAACGCTCGCCCTTGGCCTGCACGCCGACGACCTTCCCGGCGGCGATGACCGCGTTGACAAACTCCTTGAATGCCTTCTTGCTGATTGTCTTTGTTGTCATGTTCGTTTGGAGTCCCAAATTCTGTCGTCGAAACGGCTTGCGGCGGGCATTCGGCCCGGCGAGGGCGGACGCCCATTTGCTGATAACGCTTCTTTCTGTATTGTGCTGGGCCGATCCTGGCCTGCTTTACGGCCAAATCGGCGGTTTGCATCCTTTGCGCTTGTGTTCACATGCACAAAGGTGAATAGCAAAAAGAAAATGTAGTATGCCACTGTCGCTCCTCGGAGTCAAGGAAATTGGGCCGCCGACGGCGCAAAAAACGAAAAATCCTCGCCCCCGTCGCCGGCGCTTACTGCACCCGGCGAAAGAAGACGCCGGATCCAACAGCGCCGCAGCGGCCGGCGATAGACACACGGACCGGACCGCCCTACAATGGTCCAAGTGCACCTATCGACTGTGCCGTTGACCAAGAAAGGAGTTGCCCATGCCCGGCCGCATCAATCGCCGCCGTTTCCTCAAGCAGTCGGCCGTCGTTTCGAGCGCCGTCTTGGCCACGAGCTTCGAGGAGCGGGTCCTGCTAGCCAACCAGGGCCGCCCCGCCGCGCAGCCGGCCGTCGACGGTAAGGGCCTGCCCGCCGGCAAGATCGGCAACCTCACGGTCAGCCGTATGTTCGCCGGCGGTAACCTCATCAGCGGTTTCGCCCATAGCCGCGACCTGATGTACGTTTCGTCCCTGCTGAACAACTACTTCACCGACGAGAAGGTCATGGAGACCTTTGAAATCTGCGAGGAAATGGGCATCAACACGGCGATCCTGCGGCTGGATGACCACTGCATCCGCATCATCAACAAGTACTGGAACGAACGCGGGGGCAAGCTCCAGTGGATTGCCCAGGTCAAGATGGCCGAGTCCGACCCGACCGGCGAGGCCAGGCGGGCCATCGACAATGGGGCCGTCGGGGCCTACCTGCACGGGGGCGTGGGCGATGGGCTGGTCGCGCAGGGCAAAGTGGAACTCATGGGCAGGGTCGTGGATTACATCAGGAGCCGTAACGTCGTCGCCGGTCTGGCGGGCCATTCCATTGAGGTGCCGATGGCGGTCGAGCAGGCGGGCATCGAGGTGGACTTCTATATGAAGACTCTGCACAGCCACCAGTACTGGTCCGCCGGCCGACAGCCCGAGAACGACAACATCTGGTCCAAGACCCCCGAGAAGACCATTGAATTTATGCGGGCCGTCAAGAAACCGTGGATTGCCTACAAGGTCATGGCCGCCGGCGCCATCAAGCCCCGCGAGGCCTTCCGATTTGCCTACGAAGGCGGGGCGGACTTCATCTGCGCCGGCATGTTCGACTTCCAGGTCCGCGAGGACGTCCTGATCGCCCGCGAGATCCTTGCCGGCGACCTGAGCCGCCGCCGCCCCTGGTGCGGATAGTCTTGCGGGCGAACCACGCCTTTGCACGTCAATCCGCCGTGATTGCGCCCTGGCCCGATGCGCCGGGCAGAGGCTGTGCGGGCTTGAGCAATCCGTGGAGGTAATGCCATGCCCAGTCCTTCGATCCGTCCGGCTTGATGAGCCAGAAACCCTTCATCGCATCGTTGTACTTGACGGGCAACGGGGCAGAGCGGCCCTTGAACTCATTGCAGTATAGCTGCCAGTACACCACCCAGGGGCAGCCCCAGGCGAGACTGGCCTGGACTGTGTTGGCCACCATTGTCTGTCGCTTGGCCGGCGGAAACTGATTGGCCGGAACGCCGAATTCACCCACATAGACATTCTTGTCGCCGAAATCGGGATGATCCGGCGTGTTTGCGGCGATGAAGTCCAGTGCCCTGTGAAAGAGGTTCGGATCCGTGCCGCCCGGTATAACGGAATCCCACGCCGAGTACGAGACAAGGTCCACATTCGTATTGGGTATCACCTTGTTGATGACGCCCGGTCGCCCCTGGTCCATGGACTGCACCACCAGATTGACCTCCGCCGCGTGGTAGACCCTTACACCCACCTGTCTGAACCGCTCTCTGGCGTCACTGACACCGGCCTGACGCGCGTTGAGCCGGGCCGTCATCCGCTTCATCGCCTCGGGTGTCGGGTCTTTGCTCGCATCGGTACCCCCGCGGACCATCCAGTCGCCC
>DDXG01000398.1:0-12876 GCA_002347125.1 Phycisphaerales bacterium UBA2266
GGCTCCCAGCGTGCGGCCAGGCTCTCGCCCTCAGGCGCGCGATTGTCGGCAAGGGTGCAGTTGGCCAGGGATAGATCCGAGCCGGAGGCGAAGACGACACCGCCCCACAGCGCCGCGAGGTTGCCGGTGAACAGGCAGTTGCTGAGGCGGACGACTTTGTGCCAGCCGGTTTGGACGGCGCCGCCGACGAGGGCGCGATTGCCCGCGAATGTGGAGTCCGTCACAGTAGTATGGCCATTCTCGTCCTGATACCAGGCGCCGGAGCTTTCGATGGCGGCGCCGCTTTCGGCGGAGTTGCCAGCAAAGATGCAGTGCTTGATCGTGAGGGGCTCACGGAAGTCGCTCCAGACGGCGCCGCCCTCGCGTGCGCTGTTGCCAGTGAAGGTGCAATCGTTGATTTGGACATGCAAGGGCGAGCCGCCGCAGATGGCTCCGCCGGCGGAGTACGCATCGTTGCCGGCGAGGGCGCAGGCCGTCACTGTCATTGGACCGGAGTTGATGATAGCGCCGCCGTTGTCGTTGACCGTGTTGGCCGTGAAGGTGCAGGCGGTCAGGGTCAGATCGCCCGCGTTGTCGATGGCGCCGCCCCAGTCGGCCTTGTTGGCGGTGAAGGTGCAATCCGTCGCCGTGAGGCTGCCGCCGGCGTTGAGGATCGCGCCGCCGTAATATTCGCTGTCGAAGCCCTGGGCGGTGTTGGCGGTGAAGGCACAGCCGGCCAGGGTCGTGTCGCTATTGATATTGCGGATAGCACCCCCGGCGCAGGAGGCATCACCGCTGAAGGTGTGGTTCTCGATGAAGTCGCAGTCGATTATGGCCGGGGCGCCGTCGAGGTTGAAGATGGCGCCGCCGCCGGTGTCGGCCTGATAGGAGATGGTGGAGTTGTGGCCGAAGGTGCAGCGGGTAATGGTGGGGCTGCCCCCGCTATTATAGAGGCCGCCGCCGGTGTTCTCGGGGGCGTAGGGGTTGGGCCGGGTAGCCCCCGGTTCCCAGGGACCGTAGACGCCGTAGATATTGGCATGGCCGCCGGTGATGGTGCAGCCGTCTAGGACGGCGGTGGCGTCGACGCCCCCGGCCGTGACGACACTATAGCAGTTGTCATCGCGATCGGGATGTTCGAGCCAGGCTCGAATACGCCCCGATTCGCCCGCGGGATAGGGCGGGTCGTTGAGCAGCAGATCGCCGGTGAGGATCGTCTCGTAGGCGTGGATGCGTCGTGCATTGGGGTCCGCCGTCCCGATACCCGCGTATCCGCCGCGAATGGCCACCCCGCCGGCCAGTTGGAAGGTCTCGTACCGCCCGCGAACCGGACGGTCGCTCAGCGCGAACAGGTCCGGTTTCTGGATTCCCCGGGCGACGCGGATTTCCGCGCCGGGGCCGGCCATCATGAGGGCGTCCTGGAGGTATGTGTAGGCGGTCCGCCATGTCGTGCCGTCGCCGGGGACGGGGGCATCGTCGTCGACGTAGATGGTGCGCAGCTCGTGAAGGACGACATGGGCGAAGGTGCTATTGGAGCCGGTTCCGCCGAGGTTATCGACCAGGCAGATAGCCAGCGGTGAGCCATCGGCGTATTGGCCGGTGATTCGCCCGCCCGGCCATGTGCCGGGGCCCCAGGGGCTGGGCACGGTGGCGTCGGGGTCGAATTGCAGGTTGCGTCCGAAGATGTTCACGGTGGCGGATTCATTGGCGACGATGTAATCCGTGATCCGCCCGCCGTGGATGTTCATGACGGACGAATCGGTGGCGTAGACACAGTCGCCGATCAGACCGTCGGTGATATTGACGGTGCTGCCGTGTTCACTCTGTAATCCATGAATGATTCTGCCGGCCGTTATGTTCACGGTACTTGTGTCATAGGCCATTACATCGACGATTTCGCCGCCGGCGATGTCGATAGTGCTGCCGTTCCTGGCGTACAGGTCCGCGATTCGACCGCCGGTTATGGTGATGCGGCTGGCGTCCAGGGCGAACAGGTCGTAGACGTAGCCGCCAATCATACGGACGTGGGTGTGCCCCGGCGGGAGGTCATGGACATAGAGGTAGTCATAGCTGTCGCCGGGTCCAATGACGGCGTTGTGGTAAAGGTGCTCCGCGGCATGGGATGGCCGGAGGAACAGGGATCCGGGGATCATACCGCAACCGAGAAACAGAACGGCGGCGACAATGTGGATTCTGGCGGACATGATGGTTCTCCTCAATCAAGAAACAACCACTCTATTCCAGGGGCGCGCGGAATTATATCCGATGTGGGAGGGCACGTCAAGAAGAAAGTCGCATACAAAAAGCAAAAAGAATGTAAAAAGTGCAAGACCCGTCCCGACGGAGGTCGGAGAAACCACAAACGCAAGCCGTCAGACTCAAGACCAAAGCCCCACAGCCGCAAGCCATGCGTACGCCGAGCCGGGAGAGCCGTTCTCGAGTTGCGGTTTCGGGCGTGCCGTCCTGGATTCGCCGTTGCCGCCGGGATGCCCCGTACCGCGGACCCCATGTCCTCGATTCACGGGCGAGACTATTCGCGCGGATTTGTGTGGGCAGGCGGAAGATTCTTTTGAGCGAGGTCCCAGAATAGCGACGCCGCAACGCCGGGACGGGCGGCGGAGAAAAAAAGTCGCGGCCTTTCGGTCCGCGGCGCCCGGAGGCCCTTGACAGGGTGACTTGAATACGGTACAATACGCTCAACAATACAGTTCCGGGACGTATTGCCATCGGAATGGGGGTTTGTCATCGGGGGTGTTTCCCTGATTTGCCCATTGAAAAGGTGAATCAATCTACAATCTATTGGGGGTGATTTCCAATGAAACGACTCACAATCATTTCTATTCTGTGCATGGTTTCCGTACTTGCGGGCAATGTCCGCGCCTGTCCGACCGGCGGTGAGTGTACGTGGCCGACGCTGGACGTAATTCTCAGTGACGGCGGCGTCAGCCCGCTTGTCACCGACATCAGCCTGCTGGGCGGCCTGACGGCCACGGGCCAGAGCTTCGTGTCCCTGCTGGACATGGTCGCTCCGGTGACATCGACGGCGACGATCCTGCTGGAGGAAGCGGGCTACGCGGGCCAGAACCAGTTCGGCATCTACAACTTCAACGGCAACGGCGTGGCCCCCTCGGCGGGCGAGATGCTGCTGCTGTTCGGCGGCTCGGCCGCGGTGGGCGCCTCGGCCGTGGTGCAGTTTGACCTGGCCGGCGGAACCGCCTGGTTCGACCGCAACGGCAACGACGTCATGGACGCCGGCGAGACGGCCGCGATCGGGGCGGTCTTTGGGTTCTTCCTCAAGAGCCCGGACTCGGCCGGTGGCATTTCCAACCCGACGTTCTACTCCGACGAGCTGCTCAATCCCGACGGCGCGATGGAACATGCCTTGCTGTTCAACACCGGCGGCATCACCGGAGCCATCTACGGCGATCCGTCCGTGGTCGTGGCCTTCGAGGACCTGCTTGCGTCCCACACCGACTGCGACTACAGCGATATGGTGGTGGGTATTTCGAATGTGACGCCGGTTCCTGAGCCGGCGACCGTGGCGCTGCTGGGCCTGGGATCACTGGCGGCGCTTCGTAGACGAAGAGGCTGATCGACGGACTGAAACAGCGGAAAAGGGCCGCGATATTGCATCGCGGCCCTTTTTGTGCGCGGAGCAGCCTCCACATGGTACAGTGGAATGTGAAGGCTGCGGACCACAGATAGTGCGTTTGGTTGCCCCGTACATAGAGCTTCGCAGGGTATGCTTTGTTACAGGAAAATTGAAAAAACGGGCCAAACCGCGTTTTTGATGGCGCCAGGGCCGTTTTCCTTGTCAAAACAGGGAATATGCTGGCGGCGGGGCGTGTAGCCACGCAGGTGTTGCTGCCGCCCTTCGGATGGGCCGTTTTGGATTTCGAGCCTTCGGTCATTCGTGCTTGTTTCGTATTTCGGATTTCGTGCTTCGTGCTTTATTCTCAGATTCTCGAAGGGCTATAGAACATGACGGACTTGATAAAGGGACTGGCGTCGCCGGCGGTGTGGGTGCTGCTGCTGATGGTGGCGGGGCTCTGGTGGGCCCGGCGGCTGCGACGGCGTAAGGGGCTGCGCCGCGGCTGGTACGCGATGCTGGCGGCTACGCTGCTGTATCTCCTGCTGACCAGCGAGTTTGTGGCGTCGCTGCTATGCTACACGCTGGAGAATCGCTGCCGGCCGGCGACGCAGGCGGAACTGGCGGGCCTGGATGCCATGGTCGTGCTCTCGGGCGGGGCGTTGCCGCCGTGGAGGCACCGGCCGCGGGCCGAGCCCCGCTGGGCGACCCTGGCGCGGGTCGATGGGGCGGTGGAGGCCTTCCGACGCAGCGGGGCCCAGGTGCTTGTGACCAGCGGCGGCAAGACGGCCGGCACGCAGATCAGTGCCGCCGAGGCCATGCGCGATTTCGCGGTGCGGCTGGGCGTGCCCTCCGAGAAGATCCGAGTACAGGGCGTGTCGCTGACCACCGCCGAAGACGCCACCGAGACGGCCAGGGTGCTCGGCCCCGGCGCCGGCCGGCGAATCGGCGTGGCCACCTCCGCCACCCACATGCCGCGCAGCCGGCGGACCTTCGAGAGGGTCTTCCCGCAGGATACCATTGTGCCGGTCCCCGTGGACTACCAGTTCGTGCCACCCAGGCTCCGGGCCAGGACGTTCGTCCCATCGGCCGGAGCGTTCTACCTGAACACGATGGTCCTCCACGAGTACGTCGGCCTGGTATGGTACCGCCTGCGCAATTAAAGGGGTCCGGTACATTTTTTCGGGATGTGGGCAGACGGGGCATCTCGATGAAAACGCTGGGTCTGGGTGTGGTCGAAAAAATGTACCGGACCCCTTCAGTTCTCACTTTCTGGGTCTGCCTTTGGGGGTGATGGTGGATTGCAGGGCGAGCCTGGCGGCGGTGATTTGGGTCCAGGCGACGTCGCCGAAGGGTATGCCTCGCTCGATACTCCTGGCGATGGCGGCTTGCTGCGGTTCTGGAACGTGCTGCTCGACGAGGGCCTGCCAATCGTCCGGCAGTTCGATGGGGCCGGGAACGATAGCGAAGGGAGCCTTGCGGCCGCGGCGCAGAGCGAGGCTGGAGAAGGGCCATTGGGCGGCGCGAGCGACCAGGGCGGCGCGTAGCGGGTTGGTCTCGATATATCGAAGGACAGTGAGGTAATGGGCGTCGCTCTGAACGGGGAAGCTCTTGTAGCGGCCGCGATAGAGATGACCGATGCCGACAGTGCCGTGGGCGGTGTGGAATCGCTGAACGTGCGTCTGCGTGGCCCATCGCATGAAGGCGGGCAGGTCACCGTCAGCGCGCGGCCACAGCAGCAGGTGCCAGTGATTGCCCATGATACAGTAGCCGGTAATTCGCATGTCGAAGCGATGGCCGGCCTCCGCGAGTATCCGCTCGAAGGCGACATAGTCGGCGGCCTTGCGAAAGATGCGCAGACGGCCGTTAGCGCGGTTCATGACGTGATAGACATAGCCCCCCGGCGCGATTCTTGGTGTTCTCGGCATGAGTTACACTTTATGTCGGGCCCGGCGGCCGGTCAACCGGAATTAAAGGGGTCCGGTACATTTTTTCGGGATGTGGGCAGGCGGGGCGTCTCGATGAAAAATGCTGGGTCTGGGTGTGGTCGAAAAAATGTACCGGACCCCTTCAGTTCTCGCATTTTTTCGGGATGTGGGCAGGCGGGGCGTCTCGGTGAAAAATGCTGGGTCTGGGTGTGGTCGAAAAAATGTACCGGACCCCTTCAGTTCTCCCAGTTCTTGCCGACGCCTTTCTTGGCGAGGGTCAGCAGTTCGGGTAGGTAGTTTTGGAAGACGCCGCGGGGGGTGGTGTTGTTCCTGGCGGCGACGGCGGCGGCCATGCCTACGGCCTCGCCCATCATGCCGGTGGTCCGCATGACACGGATGGTCCCGAGGGCGACGTGGGTGACGGAGATGTTCCGGCCGGCCATGAAGAGATTCTCGATATTGCGGCTGTAGAGGCAGCGGTAGGGGATCGGATAGGGCTTGATGGCCGGCTGCGTGCAGATGGTGCGGAACTCCATGCCGGGGAACTGCTCGCTGTTGACGGGGTCGGGATAGTGCAGGTCGATGGACCACGTCGTGGTGACGATGGCGTCGGCGAAGCGGGTGCGGCCCTCGATGTCCTGCTGCGTGAGGATCACGTCACCGAGCAGGCGGCGGCTCTCGCGCTTGCCCGCGATATGGGCGACCCAGTCGAGCCGCAGGCTCGCGTAGCGGACCCTGTCGGCGGCGTGGTTCTTCTGGAACGCCCAGTTGCCGTAGACGGCCCGCAGCGCGTGGTCGCGGACGGCCTCGAATTCGTCAATCTGATTCCAGCTCAGGCCGCACTCCCAGTTCCACTCGCCGCGGGTGGCGCGCTGACAGGTCTCGTCGGTAAATTGGAGCGCCCAGGGACATTCCGGGAAGGCGAACGGGGCGGCGGTGTCTTTGGAGTACCACATGGCCGAGGCGCCCATCGTCATGGAGTCGGCTTTCTCGGGGGCCATGGATTCGCCCGTCTGGTCGCGGCCCTCGCGGCCCATGCGAAAGTCCGCCCCCGCCAGAAAGCCGATCGTCCCGTCGCCCGTGCAGTCGGCGAACAGCGGGGCCTCGAACCGCAACTCCTCGGCCGTGCGGATGTTCGCGGCGGTGACGGCGACGATGCGATTGCCCTGCATCTCGACCTTGTTGGCGTGCATGTTGAGAAACAGCGTGACGTTCGGCTCGGCCTCGATGACGGCCAGCTTCTTGTCGTCGCCGTAGAATTCCGCCGGGCGGGCGTTGCCCTGGTGGCCGCCGTCGAGTTCCCGGACGACGTCGCCGATGCGGGGATACGGCGGCAGGTTGATCTCGCCGCCAAGGTGGACGCGCGGCTCGGAGCTGTTGTTGCCGCCGAGGACCGGCCGGTCCTGGATGAGGGCCACCTGCAGGCCCAGCCGGGCCGCCGCCACGGCCGTGCAGCAACCCGCCATCCCGCCGCCCACGACCACCAGGTCAAACGCATCCGTGGCATCGGCATCCGGCCGATGCTCGACCGGTACACCCGTGCTATTCACGTGCGGGACGCTCGTGCTACTCACGGGCAGGCCTGTCCTGAGCGAAGCGACTGGGATGCCCGTGCTACGGGCGGGCCGGGCGGACTTGGGTATATCAGGCAGGCCCAGCAGGCGGCGGCGCAGTTGCTCCAGGGCCGGGCCGCCGTCGGGCGGCGTCAGGGCCTCATCGGTCGTCAGGAGGATGGCGTCGCAGCGGCCGTCAAAGCCGGTCAGGTCGTGCAGGGCCAGCGTGATGGCGGGCCCGTCGATCCGCACCGAGCCGCCGTCCTGCCAGTGCCAGTCGGCCCCCTGCGTGCCGAAGGTCGCCGGCAGGGCCCGGCCGTCGATGAGGACCTGGAACCGGCCGGGGGCCCCGGGCGCGTTCCACCTGGCCACCCAGTCGCGCGTGCGCACCAGCACCCGATACCGGCCGGGCGCAGCCACGCGGACCCGCGTACTCGCATCGGCAACCGGGATGCCCAGGCCGTGCGCCAGCACAACGGGCGAACCCATCTGGTCCATGAACTGCTGGTCAATCACCCACCCGCCCAGCTCATCAAACGACTCGGCCTCAACGAGCACCGTCGCCCCGAATGCCCCCCCGGCCGCCGCAAGGACGCTCAACGCAATAACTGCCGGAATCGATCTTGCACGCATATCAGCAACTCCGAATACACCAGTCCATGTTCACAGCCCGTTCTAACGCCACTGACCCGACGATGCAAGGCCCGACAGCCCAGCCCCGCCGCATCTTCCCGCATCCAGCCCCCAAACGCACCGCGCCCCTCCCACATCAGCCCGTAAAACCGCAGGCCGCCGGCATCGAGGCAGCACGTACGGTGGGTCCCGATCCCGATAGACGTGCATCGGGACTCCTGCCCACGCGGCCCCTCAATAGT
This sequence comes from Phycisphaerales bacterium UBA2266, assembly GCA_002347125.1. Lineage (GTDB taxonomy): Bacteria > Planctomycetota > Phycisphaerae > Sedimentisphaerales > Anaerobacaceae > UBA2266. The sequence continues at coordinate 7,922 of DDXG01000398.1, forward strand.
CGTCAGCCGCTGGCATTCAGCCGTTAGACGGTTGAAGCGTCCTTCGCCCGGGGGATTCATCCAAAACACGAGCCCGCGCGGTCCTCTCTGGCACGGAGTTGCACCGATTGACACGGGTTCTTGTCGGGGGGCGATGAAAAAAGGGTGTTTTTCTCTTGACACTCCCCTGTTGGGGGCGTACAATTAGTTTAGCAGTCGTGTGCAGGGCCAATCGTAGGTTGCCGCAAGGCAGCAGCGCGAAAAGCGTGGGATCCTACGACCTGAGGGCTGCTTTTTTCATTGAGTCTCTCTCAGCCATGCCAGCACGGGCTGCTGGTGTATATGTTGGATGGCTTCTCGCGGGGCGATCTTGACGCCATAGCCGAAGACCTTCCCTTCATAGCGGTAAACTATCGGGAGAAGTTCCCGGACGTAGCGAGGTTCGGTGTTGCCGAATCGGTCCCGCTCAAGGGCGTTGAACACGGCGCCGGCCGCGGCGTCGGCCAGTTGAAGCCCCATGCAGCGCCCGGGAGTCAGCGTGGTGATTCTCTCCAGAGGCAACAAGGAGGGGTCCACCCGCACATCTGCACCGGCCTGCCGGTGTCTATCCAAGCGCCGGAGGTAGTCCTTCATCTCCTCATAGGACATGCCTTGGCGGTTTGAGAATACGATGTCGGCTGTGCCGTCGCCGCCATGTTTCTGGGGATTGTGATGATCCCGTACGAGCCAACTTGTGCGCTCCAGCAGATATCGTACGGCATAGAAATAGAGCCGGTATCGTTCCCCGAAGGTCTCCGGCTCCAAGAGCGAAGGCTTGTGCACACAGACCATGATGATCCTGGCTTTCCGCCCGGCGATCATCTGGCAATAGCGGACTTTCTGCGGGTGCTTGAGGTCTTTCCAGTGGATATGCTTCTTTGGGGGCAGGCCAAATTCAGTCCGGACGGCGTCGATGACCTTGACAGTCTCCAAGTCCGATTCCTTACGCGCAACAAACGCCGCAAGTACAAACCAGTCGCTACTTCTCTGGACTGCGGGATGCTCGCGGAACTTGAAGCCTTCGTCTCCGGCTTCATCGATATAGACCCGAAATGATGTTGCCATGGACTGTCTCACTGCGCCGTTACGAGTCTTCAATGAGGTTCGGGGCACTTCAGCGTACATGGTTGACGGGGCTTTGGACGCTCATGGTGCACACGGGAGTCTAGCTGAGACATGGGAATTGGTCAAGCCAAAACTGGGCCCAGGCGGCCACGGAGGATTGTGCCTACCGGCGGGAGTGGTGATTGTCCTTTGGGGCTTTATCGAGGGCGGGATCCCGGCGCGCCGGGACGACGTGGGATACACGGGCAGGCCTGTCCTGAGCGAAGCGAATGGGATGCCCGTCGCGCGGGTTAGTGGTGTATCATGGTGGAGGTCATGATGGCGGGCATGATGCAGGCGATCATGACGACGATTTGCATTTCGTCGATGGCGGCCTTGGCGGCCCGGCCGGTCAGTTCCCCGTTGATGACGTGGTCGAGGCGGTCCTTGCGCTGCCGCAGTTGTCTCTTATCGAACACCAGTCGCAGCAGATCGGCCGACCGGGCCAGCGACAGCAGCACGACCGTGCGGCCGTCCACGTCGGCCGAGTCGGTGAAGATAGCCGTGCGGAGCCGCTCGATAAGGCGGGCCTCGGGGCTGTGGTCAGCCTCCGGGTAGATGGTGCGGTCGAAGAAGAACAGGACCTTGTCATGGTCCTGTCGGAGGATGCCCCGCCGGACCAGGCCCTGGGCGACGCGGTCCTTGAGTTCCTTGATACTCGCGAAACGGGAGACCCAGGCCGATGGGATGGCGCGTCGGCGGGCGGCGGCGATCTTGTTGAGGCATTCATCGATGATGGGATCGCCCAATGGGGTCGGGTCGAGGACGTTGATGAGCTTCTTTTTCGTGGGTTCGGGCTCGATCCGCTTGTTGAGCAGGAGTTCCGCCAGTATGGCCCCGCCGAGGGCGTACCGATACATGGGACCGGCGATCGTGCCCTTCGCATCATGCAGCGCCAGCAGGAGCACCTCTTCATGCAGAAACAGCGACTGGTCGACCATAAGCTCATCTCCTATTTCGTGGAATTAAAGGGGTCCGGTACATTTTTTGAGTGTGGGTGAGGGGGTGCTGGGACCGGTGAGGATTGCAGTGGGTATCCGCAAAAAATGTACCGGACCCCTGTCAGTTGTTCAGGGTGATCACCTTTGGACAGACCATAAGTTCCCGGCCGTTGTTGTTGCCGACGACGTTGTAGTGTCCGTCGTCGCTCCAGAAGACGAAGCCGGCCAGTTCGGGATAACTGCCCTCCAGCTTCCGCAGGACATCCATGCAATCCACGGGGGCCTCGGACTTGCCCCGAATGCCCAGTTCCGCCCACCAGATCACCTTGCCGGCCGTCTTCTTCCGCTCCACGGCCCAGTCATACTCCGAGAAGTCCAACCCGCGGCCGTAGGCGGACTTGCCGATGACATCCACGTAGGCATCGCCGGGATAGTACTTCTCCAGGGCCCCGTGGTTGGCGGTGGTATGGTAGGCCCACAAGACATTGTCCAGGCCCTTGACGCCGGTGAAGTAGTCGTGAACCAGGCGATAGAGCTTGATGGCCTGCTCATGGGTCTGCTTCGCGTGCCACTTATTGCGGTCGTCGCTCTCGACCAACGGCGTATAGACAACGGGAACGCCCTGGTCCTTGAGCCATTGCAGATTGGCGGCCATGCGGTCCATCTGCTTGTAGAAGTTGCCCTTCGTCGGGTTGTCCTCGGACGCGAAGATGGGGTCGATATCGAGCGGATCATTCCACGAGCGGCCGGTGGGATTGGCGTAGAACGAAAAAACGCCGACGATCATGCCCCGATCCCACATCTTCTTGACGGCCTTGTTCCACGCGGCATCGGGGAACGGATTGTCGTGGAAGTCATACGTGACCGTTCCATAGCGGGGCATTGTGCCGGTATGGTCGTAGACCTTCTTGAGCCAGTTGGATGGGTGGTCCATGTCCGGGTTCTCGTTGTGGACCCACGTGGCCACCTGCCCAAAGAGCCACGAGCCGTTGCCCAGGCCCTTCAAATACGCCAGCACCTCGGCCGTCGGCGGCGTCTTGTCGTTGCCGAAGGCCGCCAGGGGGGCCAATGCGAGAAGAACCACTATGCTGAATCGCTGTATTGTCATGATATTGCAGCCTCCTGAACGGGACTCGTCGTTTAGGAACTATCCTGGAACATCGTATGTCATTCTGAGCGTAGCGAAGAATCTCGACGGCCAACCTGTATACGCCTCACGTGGGGCCCGGATGCCTCGCTGCACTCGGCATGACAAGGGCCACCCAGCCTTGAGAGAGATAGTCTCTCAATGTTGCCAACGATACTGCCTCATGCCAGATGGCCTATGTTATCATGGCCGGGGCCTCGATTTCAACCGTTGTTGCCCGTTGTCGCTAAGATCGGTCAAGGCAAGTGATGACCTCGGCCGCTCGGGCGTATAATCCTGTGGTCGCCCCATGCGCCGTTGCGCCGGGGCCCGTGGTCAATGCGTCTGGAGATTCGATATGAAGCTGCGTTTTGCAGGACTGCTGTTGGCAATGCTGATATGGGGCGGCGGCATCGGTTCGCCCGCTCAGGCGCAATTGACGGCCGAGCAGGATTCGCGACAGCGATTTGCCATGCCGGCCGGTTGGCAGGTGGTGCAGGACTTCGAGGCCTCGGCCGAACAGACCGCGGCGATCGGCGGCAAGCTGGGGGCAAAGATCGTGTCGCTGTCGAATACGGTCCTGTCGGCCAATGGCAAGCGCTTGCAGGTCAACGTGATGCAGTGCGCCACGGAGGCTGACGCGATGGTGGTGGCGGAGGCGATTTCCAGGACGAAGGCCGATCCGGCGTTCTGTCTGCGGCTGGGTGCGAAGGTGGTGGAGTTTGTGGGTGATGATGCGGCTCTGGCGACAAAGGCAGGATTCGAGTTGGGGTTCAAGACCAGGCCCGCCTCGGCGCGGTACAGCGTGTCCTTCGAGGCCGCGCCGATCGAGTCCGGCGACTATATGTCGTGGAACCCGATGTATCAGGCGTTCCTGGAGCTGTCGCGGGGCGACGGATCGGCCCGCGCGAAGGTGTCGGAGCTTGCGGGCAGGTTCGCGTTCGGCAAGGAGTTGCGGTTCCGCTACTACGGGCCCGATGGGGCGAAGATGCAGTATCAGTTTCGCCCCGGGCCGGTGGAGGCGCGGATGGATTCGTGCGGGGACGTGCTGGTCGTGGGGTTTGGGGAGTTGCCGATGAAGGAAGGCATCGGCTCGGTGACGGTCAGTGCGGTGGTGGGGGCTTGCGGTGATGGGACGATGGCCGCGAAGCGCAGACGCGACGATCCGGCGCTGGTGGCGGCGACGGCGTTCTGGCCTTGTGATGATGCGGAGATTGTGAAGCTGGCCGGGCAGATTACGGCCGGATGCGCCGATGATACGGCCAAAGTGAAGATGATTCTGCGGTGGCTTCAGCCGGACAAGAATATCCGGTTCGGCGGACCGGTGACGGGCTCCCGGTACGCCGTCAAGGAGGTGTTGAAGCAGCGGTACGGGCACTGCTGGGATTTCAGCGACTGTTTTGTGACGCTGGCGCGGGCGGCGAAGGTGCCGTGCCGCCAGGTGGCAGGGTGGCTCTACGGGGCCGAGGGGCATATCTGGGCCGAGGTCTTGCTGGACGACGGGAAGTGGCATCAGGTGGACCCGACGGGCGGAGGCGTCCTGTCCTGCGGCATCTACCACGTGGCCTATCTGACCAGCGAGGACGGCCGGATGCCCCTGGTCTATCTATCCCAGCCGCGGATCGTCATGCTGGGCAATTAGTCGAGAGTGGCCGCACCTCGCCGCCCCATCCCTTCCCTTGCGGCAAGGGATGCCACGCCAGGGCCCGGGCCGGGGCTAACCCAGAACCCAGAACGCCAGACGCAAAGCCACAACCCCAAACCCC
>DDXG01000398.1:12907-24289 GCA_002347125.1 Phycisphaerales bacterium UBA2266
GGCTTTGGGTTTTCATCTTTGAGTTTTCAGTTCTCCACGGGATGGTCCGCTCCCTCCCCAGAAAACGCCTTGATTTGACCGACCACGCCGTTATACTTGGCCCCGAAAGGATGGTCGACGATGCACGCAAGCGCAGCTAAACCGAAGGTCGTGGTGGTCGGCGGCACGTACGTCGATATGGCGTTGCGGTGCGAGGAGATTCCGCAGGCCGGGCAGGTGGCGCCGGGCTCGGGCGTCAAGTACACCGTCAGCGGGCCGGGCCCGAATCAGGCGGCCGAGGCCGCCCTGTGCGGCTGCGAGGTCAAACTCATCAGCAAGGTCGGCGGCGACTGCTTCGGCGAGGCCGCGACCAAGTACCTGGCGGCCCGGGATGTGGATACCGCGCTGGTCTTCGTCGCCGAGGCCAAGTACACGGGCCTGGTCGTGACCCTGGTGAACGCCGCCGGCGAGAACGCCGTCTGCGAGTATGCGGGGGCCAACGCGGCGCTGATGCCGCAGGAGATCGAGGAGGCCGAGGGGGCCATCGGCGATGCGGCCGTGTGCCTGATTCACGGGGGGCTGCCCCAGGAGACGATTGTCAAGGCGATCCGGTGTGCGGAGGTGCACGGGACGAAGGTGATACTGAATCCGGCGCGGCCCATGTCGACAGGAGGGCAGGCCGAGGGGTATCCCGTGGAGTACTTCGGGGTGGATATTCTGATACCGAACCTGTATGAGGCGGCGGAGATCGCCGAGCAGGGGCCGGCGGTCAGCATACAGCATGTGAAGCTGCTGGGGACGGACCTGGTGGCGCGCGGGGCGGCATGTGTGATCATCACGATGGGCCGGCGCGGGTGCATGGTGGTGGATCGCAACGGGACCGACCAGATCGCGGCGTTTTCCGTTGAGGTGGTGGACCAGACCGGCCGCGGCGATGCCTTCGCCGGGGCGCTGGCGGCATTCTGTGCCGTTGGCGGCGACGTGCGCGAGGCCGCCAAGTTCGCCTCCGCGGCCGGAGCCCTGGCATGCACCAAATACGGCGCGATGGAGTCCATGCCCAAAAAGGCCGAGATCATCGAACTGCTCCAGCGAGAAGACATGGGCTGGCTGAGGTAAGGGCTGCGCCACAGTTCTTCCGCCGGTGTTTCGGGAGTGTGTTGAACAGCAATTGCTTCGGTGTCATTTCCGATGTCCGGGGCTGCTACGCCGTCTTGCGGGGGATTTCCTGGTACGAGAATTCCCAGAGATCTTCTCGTACAGGCGTTCGGGGGCTATATCGGCGCCGTTGGGCCACGCGATGGTTCCGCCCTCGATGGCGGCCCGGCGGAAGAAAGCCGGGTCGGAGAGGGGCTCGAATATGGGGCCTCTGTCCAGGTACTCGGACAAGTCGATATCACCTTCAAGGTCGTTATCAAAGACCACATGGTACGTGTGGCCCGAAACGTATCTTATACTCGCAACTTCGTTCATGTCCCATCCCATCACGTGCTACTCCAGTGGGGTTATTCCATACATACGACGCACGACCTCTTTCAGGTTGGTCTCGACGGGCCTATTTCGCGGCATCGGCGTATTTCTGGAATTCGGCTTGGAGTTGTTCGGGCGTTCTTGGACCGTCGTAGCAGATGACGCGGAACTTGAACGGGGCCTTCTGGCCCTTGGTCAGGGTCAGGGCGAAGGCGGTGGGATTCTCGACCTTTTTGGATTTCTCGAAGGCGAGCTGGCCCAGCGGGTTGGCGGAGAAGGCCCCATAGCCGCGGGCGTGCCAGAACGTCGGGTAATTGGTGCTCGCCGGATGGTTCAAAATAGCGATTCCGACAGTCTTATTATCGCGCTGGCCCTCGATGCGGACCCACTTGGCGCGCTTACCCCAGACGCCGGATTCCTTCTGGTCGCCGTTGGAGCTGAGGTAGCTGCCCGTGCCGGGCGTGTACTGGGCCTCCGTGCTCTCGGTCAGCCACTGGGCCAGCCGGATGGCGAACATGCCCTCCTTCGTATCGCCGAACCCGACCTTGTCGGCCACGGCCTGCAGTTCAATATCGACGTCGACGATGTGCTGATCGCCACCGGGCATGAACGTGGTCACGCGACTCTCGCGCGGCAACGGCTCATCCGAGTTGCCGACCCATATCGCGGTCGTCAGCAGTTGTGGGTTGCCGTTGGGGTCGTTCTGCGTGGCGACGGTGGCGTGCCGGATGGCGGGAAGCTTGTTCTTGCTGTTGTTCCAGAAGTTGCTGCCGTTGATCTCGTCGTAGGTGAAGAACAGACCGATATGGTGTGGATGGTCGGTCTTCTCGCCCTCGACCTTCTCGAACGGCCAGCCCCGCGTCAGAACGGTCCCCGACGGCGTGCTCAGCGGATACAGCACCGGCTTGGTCAGCAGCACACCCTCGGCCGCCAGGGGCCTGGCGGGGTCCACGGCGTAGATGTAGTTGGTGAGGACCTTGCCGTCCAGCTTCACCTCAACACGCCCGGGCGACTCGACGAAGGTGATCTTCGGCGCAGCGCAGGCAGGGGTCGACAAAGCAATCGCGATGGCGGTCACGGTGGTGAGAATTCGGGTAGTCACGTGTGTTGTCTCCTGTGTATGAAAAGAGGTCTGTGTTCGGCTGTCATCCTGAACCCACCTTGTCATCCTGAACCCCCCTTGTCATCCTGAACGAAGTGAAGGATCTGGCCCGCGAACGAGATTCATCTCCGATTTCGAAGCCGGATGCTTCGCTACGCTCAGCATGACAAAGGTCTCTGGCATGGCAAGAAGTCGTAGGGTGTGTCCCGATCCCGATAGACGTGCATCGGGATCGGATTCTTGCACACGCGGATTCTGTTCATTATCGTGTCGGCCTGATGAGCAGGTACTGCGGGCTCTGGGTCAGCGTGATCTTCGGGCCCGGCTCGGTCCACTGGATGCGGGTCCGTTGGCCCATAAGGTCGAACGGGGCGGACCGCCCGCCCGGAAGGGTCAGCGTGAATTCGTGGTCCACGCCCGTCGTCCACACCGCCAGGGCGAGGCGGCCGTCGCTCGTGAATTGAAGGATGAAATCATCGGCGCTGTCCGTCTCGATGCGCTTGTCGAACGTAAAGCCCGCCAGCATCGTGTTGAGCGTGCAGGCGGCGATGTAGGCGGGCTTGGGCATGAGGTCGTGCGTGACGGTCCCGAAGTTGTGCTCGCGTTCGGCGGGGTCCGTGCCGTCGTTCTTCCAGTCGTACCAGATGCTGACGGGTATATTCTGCCAGAGGTTGGTCAGGTACTCGCGGGCGAGGTATTGGGCCTGGGTTTCGGGGGAGAGAGGTCTGCGGTCCCAGTTGACGTTGGAGTAGCCCCATTCGCCGGAGATGATGGGCACGCGGCGGTCGGGGCTGTACTGCTTGATGAGCTTCCGCAGCTTCTCATAGTCGGCCACGACGGTCTCGGGGTTCTGCGGCCGATACGGGTGGACGCTCACGGCGTCAAGCTGGGCGAGCAGCCCCCTCTTGAAGCACTCCTCAATCCACCCATGCGGCACGCCCGACGTCGCCGGGGCCACGACCACGCCCGATGGGTCCGCCTTGCGGATCAGCGGAATCGCCTCCATCGCCATCGCGCAGTAGTCCTCGACGTTCGGCTCCGGCGTCCAGAACTGCTTGATATTCGGCTCGTTCCATATCTCCCACAGGATGCCCTTGCCCGCGTAGCGGCTCGCGGCCGCCTGGGCGAACGCGGCGTAGGCCCTGCGGCCTTCGGCTGTGCGGACCGACCGCTCGGACTCGTACAGGCGGTTGGAGTAGTCGATGATATAGAGGATGCGGATGCCGCGGCGGACGCAGCCGGCCGTCAGGGCGTCGTAGCCGGTCCGCTCAAAGTCGTAGACGCCCTTTTCCCGCTCGACCCCCTCCCACCCCAGGTCCATGCGGATGAACTTGAAGCCCGCCTCGGCAATCATGTCCAGGTCCACCGGATCGCCGCGAAAGTGAATGTTCACCCCGAAGCCATCCGAGATGGTCAACCCCGGCAGGTCCGCCGCGACCGACCCGTCCATGCCCAGCACCGCCAGAAGTACCCCTGCAACCGCGAGAACCCATTTCATATTCGTACCTTTCACAGCCCTGATGCGTCTTCGGAGCACCTCATGCTACCCAACCGCCCCGGCCCCGTCAAGCCCCCCGCAAGACCACCGGCGGATCGGGTGTCATTCCCGCGCAGGCAGCATCCAGGCCCCATCCCATGCCTCGCGGCAAGGGATGGCATCCTGTTTGCAGCGGCGCGTATGTGTGATTATGGCGAGTGCGGATGGGAGGTCAAAGGGGACGGGGGGCGGGTATGGGAATCGCCGTAGCGTGGTTGCCGGAACTACCATTCCGGCGGTTTGTGAATCACGCCGCCTCGCCCATCCGGTACGGTAGCGGGGAATTGACAGACCTTTAGCAGTGCCTGGGGAAATGTCCTATGTTTGTCGGCAGCGCTCCGCAACTCTACGGCCGCACCTCTGATGGGATGACGTGACGGGACATAGACATACAGTTTCTTCGCGGGCCACTGGGCTTTGATCATCTCAAGGGCAGGCACGAGATCTGAATCGCCACTGACAACGATGAACCTGTCGGCTCTATCGTGGTAGGCATCGTCCAGCAATTGAAGCGCGATGTTGACGTCGGTGCGTTTTTCTTCGGGGATATCGAAAACACGCGAGCCACGATATCCGCATGCAGCAACGCCACACTTGACCTGCTTGATCTTGAACTTGCCCAGGATCACCTGAACAAGGGGTCTGGTCGCAAGGGCGCGAAGATAGACTTCTTGGCGGATCTGTCTCGGCCCGTCGACTGGGGCAGTGAAGTACCATATCCGCTGGATGTCGTCGCCCGGGCGCAGTCTCGTGAAGCACCTCTCCATGTCCAACCACTTGTGCGGTGTGCCGCGCACGGCGCCATAATAGAAGTTGAACCCGTCCACATAGACAATCGCGCGTGGTTTCATGTGAACCTCCCTGAACCACAGTGAAAAAAAACAGGCAGCCATATAGGCTGCCCAACCCGCTTAATGCGGGGGAGTCGTCTACTTACAGTATACGACCGGCGAGCAGACAGTCAAGAAAAAAACGCTGGGAATTCTGAGTTTTCAATAATCGCTGGCTCCTCGCCGGGGGCCAGGGCGGCCAGGCCTTGCCAAGAACAGACCGAGGGTTATGAGCAGGCACGTCGCGGGTTCGGGGATGGTCTGGCCCACGGCCGCCACTTTGCCTGTGCGCCCGGCCCAGTCCGATGCGTGAGTTTGGTAGAAATAGTACTTCCGAGTTGGATCGTAAATGGGCGCCACGAATGAGAGGCCAAAGGCATTCTCGCCGACATCGATATAGACCGGCCCCGGATAGGACGGCGGATCAGCGGCATTTCCAGGGTAAAATGAAGAAAAAATAGTTATAAACCCGATGCTTGAATCAAGATTACGCCCATCATACATAGTTCCTTGCACAACAGAGGCGTGCGTCTGCCAGAACCATTCCGGCTCGGTCAGGAAGGGGGCTTTGTTGAGGTATCCCTTCTTCATTTCGGTATCTCCTTGTAGCGTCGACTCACCGTTTGACACCCGTATCCTACACCAACCGGCGACGCCCTGTCAAGGGAAAAACCCCAAAACGCCAAACGTAAAGCCACCACCCCAACCCCCCAACCCTACGTGCCATGGGGAGAGGATGGCTTGGGGCTTNNTTTTTTTAATCCTTACGGGGCAAGACTTTACGACAACCGCCCGCGCGGCGTGCTGCCGATACTTCGTCACATCCGCGCAGGTCCGCCCCAAGGGTGAAGGCACGTATTCGTGAAGTGCCGGACACGAAGCACGAAGCACCAGAGTCTGAAACAAGCACCGTTGCCGCGGAGTAACACATGGCCTATTCATTCGACATTTTCGCCGACGACCCGCTGGATGCGGCCTACGTCCAATGGCTCGTCGAGGAACATTCGCCCCGGATCGCCCGCCACTTCGGGCGGCTCTGGGACTATTACGCCAACCCCAGCCGCGAGATAGGGCGGCACAGCCACGCCGACCGCAAGGTCGGCGACTCCGGCCGCTGCTACGTCCAGGCCCAGGAATGGGGCCTGCCGGCGCGGCTCACCGGCCTGTCCCACGCCGCCGGACACCCCGCCCCCGTCCCCGACATCCAACGCAAGGAGGTCGTCATCGAAAACGACATCGCCTGGCGGGTCAACGCGGCCGTCGACTTCCTCTTCGGCAAACCCATCAACTTCGTATCCAGGTCGCCGGATGGCCAAAAACGCGCAGAAATCGAACGGATTATAAAGGCGGTGTTTGCGGCCAACGGCGACATGGGCTTCCTCCAGGATATGGCAGTGCTCGCAAGCGTCTACGGCTTCGTCGATTGTATCGTCAGGCCTGGCGAGCCCATAGCCAACCCCATCTCAACCTCACTTCACAACGTCCCCATTGACGGCGCCGTGCAACTGGCACGGTCCATCGATCTGGAGCTGATCGAGGCGCCCAGAGCACTGCCTGTCCTGGATGAGAACGATTACCGCCGCATCCGCTACTACGTGCAGCATTTTCAGCAGCGGCGAAACACCGTGACCGCCCGCGATTCGTTCCTCGCCCGCCTGCTCAACGGCCCAGCCGGCGGCATGGACCGGCGGCAGGTCGTCGACGTCACCGAGATCCTCTCCCCGGCGGCCTGGCAGCGCTACGAGGACGGCCGACTCGTCGGCGAAGGACCCATGCCCTGGGGCTTTCTGCCGGTCGTGCATATCCAGAACATGGCCCAACCATACTCTTATGAGGGCCTCAGCGACGTCGAGCCCCTCATGCCCCTGCAGGACGAGCTCAACACGCGCCTCAGCGACCGCGCCAGCCGCGTGACGATGCAGTCGTTCAAGATGTACCTGGCCAAGGGGCTCGACGGCTTCGACCGCCGCCCCGTCTCGCCCGGACGCATGTGGGCGACCGACAATCCCGACGCGGCCATCGAGGAGTTCGGCGGCGACGCCGCCGCCCCCAGCGAGGCCCTGCACATCGCCGAAATCCGCGAGGCCATGGACAAGACCAGCGGCGTCACCCCCGTCGTCGCCGGCATCCTCAAGAGCAAGATCGGCAACCTCACCAGCGCCGTCGCCCTGCGGCTGACCCTCATGGGCATGCTCGCCAAGAATGAACGCAAGAAGTTCACCTACGCCGGCGGCCTCCGGCGGATCGGCGCCATGATCCTGGCCATCCTCGACAAGGCCGGCGTCTATCGAACCAGCGAGGCCGACCGGGACATCGACGTGCTCTTCCCCAGCCCGCTGCCCGAGGACGTCATGGAGCGCCTCCGCGAGGCGCAGATCAAAAAGGAACTCGGCGTCCCCGCCGAACAGGTCCTCCGGGAACTTGGATACGAACCCCAACAGACACCAAATACGAAATACTAAACACTAAACACCAAAACCCTTGGAGGAACTATGAGCCAGATTGATCAACACGATGAACAGCCGGCAACGCAAGGCGCACCCGCGGAGAATGAAGGCGTCCGGGCGATGCCTGCATCGGAGGTGGCCCGCCGCCGGGCGCAGTTGGCGCACAAGCAGGTCGAGGACCTCACGGCCGAACTGGCCGGGGCCCGCGAGCAGGCCGAGCAGTCGTCCCGGGAACTGGCCCGACTCCGCGGCGAGCGCGAACTCATGCACAAGCTCGCCGCCGCCGGGGCGACGGACCTCGAAGCCGCCGTGCTGCTGGCGCAATCGCGGATGGCGGATAAAACGCCGCAAGACGCCGATGCCGTCGTCGAACAGTTGCGCAGGGACAGGCCCTGGCTGTTCGCCGGCCCCGCCGTCACGCCGCGCGGGACCGCCGGCCCCAGACACCGCGCCCGGCCCGCGAATCCCGCCGAGCGGGCCGCTCAGCGCGCCGCCGCCACCGGCCGCCGCGCCGATGTGCACGAGTACCTGCGGCTCTCCCGTCCTGTATACTGAGCCACGGGTTCACACACATCAAGACCCTCTGTGCCCTCTGTGGCTTCAAACACGCAATAACACGGATTTCGAAAGGGAGTAAACGATGTCCTTTACAGGAAAGGCAACCTACTCGGCGGGGACAACTCTGCCGGAACTGGCCGAAGATGTCAGTGACCTCATCGGGATCGTCTCGCCCTACGAGACGCCGCTGCTGGACGCCCTTGGCGATCCCATGCGCGAGGCCCGCAGCACCTACCACGAGTGGCTCGAAGACGCGCTGCTGCCCAACCGCGACGCCGTCGACGACGGCACGTTCGGCGACCCCGCGGTCGACACCGAATTCGGCGTCAAGCACGGCGACCGCTTCCGCGCCGGCGACCAGATTCAGATCGAAGGCAGCGGCGAACTCATGCTCGTGACCGCCGTCGACGGCGACGCGCTGACCGTCGTCCGCGGCTACGCCGGCACCACGCCCGAGAACCTGGCGAATCACCAGGTCATCAACATCCTGGGCAACGCAAGCCTCGAGGGCGCCGACCGACCGGCCGTGCGATTCACCAACCGCGCCCGCTGCGGCAACTACACCCAGATCTTCACCGCCGCCGTCGAGGTCAGCGGAACCGACATGGCCGCGACCCAGTTGGGCCTGGCCGACGAACTGGACTACCAGAAGCAGGAGCGGCTGCGGGAACTGATCCGCGACCTGGAGAACTCCGTCATCAACGGCGGCCGGCCCGCCTCCAACCCCCAGGGCGGCCCCGCCGTCCGACGCTCCATGAAGGGCATCATCCAGCACCTCACCACCAACGTCTTCACCACCGGTGACAGCGGCTTTCCCACCGGCAACGACCTCGACGAGGAGATGATCAACTACACCCTGCGGCGGATCTGGGAGGTCAGCAACGGCAAGGTGGACCTCATCGTCGTCGGCGGCTTCCAGAAACGCGCCATCAACGGATTCCTCGCGGGCAACCGCTCCTACGGCGCCAACGACTCGACCTTCACCAACCTGGTGAGCCTCTACGAGAGCGACTTCGGCGTCTGCCGCATCGTGACAACACGCTGGATGCCGCAGGATGCGGTGCTCATGCTCGACTCGTCCCGCGTGAGCGTCCTGCCGCTGGCCGGGCGCAGCTTCCACTTCAAGCCGCTGGCCAGCACCGGCGACTACGAGTGCGGCGAACTCATCGGCGAGTACACGCTGGAGTTGAAAAACGAGGCGGCCCACGGCCTCATCCGCGGCCTGAGCACCAGTTGACGTAGTGGGACAACCAGGTACTTCGCGCAAGGTGGTCTGCCGCGGGGGTGGCGTCCCTTGCCGTAGGCAAGCGATGGACATCCAGCCCTTCGCTTCGCGAAAGGCTGCCACCCCTTTGATTCAAACATGTTATGCCGAACGGCGCGAACGTGCTCCTGTCATGGCGGCGCCAACGTGCTCTTGCCATGCCGAGCGAAGCGAAGCATCCGGCCTGGGCGCGATCTCAAAGTCCTCTGTGCCCTCTGTGGCTTCAAAGGCATCACTGACGAAGGAACGGTGACACTATGCTGTGTTTATCGAATGACGTGGACATTCTCCGGTGCGAGCCCGTGCTCTTCAGCGAGCTGCACCTGCGCGAACAGGTGATAGCCTGCGGATCCGCGGCAGCCCTCAGCGGGACGACACTGACGGCCCCCGGTGCGGACTTCCCGGCGGCCGGCGTCGCGGCCGGGTGCGTGGTGTACCTCTCCAGCGCCGATGGGGCCGTCCACGGCTCTTACGAGGTCGTCTCGGTCGATTCGCCGACGACCCTTACCGTCTCGGTCGTGCGCGCCGATGCGTCCGCTCAGCCCATAGCGCCCCCGGCCGCCGACGACGTGATCTATCGCGTATGCACCTATCGCCCTCAGGCGGTGCAGGTCGCCCGTCAATTGACCGAGCAATTCGGCCTGACCGGCGACGAACGCGGGTATACACCCGATGACATCGTAGACGGCGATGCGCTGCGGCAGTCCTCGACCTATGCAGTGATCGCGGCTCTGTACGCCATGCACGCCGGCGCCGCCGACCAGGACGGCCTCTGGGAGAAGAACCGGCACTACCAGCGGCTCAGTGACGCGACCGGCCGGCGCTGCACACTGGCCCTCGACGCCGACGGCGACGGCATCACCGACCTCGTGCGAGACGGCGGCTGCCCCCGCCTCGTCCGCGAATGAGCAAACGCCGCCCGCCGGCAATTGTCATGCTGAGCGGAGCGAAGCATCTGGTTCCGACAGAGGCGTAGGGTGTGCCCCGATGTCCATCGGGGTTGCACACGCGGACCCTGATCCGATGGAGTCGATAAACCATGCTCGTGACATTAGACGGACAAATGTTGTTTGACGAAGCACAGACCCATCTCGCGGTCGGCTCGCCGGCACGGGCCGCCGTGGAGCGGTCCGCGGCGGGCCTTGATGGCGTTTTGTGCATCGACGCCGGCCGGCGCGGGCGGCGGATCGCCCAGCAGGGGACGCTCCGCGCCGCCGGCCATGCGCAGATGGCCGAGCGGATTGCCGCCATCGAGTCCCTGATCGACGGCCGGACACACATACTGGCCTGCGGACAGGCCGTCTACGAGGACGTGCGGGTCGAATCGTTCGAGGTGACAAGCCGCCGACTCAGCGGAGCCGGCGTCGTGGTTGAATACGAAATGGTCTATCGCCAACTGAGTGCGTAACGATGGAACTGATTCACAACGGCATTGAGAACGTGAGGGCGGTAAGGATTCCCGCGGGTGTCGGCGCCGCCGGACGCGGCCACCCGGCCGTCGGTCGGGTGCTCGTGAGCTGGCGTGCGCCGCAATCGGCGTACCTGTACCAGGTCTACGTCGGCGGTCGGTTTGTAGGGGCAACGACGGACTCCGGGCAGCGGCGAATGCTCTGCCCGGTTCCGTCGTCTGTCACCGGCGCCGTGCGGATCGAGGTCTTCGCGGTCGCCGCCGACCAGGCCGACCAGGACTGGAGCAGCCGGATCGCTCCGGCGGCCGCCGGCGACGGGCGGGTGCGGATTCGACTGCTCCGCCGACAGAGCCTGCCTCTCGGCGCCGAATTTGTCGTCTACGGCGACGGCGGTTCCGGCGTCATTGACTACGGCGCGCCGCTGCCCGGCGGGTCTCTCCCGATCTGGGCCGGTCCACTCGACAAGTGCGGCTTCGGCCTGGCCGGGTTCGGCGCGGGTGACTTCGGCTGGGACGGCTCGACGGCCGTCGGCTTCGGGATAGGCGCGTTCGGCGGCGGCGACTTCGGCCTCGCCGCCGACGTGCTCGAATGGATCAGCGGTCCCCTGGAGGCCGGCGACTACCGATTCGGCGTGGTCGTCCGCGACGCCCGGGGCCTTGCGAGCGCACCGATGGAAGCCGGGCCGGTATTCGTCGGCCCGGCGGCGACGGCCGTGGAGGAACTGTCGCTGCTCGTATTCGATGCGGCGTTGAACCGGCTGGAGTTGGCCGTCGATTGAAAGCGACGCGC
>DDXG01000247.1 GCA_002347125.1 Phycisphaerales bacterium UBA2266
ATCCTGACCTGTACGAAGTGGTCGAAGACCTCCAGGGTCTGTCGGCAACTTTCGGGTCCGTATTGGATATCGCGGCCTTGGGGGCTGTTGAACGAGGGCCAATCGGCGTGCCGGGCCCGCTTGTTGACGACGGACTCTTGAATCGGCAGAAGGACCGAGCCGGTCAGTGTAGAGGCGGGCACCCCCTTGGCCCGCAGAGCCTTGATGCAGCGATCCCGCTGGTCTTTGTCCGCCAGCTCGAAGAAGACCGCATAGCCGATATCTCCCTCCGGGTCCGGCCGATGCCGCAGACGAATACCCGCCAGTTCCTTGATCCCGTCATAGACCACCCCGGCGTGGCTGCGCAATTGCCGGACCATTGTGTCGAGCTTCGATAGCTGCGCCCCCAACACCGCGCCGGTGAACTCGTTCATCCGGAAGTTCTCGCCGGCAAAGGTCTGACCGCGGCCGGACCCCATCCGTTCGGCGAACACCTGCCGTAACTCGCCCATATCATGGAACCGCGCCGCCCGTGCATAGATGTCAGGATTGTCCGTTACGACGGCACCGCCTTCGCCGGAGGTCATCGTCTTGTTGATCTGGAAACTGTAGATGCCCACATCGCCCAAAGTCCCCAGCTTCTTGCCCCGATACGACCCCCCTACGCATTGCGCGCAGTCTTCGAGAACCGCAATCCCGTTCTTTCGTGCGACCTGGAGGATGGGCTCCATATCGCAGGGCCCGCCCAACAGGTGGACGGCGATGACGGCTTTGGTTCGAGGCGTAATCTTGCGCTGGAGGTCCGCCGGGTCTACGTTCAACGTGCGGTCGATATCGGCAAAAACCGGCAGTGCTCCGGCATGGACGACGCACGTGTAGTCGGACCACCATGTGTAGGCCGGCACGATCACCTCATCGCCGGGCCCGATGCCGAGCCCGGTCACGGCACAGTCCAGGGCGGCCGTGCCTGAGGTTACACCCAGCGCAAAACGGGCGCCCATGTGTCTGGCGAAGGCCTCCTCGAACCTCAGCACCTTGGTCGGCGTGCCCGGTCCCCAATACCGAAACGGCGAGCCGGACTCCAGGACATCCAGCAGGGCTTGTTTCTCCTGTTCATCAAAGAACTGCGGGCCGATATAGCCGGGGTCGATATTCGATATGTCCGCCGGTCCGCGGTCCTGACCCGCCCTCAGCGGCCGTAACGGCGAGCCTGCGGCGGCCCACGATGCCGCAAGGCAGCCGCCGGCCAGTACGTCGCGGCGTGTGAAGCGGCTCATTCTATCCACATTGGGACTGTGATTGACCATAATAGACCTCCTTACAGTTGCCATCCGGACCGAACCATTCCTTGCAGGATACCGACGAAACACATGCAAGACCCGTGGCGGGCGGATCATTTCATGACCCGGGCCAGGATGCCTCCACCGGGCGGCAGCGTCAATTGGATGACCGCCTTCTCCGTCGAATGCCATTGAGCCGTCGCAGCATCGAACACATCGAGTTGGGCAGGTCCGCGGAGCATCGCCTTGCCCTCGGCCGCGTAATCCAGGTTCACTACAACTACGTGCGTGGTCTCGTCGTGGGCCCCGAAACAGCCCAGAAGCCAGCCGCGCGGGCCCGCAGAAGACGCCGCGTCATCCAGCCTGAAGGCGGCGTCGGGGGGCAACGGTTCGCAGCCCGGCTCCCGCATCGCCGTATGGTAGACGCCCAGCGAACGCAGGCGTTGCAGTTCGCCGGCTATAGCGACGAACTCAGGATTGTACGACTTGACGGCATGGAAGAGCGGACCGGGCGTCCCGTCGAGACTCACGAGACTGCCGTGATGGTTGGGATGCGCGTACACGTAGTAGCTGATGCCCTGGGCCCCATAAGCCAATGTCGTGTAGACCAGGTACCGCAGCTCATCCGGATTGGGCACGCGCATGGCCTCGGGCGCCCAGGTGCAGGCCTGCACGATGTTCAAGAACGGCACACCGGCATCCTGTGCGGCCCGCCGGATCATCGCCAGGTTCAGGAAATACTGGTCGCCGTCGCCCTTGAGCCGGAATTGATAGTGGTCGTAACTGATAAGGGCCGGCTTGACCTGCTCCACGTAGCGGCGCAGATGCTCCCTGTAGGCCGTGACTACGTCGCCTTCCGTGCCAAGCTGCTGATTATTGGCGTAGGTCGGAAAGAGATTGATGTAGGCCAGATGCGCCGGGTCTCGCTGCCGCAGGTATCCGACCAGCTCGCCCAGTCCGGTGAACTGCGACGCGCTCGGTTCATCGATGATGTAATAGGCGTAGAGGGCAGGATGGCGGCTGACACGGGAGACCAGCGCATCCAACTGCTCGCGGCGGCTCGGATCCTCCAGCGACGCCGGACTGAACAAGCCGTTCATAAGCATCGCTCGAAGACCATGACGCTGCGCCGTATCAAGTTCCTCCTCGCTGCGACACCAGACAAGGTTGAAACCCCCTTCGACCATCTGCCGCGCCACGCCGTCGGTCAACGCTGGACCGGCCCAGTATGTGGCGATAGGCGCGCCAATCCCCCATGCGCCGGCGCTCTGAGAACCCGTTTGGGCCCCATGCGAGGAAGACACGCACACAAGATGGCACAAGCACACTACACCAAGGACCGTCCCGGCGACCGGCGATTTCCAGGCGGCGGAGTCTTTCGATCGAGAAGCAACAACGCGGCTGACCATGATGGCTGCCTCCTTTCGTTTTCGGACTGAACATCATCCTACCGCATCGCCGGACGTCGGGCTACTGAAATAGCGGCAATGCGCGGTGCGGTTGCCCCGCTGTCCGGTATCCTCGCGGACTCTGCTTTTTTTCCGGAAACACCTCCGTGTTTGCGGTTAGAATAGGGATCGACAATCGCTATCCAATCGCAAAGGAGCTTTATGCGGCTTAACACACTGCATCTATCTGCGGTCATAATGCTGGCTTGTGCTTCGCTGGTGCGGGGCGGCGAGGGGTTTGTCTGGATCGAGGGCGAAGACGCCGCCGACCACACCCTGCAGCGGCACGGCTGGTACGACAGCGTCAAGAAGGACAATCTCTCCGGCGGCCAATGGCTCTCGCATTTCGCCGCCGGCTCGCCTCCGACCGCCCGCTACGACGTCCAGGTCTCCCGGCCCGGCCCGCACCACTTCTGGATTCGCGCCAATTCGGTCGCCGCGCCGAGGCTCAGTTACCGCCTGGATAGCGGCCCGTGGGTCGAGGTCAATCTGGGTAAGGCCGTGGAGAACCTCAACATCGCCTCCGACGGCAAACCCGACATGCGGTTCATCTCGTGGGTCAACGCCGGACAGGTGCAACTGACCGCCGGTCCGCATTCCATCGAATTCAAGTTCCACAGCGACAACAACAACCATGGCGCCCTCGACTGCTTCGTTCTCTCCCCCTCGCCCTTCATGCCGCGAGGCGCCCTCAAGCCCGGACAGCGAACGAACAAGGCCAATCCGGGTTATTTCTCCTGGGAGCCGCCGGTCGATGCCTACACCGACGAAGCCCTGCTCGACCTTCGCGAGCTCAACGAGAAGGTGGCGGGCTCCAGGGGATACGTCAGAGCACAGGGCAATGATTTCGTCCTGGCCGACGGCCGACCGGTCAAGTTCTGGGCCGCCAACGCCGGCGGCGTCATCCACAGTCTGGACCATGACTCCCACGTCTACCTTGCCCGGCACCTGGCCAAGCGCGGCGTCAACCTGGTCCGCCTTCACGGCGGCATATACAGCTCGCGCGATCCGGCCGTCGACAAGCGCAAGCTCGACAACATCCACCATTTCATCTGGGCCCTCAAACAGCAGGGCATCTACACCAAACTGAGCTTCTACTTCCCGGCGTGGTTCCGCCTTGACCCCTGGCACCGAGAGGGTGACCGGTGGTCCTTCATGGTTCTGTTCTTCGATCCTGACATGCAGCGAATCTACTTCAACTGGGCCGATACGCTGCTCAAGAGCCCGAACCCCTACACCGGCGTCCCGCTCGGCCGCGACCCCGCCGTGGCGATGGTGGAGGTTCAGAACGAGGACAGCCACTTCTTCTGGACGTTCGACAAGAAGAACGCCCCACCGCAGCGATGGGAGACCCTCCAGAGGCTCTACGGTGCATGGCTTACCGAGAAATACGGTTCTCTGGACAAGGCCCTCGCCGCCTGGGCCGGCCAACGCAACCCCGAGGATCACCCCGACGATGGCCGCATGGAGCTGCTTTCGGCCTGGAACATGACCGGCGACGGCCTGCGAGCGGCGCCCGCCAATCGCGCACGCGCATCCGACCAGGTGCGTTTTCTCACGGAGAACATGCGGGGCTTCTATGAAAAGGCGATAAGCCATTTCCGAACCGAGTGCGGTTACACGGGGCTGGTCTCCTGCGGCAACTGGCGCACCGCCGATGCGAGCCTGCTGGATCCGCTGGAGCAGTATTGCTATACGGCCGGCGACGTCATCGACCACCACGGCTACTTCGACCACAACCACAAAGGCGACGGGGCCACTTGGTCCGTCCGCCCCGGCCACACCTTCGCCAGCCAGTCCTCGCTGCACCTGCGGTTGGCCAATCCGTTGCCCTTCATAGAAATCGACGGCCGGCCAAGCATCACCTCCGAAATCGGTTGGCCCATGCCCAACATGTACCGCGCCGAGTGGCCCTTCCTGACGGCCGCCTACGGAGCCCTCAACGGTCTCGACGCCGTCTGCCACTTCAGTATCGGCAGCGCAAGCTGGGACCAAAGCGTCGGCAAGTTCCCCATGAACACACCCGCCGTCCTGGGCAGCTTCTTCGCCACGGCCCTGCTCTACCGCAACGGCTACGTCCGCCAGGCGTCAAGCGTGGTTCAGGAGCACCTCCCGGTGGAGGACCTGCTAGCCCTAAGAGGCTCCCGGGTGTTCGTGCGTGCCGCCATGGACCAGTTGCGCGCCGACCAGGTTCCCGCGGGCGGCTCCGGCAGGATCGAGCAGGCCATTGACCCGGCGACCTTCTACATCGGCCGCGTCACCCGTTCCTTCGAGGGCAAGCCCGAAGACTCCCGGATCATGGACCTGAGCAAGTCCATCAATCGCCAGGCAGCCACCATCACAAGCGCCACCGGCGAATTGACCCTCGACTACGGCAACGGCATGGTGACCATGAACACCCCGAAGGCCCAGGGAGCAGCCGGCTTCCTCGGCGGCCGGGACGCCATCCGCCTGAGCCAGGTCGCCATCAAGATGGATAACGAATACGGCACGGTTATCGTCGTTTCCCTCGACGACCGGCCGATAGAGACATCGGGCAATATCCTCATCCAGTGCATGACTATCGACCAGCTTTGCGGCTGGGAGACCTCCGAAGCCGGCGGCGCCGGCGGCACGATTCGCAGCGTCGGTTCCGCCCCCTGGGGCCTCCAGAGAATCGCCGCGACGGTCACATTGCGGCTGAGAGACGCCGGTTCCCCCCGTGCCGTGGCCTGTGACGAGAACGGCTATGCGACCGATAAGCAGACCTCCATTGCCCAAGGCCCCGACGGCCTGACCGTCCACATCGATGAAACATCGCCCTATACGGTCCTGCTGCGGTAGCCCCGCGAAGACCGCCGGTTACGACGAAGACGCCCCACCGTAGGCAGGGCCCACGCTGTAATGGTGCACCTTCGCCGATGCAGGATGGTCGTAGTCATCCGGGTAGAGGTGAATGCCCACGCCGAAATCGACTCCCGGCAGCGTGAACCGCTCCGCATCACCGGCCTGGATGAATCCCTGCGCCTCAAGCTGTTCGGCCGCCTCCAGCCATTGCGAGCCTACACGGATCCCGTAGAAGCCGCACTCGTCGTCCATGATCACCGCCCCGGCGAACACGTAGCCCTTCTGCGGGTCGAACAGGAACACCGACATCCCCGCCACCGCTCCCGACACCGGTTCAGGCTCATCAAGTTCGAGCAACCGACAGACCTCCTCGAACGGCGTCTCCATCAGCGAGATGAATCGCTCAAGGTTGAGTATCTCTACGTTTTCACTGGGTTCACCGGCCACAAGGGCTCCTTCACATCATGTCATGCAGTGCTTTCGGCTCGCCGCCGCGCGCATTCTATGCGCTTTGTTCGTCCGGTCAAGCCTGCGCCGCCGGTCGCATCGGGTTTCTTCAATCATCGCCACGCCTCGGCATTGACGCACGGCCCGATATATGCTATTGTGGCCCCCGGACTCGAATCCGGGAATTCGCTCAAGGATGGGGCATCCCCCATCGCCGGCGTTCGGACTCCAGACATTGGATGCACATGTAACGAGGAGTGGTATCCACGCGTTGGGATTTCAAGCCGATGAGTGCAAAGTCAGCGGATGACGGCGGGATTCAGGACGTTCACGGGACGAGCCACCGACTCGTAAAGGCCGACGACGACAAGTTCGTGCCCACGTGCAGCATCTGTGGAGAAAAGCACTGGCCGCATCACCCTTTGGCGCCCTGCTTCAATAAGAAGAAAAGGGGCAAACTCAAGACCAAGCCCGACCGATCCACCAAGGCCGAGATCAAAGCCGAACGCAAGGTATTCGCCGAGGCTATCGCCAGAGCCGAGGAACGGGCCCGAACCGAGGGCGTCGCACGGTCCCAGGCCGAGACTCAGGCCGCCGAGGCCGCCGTCGTCCAGTCTCAGGCCCAATCCGAGGCCCAGGCCGCCCGCCAGGCTCAGGCCCTTGCCGAGGAGTCCGCCAGGACCGAATCCCGGCAGCGACAACAGATGCAGCAGCGTCTGGAGGCCGTGCAGGCCCAGTTCGAGCAATTCCAGGGCGAGATGGAGCGGGTCCGCCACGACATGGAGCAGCGGCTGGCCGCCAAGGAATCCCAGTTACAGGAGACCGCCGCCCGACTCCAGGAGCGGCTGGACGAAAAACAAACCCAATTGACCCAGGTGCAGGCGGCCCTGACAGCCGAACTGGAAAACACCCGTACCGACGCCGCCAGGGCGATAGAGAATGCCAGGAATCAGGCGGCCGCCGTCGTCGAGCACGCCAGGGCCGATGCCGCCCAGGCCATCGAGAAGGTGCAAAGCGAGGCACAGGCGGCCGTCGAGGAAGCACAATCCGCCGCGACCCAGAGCGTTGCCGAGACCCAGGCCCGCACCGAGGCGGCCATCCAGCAGACCCGTGCCGAGGCCGAGCAATCGCTCAAACTGGCCTGGCAAGAAGCTGAAGAAGAGCGTGCCCGGCATACTGCGGCCCTGGATGAGCTGCGAGGCCAGTTGCGTCAGCGAGGCGAGGCCCTGACCCATACCCAGGAGCAGCTAAGCCGCCACGTTGAGAGCCTCAAAGACACTCAAGCCCGCCTGCAACAGGAGACGCAAACCAGGCAACAGCTTGAGGCCAAGCTCGAAGAAGAAACCCAAGACCGCCTGCGGCTGCACGAGCAACTCCAACAGGCCGCCGCAACCACTCAGTCAACCGAGCAGCACCTGCGGCGCGAAACCGAGGCCCGCGCCGCCATCGCCGCCCGCGTCGAAACCGAGCAAGCCGCCCGAACCCGGGCCGAGCAGCAGGCTCAGGAGCAGTCCCAGGCCAGGGCCACCGCCGAAGAGAGACTGCGGGCTACCCTTGAGCGCCTCGCCGAAGTGGAGGAGACCACCGCCGGGCAACTGGCGACCGCCAGGTCCGATGCCGCTGCCCAGGTCGAGGTCCTCAACGCCCGAATGGCCGATAGGATCGCCGCCCTCCAAACCGACGCCGCCGAACGAGTCGAGGCCGCCCGTGCCGAGGCCGCCGAGCAAATGGCCTCTACCCAGGCCCAGGCCGATCAAGAGGTCCGTCGCAGTGCCGAGACGATCGAGCAGTTGCAGAATGAACTGGAGGGCTTGTCGCAGCGATCCAAGGAACTCGCCGCCGCCCTCGATAGCCAGACCCGACAGAAGGAACAGGCCGCCGCTCGAATCGACTCACAGGATACGCAACTGGCCGAGTTGAAACAGAAGCAGGACTCGCTGGCAAAAGCCCATGAGCAGACGCAGAACAGGCTGGTGGAAGAAGCCCGGGCTCGCGCATCGGCCGAGGCCCAGGCCAGGACGGCCGCCCAAGCCGCCGCACAGGCCAAGGAACAGGCCGAAGCCGAATCGCGTCTTAGAACCGACGCCGAAACCCTCCTGCGTGCGCAACAAGAGGAACTCCAACGGCGAAAGGGCGAATTCGAGGCACAACTCGATGCCGCAAGGGCCGAGATGGCCGAGACAATCGCCCAGACCCGCCAGGATGCCAATGACGAGGTCACTCATGTCCGCGCTGAAATGACCCAGGCGATCGAACAGACCCGCCGCCAGGCCGAACAGGCCCAGATTAGGACCAGGAATGAGGCCGCGGCCGCCGTCCGGCAGGCACAGGAGCAGGCCCGTGCAGAGGTCGAGAAAGCCCAGGCCAATATGCAGGCCGCCGTCGAGCAGGCTCACGAGCAGGCCCAGGCGAAGATCGAGCAGGCACAGACCGAGGGCCAAACCGCCATTGAGGGAACCCGCGCCGCGTCCGCCGAGGCAATAGCCAAGGCCGATGAGCAGGTCCGCCGGCAGGCTGATGCGTTGAAGCAGGTCCAGGAACGCCTTGAGGCCGAGACGGCCGCTCGGGCCGCCTCCGACAGTCGAGCACAGACCGAAGAAGCCGCCAGGACCCGTGCCGAGCAGCAGGCCCGTGCGAAGATCGAGACCGCATCACAGCTCCAGGAGCGGCTCAAAGCCGCCCTCCAGCGCGTCAAGGAAACCGAGGAATCGGCATCGCAGCAGGTGGCTGCGGCCAACGCTGAAGCAGCCGAGCTCATTGAGGAGAAGGACGCAGCCATTGAGGAACTGCACGTCAAGCTGACGGCCGCGGCCGAAGAAACGGCCGACCTGCGCCACCGGATCGAGGTCCATGCCGGTGAGAAGGCCCAGGCACTGGAGCAACTGAGGGCCGTTGAGGCGTCGGCAGACCGGCTGAATGGGACGGTTGAACAGCTCAAGAGGGAACTGTCGGCTCAGAATGACGCCCGGACCACCGCCGAAGCGCAACTGCACGACCGATCCGAAGCCCTCGCCAGGGCGGAGAAGATCATTGAACAGCACTCGGTCAGAATCGAGGGACTTCAGACGCAGTTGGCCGCCGAGGTCCAGGCCGGCGCGACCGCCCGACAGCGAATCGACAGCACCGATGCTGAATTGGCCGATGCCCGTCGGACTATCGAAACTGAGAGCCGGGCCCGCGCCGATGCCCAGGGGCGGTGCGACGACTACCGCAAAGCCATCGCCGCCGCCGAGAAACGCCTTGAGGCCAGGCAGCAGGAATCGCTACGTTTGCGAGAGCGCCTGGAAACCTCGCAGAGTAGGCTGGCCGGTACGAGGGATGAACTGTCAGCCCAGACCGCAGCCGCAGCCCAGATGCAGGAGCGGTTCGCCGATGAGACGCGAAAAAGGGCGGCCCTGACCGAACGCCTGCGGGCTGCCGAGGCCCTCTCGAAGGCCCTTGAGGCCGAACTCGAAGCGCTCCGCACCGAGACTGCCCAGACCATTGAGCAGGCCCGGACGCAGGCCGCCGCTACCGTCGAGCACGCCCGCCGTCAAGCCGAGGAAACCGTCGAAAAAGCCCGCACTCGGGCCACCCACGACATCCAGCAAGTCCGTGCGGAAGCGAAAGCCGCCATTGGACAGGCCCGTGCCGAGGCCGCCGAACGGATACAGGAGGCAACCGCAAGGGCTCAGAGAACGGAGGATGCCGCCGCCCAAGCCGTCAGCCAAGCCCAAACCGAAGCCGAATTGGCCGTCCGGCAAGCCCAAACCCAGGCCGCCACAACCATCGAGGAAGCTCGAAACGAGGCCGTCGTTGCGGTCGGGCGGGCCCAGACCCAGGCCGCCGCCGCTGTCGAGCAAGTCCGAGCCGAAGCGGACGCGGCAGTCCGTAAGGCGATGGAAGATGCGGCAGCTAGCTCCGCCGAAATCCGCCGCACGGCCGACGAACAGTTGCGGCAGGAGCAGGCCGCCAGAGGCCAACTCGAAGCGGATTTGGCGCAGCAACTCCAGGCCGGCAAGGAACTCCAGGAGGCACTGAGTCGACAGACCGAGGCAAGTACCTGCCTTGAAGCGAAGCTGGAATCCGAGCAGGCTGCTCGAATCCAGGCGCAGGAACAGGCCCAATCCGCGCTAAATGCCCGAGGCGCCATGCAGGAGCGACTGAGGGCCGCTCAACAGCGTGCGCAGGAGTTAGAGCAATCCAGCGC
>DDXG01000313.1 GCA_002347125.1 Phycisphaerales bacterium UBA2266
GGTTCGGACACATTTTAGGGTGATGCAGAGCCTGGGTGTCAATTGCGCGCGGGTATTCCTGACCGCTGCCGGTTTCCAGCCGAACGAAGACAGGGTCGAGGAGGCGGCCCTGGGCAAGCTCGATGCAATGGTGCGGATCGCCCGCGAGCACGGGATACGCCTGATTCCGACCGGGCCTGACCACTGGGAGGGATCGCCGGATTACTGGCGGGGNNAAGGCCCTTGAGGTCTTCTGGGAGACGGTGGCGGGTCGCTACCGTGGCGAACCGGCGATCTTCGCATGGGATCTGCTCAATGAGCCGCATATCCCGTGGTCGAACCCGGATTGGCCGGATCGGTGGCGTGGGCGGCTACGGGAGAAGTACGGCTCGTGGGAGGCTCTGAGAAAGGCCTGGGGCAGCGAGGCCCCGGCGGACGGGCAGTGGGAGGCGATCTCCATACCGCCGGACGAGGCCGATGCCGACAGTATACGCATGGCGGACTACCAGGATTTCCGGGAGTATCTGGCGGATGAGTGGGTCCGCCGCCAAGTTGAGGCGATTCGCGGTGCTGATCCGACGCATCTGGTGACGGTCGGCTACATCCAATGGTCGTATCCGCTGGTTCGCCAGGGCGGGCCGAGCCGGTATGCGGCATTCAACCCGTGGCGGCAGGCGCGATGGGTGGATTTCCACACGATCCACTTCTACCCGGTGCTGGGCAGCCCGTTTGCCTCCGAGGAGAACCATCGCAAGAATCTGGACTATCTGCGGGCGGTGCTGGCGTGGTGCCACGTGGGTAAACCTGTGGTGCTTGGCGAGTTTGGCTGGTATGGAGGCGGCGCGCCGCAGAATCATCCGTTCCTGAGCGAGCAGCAGCAGGCCGACTGGATTGCCGCCGAGATCGAGGCGACACGCGGGCTGGCCGACGGCTGGCTGAGTTGGCCGTTTGCCGATACGCCGTCATCGCGGGATATCAGCCTGTACTCCGGACTGGTCAAGCCCGACATGACGCTCAAGGCTTGGGGACGGACATTCCAGTCCTATTCGGCGGATACACCCGGCCTGACTTTGGTCAAGCCATCCTTGCCGCAACGACCCAAAGAGGGGGCCTTGACGGCTACGGAAGCCGAACTGAACCAGGTTCATGCCCGATATGCCGACGCCGTTGTGCAGGCTCTGGCGGGCAGATAGGACGCTGTACTGCGTCGGCCGCCGGAGCATGTAACCGCCAGAGATGCTACAACCGGCTTTCGGCCAGCTTTCTGAGGTCGGGTCTTGATTCGGGGGGCCATTTCCGTTATAATATGCGTAGGATTCCGTGGTTCGGGTCCATCACAAGGCCTGCTAGTCGTTCCTATAGGGGCTCCACAGCCTGCACCCCAGTGAGGAGTTGTGAGCATGCGCGTACTCCATGCGGTAGTTGCTTCCTGCATTACAGCTATGATTTCGGCATCCTTGGCGCTTGCGGCGTGCCCGGTGGGGGATTTGAACAACGACTGCACGGTGGATTTTCTTGATGTTCATCTGTTCGCCGAACAGTGGCTGATTTCAGGGTGTTCGGGTTCATCGTGCGCGGATTTCGACCGTGTTGGGGGCGTCAACGGTGTGGATTTCGCCATGCTCGCGGCCAATTGGGGCCTATCGGGTTCGCGGGTCATCATCAATGAGATTCACACCCGCCCGGACGTTAAGACCGAATTGGTGGAATTCGTCGAGCTGTACAACGCCGGCGACGCCGAGGTGGATATCTCGGGCTGGTCTTTTACGGAGGGTATCAGCTATACATTTGCGGCCGGGGCCGTCATAGCCCCGGGAGGCTACGTGGTGGTTGCCGAGGATCTGGCCCACCTGGAAGCCAAGTTCAGGCCCTCCGGGACGGTCTATGGTCCATATCAAGGAAAGCTCTCCAACGAGGGGGAGCTGCTGGTTCTGCGCGACGCCGAGGGCCGCAAGGTCGATGAGCTGGAATGGAAGCTCGGTTTCCCCTGGCCGATCGTGGGCGATCCGCCCGGCTACTCTGTGGAGCTGGTCAATCCCGCGTTCGACGGCGACTTGGGCGGTAACTGGCGGCCGAGCGAGCCGGATTCCGTCAGTACACCCTCGACATTGATACCGGCAAGCGGCTACTGGCGATACAAGAAAGGCCTGACGGAGGCGTCCGATCCGCGGTCGTTGTGGCGGGAATTGTCCTACGACGATTCCTCCTGGGATTACGACAGGCTGCCGATTGGCTATGGAGAGGATTTCCTGAACACGCGCCTGGATGACATGCGGTACAACTACACGTGCGTGTTTTTGCGCAAGACGTTCCACGTGGACAATCCGGCGGCCGTCGGGGCGCTTGTGCTGGAGGCCATGTATGACGACGGCTTCAACGCCTGGATCAACGGTACTCACGTCCAGAACGCCAATATGCCGGGTAACGATGTGGCGTACACCGTCGGGGCGAGTTCGGCACTTGAAGATTTCGCGTGGAAGCAGTTCAATCTCCCGTGGCCGCCATCGGACTATCTGGTTGCGGGCGAGAACGTGCTGGCGGTTCAGCTTCACAATTCGTCGAAAGACAATTCGTCCGATTGTTTCATTGACGTGCGACTGACGGACAATCCCTCCACTTCGGGGGCCAGTCCCACCCCCGGCAAGAGGAATACCACCTTCGCGGCGAACATCGGTCCGCAGATGCGGCAGGTGGACCATTCGCCGAAGCAGCCTGTTGCCGGCCAGGATGTGAAGATCACCGTCAAGGCGACCGACGCCGAGGGCGTGCAGTCGGTGGTCTTGTGGTATCAGCGGGTCCTGCCGGGGTCGTACTTCCACAAAGACGACGCCCAGTACGAAACAGACTGGACCGGCCTGCCGATGGTCGATGACGGGACCGGTGGCGATGGGCAGGCCGGGGACGATGTCTACACCGCCGTCGTCCCGGGAGCCCTTCATACGCATCGCATGTTGATGCGGTATCGAATCACGGCGACCGACAACACGGGTCTGAGCGTCCGTGCCCCGTATGAACACGACCCCCAGCCGAACTTCGCCTATTTTGTGTACAGCGGCGTGCCGGCCTGGACGGGGGCGATCCATCCGTCGAGTTGGGATTCCGCCCTTCGACAACCGGTGACCTACAGTCCGCAGGTCCTGACCCGTGTGCCCGTCTATCACCTGCTCAGTAAGCGCCAGGACGTGGCCGATGCGCAATTTCACCCCGGAACCACGCGAGGCAGCGGCTATGGGGGTGATCTGTACCTGTGGATGGGGACGCTGGTCTATGACGGTGAGGTGTACGACCATATCCGCTACCGGGCCCGCGGGGGGGTCTGGCGGTACGCGATGGGCAAGAACATGTGGAAGTTCGATTTCAACCGCGGGCACTACTTCCAGGCCCGGGATGACTTCGGCAGGAAATACGGCACCACGTGGGACAAGCTCAATTTCTCCGCGTGCATCCAGCAGGGCGATTACATGCACCGCGGTGAACAGGGGATGTTCGAGGCCGCCGGGTTCAAGTTGTTCAACCTGATGGGGGTCGAGTCGCCCAGGACGCACTGGGTGCATTTCCGCGTCATCGACGACGCGGCCGAGACCGGGGCCACGCAGTATGAAGGCGACTTCTGGGGCCTGTACATGGTCATCGAACAGATGGATGGCCGGTTCCTGGATGAGCACAAGCTGCCGGACGGCAACCTCTACAAGATCGAAGGGCATAACGGCGAGAAGAACAACCAGGGCTCGACGGCGGCGGCGGACAACTCGGACTTCAACGCCTTCAAGAGCGGCTACTACTATGACCCGAATCCGACGCAGGACTGGTGGCGTCAGAATGTCGATGTGAATCGCTACTACGGCTACCGCTGTGTCGTCGAGGGCATCCACCACGGCGACATCGGCTACGGCAAGAACTACTTCTTCTATCTGAACCCCGAGACGAACCTCTGGTCCATGCTGTGCTGGGACCTCGATCTGACCTGGGCCAACAACATGTTCGGCAACGGCGAGGACCCGTTCAAGAACGAGGGGGGGTTCTTCAACAACCTCCAGTTGTACATCGAGTACCGCAATCGCCTGCGGGAGTTTCACGACCTGCTCTACAACACCGAGCAGATGCACCCCTTGCTCGATGAGCTGGCGGCGACTATCGACGACCCCCTGGGCGGGCCTTCGATTGTCGACGCCGACCGGGCGATGTGGGACTATAACCCGATCCTCGTTTCGAGCTATGTCAACAGCAGCAAGGCGGGGCACGGGCGGTTCTATCAGCAGGCCGCTACGAAGGACTTTCCCGGCATGGTCCAGATCATGAAGGACTACGTAACCGGCTACCGGGCCTTCAACACGTATTCGGCGGATTCGCAGATTCCGTACACGCCGACAGCTACGGCCACGGGGCCGCCATCCTTCCCGGTGAATGCGTTGACGTTCCGCACGACGGCGTTCAGCGGTCCCGGCAGTGGCGGGGGATTTGCCGCGATGAAGTGGCGGATCGCAGAGATCACCGATCCCGAGGGGCCGTCGTACGACCCGAGCGAGCCCCGCAAGTTCGAGATCGAGACGGTGTGGGAATCACCTGAGATCACGGCCTTCAACGATTCGATTACGATCCCGGCGGCCGTGGTCAAGTCCGGGCGGACCTACCGGGTCCGGGTGCGGATGAAGAACACGACCGGCTGGTGGAGCCACTGGTCGGCCCCGGTGCAGTTCGTCACGAGCAAGCCGCTGTCGGCCTATGTTACGGAGAACCTGCGGATTACGGAGGTCATGTACAATCCCGCCCGGCCGCCGGCCGGTAGCCCGTGGGGCAACGACGATTTCGAGTTCGTCGAGTTGAAGAACACCGGCGACGAGACCCTGGACCTGACCTACGTGTCCTTCGTGAGCGGCATCACATTTGACTTCAACGGTTCAGCCGTAACCAGTCTGTCGCCCGGCGCATTCGTGTTGGTGGTTCGTGATACGGCCGCCTTCACGGCCCGCTATGGTTCGGGTCTGAGCGGCCTTATCGCCGGGCAGTACAAGGACAACAGCGCCTCGAGCCTGAGCAACAGCGGCGAGACGGTCGAGCTGGCGGACTACTGGGACGGCACGATTGTCAAGTTCGAGTACAGCGACGGACGCGGCTGGCCCCAGGCGGCGGACGGGGCAGGGCATTCGCTGGTTCCGCTGGACAGGGCCATCGCCGGTCAGCGCGACGGCTCGCTCAACTACAGCGGCAACTGGCGGCACAGCACGTACATCGGCGGGTCGCCCGGCATGGACGATCCGGTGCTGCCTGATGGGATACTGATCAACGAGGTCATGGCGCATACGGACTACAGCGATCCGCAGCACCCTCAGTACGACTCCAACGACTGGGTGGAGTTGTGCAATGCTTCGGCCGGGGCCGTCAACCTCGGTGGCTGGTTCCTCAGCGATGACATTGGCAACCCGCGAAAATGGGCGATCCCGGCAGTTTCGGTCGCGGCCGGCGGGCGCATCGTCTTCGATGAGGTCAACGACTTCCACAACCCTATCACCGAGGGTTTCGGCCTCGACAAGGCCGGNNGGACGTGGTGCGGTTCAAGGGCCAGGAGAACTTCATATCGCTGGGCCGTTATCCCGACGGCGGGGCGTTCTGGTATGCGATGGTCCCTTCACAGGGCGCCACCAACGCCAATCCCGTCGCGGATGTGGTGATCGACGAGATCATGTATCACCCGCCGGGCACGAAGGAGGAGTACCTTGAGTTGTACAATCCGACGGGTCAGACGGTGGCTCTGAGCAACAGCGATGGCACGTGGCGGCTCGACGGCGGCGTGGATTACAGCTTCCCGGCGGGAGTCTCCATGACGCCCGGACGGCGGATCGTCGTCGTAGGCTTTGATCCGCACGCTGAGATACTCCGTCTGCTGGACTTCATGAACCAGTACGGGACGGGCATGTTGACACCCGGTGCGACCATCTTCGGGCCCTGGTCCGGGAACCTCTCGAACAGCTCCGAACGGTTGGCCCTGGAGCGTCCGCAGGCCCCCGACAATCCGGGCGACGGCGTCTCGTGGGTCATTGTGGACGAGGTTACATACGCGGACACCGTTCCTTGGCCGAGCAGTCCCGACGGTGGCGGCGACGCGCTTCAGCGTATCAGCGCCGACCCGCGGTACAGCGGCAACGACCCGGCGAACTGGCGGGCGGCGTCGCCTCAGCCGGTCCGTAATCCCTGAACAGGTGTGGCCGGCCCTTGTCGGGAGTCTGTCGGCACTTGCCATTCGCACGGCGGGCGACTATAGTTACAGGCTGCCTGAAGCGCATCCTGTCAGAGGCGATGAGCCGGGGATGACGCTAGGCGGCTCCGCTATGGACATCCGATACGCCCGAGACAACGACCTGGAATTCCTGATTGCCGGTCTGCAGGACAACCGCGCTATAGAGCGTCGGCGCGAGGACCAGAGGGCCGCATCGTCGGCCGATATTGCTGAACTGCGGCAGGCGATTCGTGAGGGGACCATCCGCGTGCTCGAAGATGAGGGCGAGCCGGTGGCGTTTCTGTATTTCCGCACGGACTTTGAGGTTCTCTACATCCGCGGGCTGTTCTTCTGGATTGACCTGGTGTATGTGCGGGAGGACTATCGAAGGCGAGGGTTGGGTCGGCGGCTCTATGAGGATGCCCTGACCATCGCGCAGGAGAGGGGCCTTGAGAGGGTGGTTGTCGATGTGTTTGAGGCCAACGACGGTTCGCGCCGGTTTCACGGGCAACTGGGATTCGAGCCCGTTTATACGATCTATCAAAGGCCCGTCCGACGATGACGGGGCACTTCAGGAGACACCATGAAACGTCTTGCGGAGATTATCATCACTGTGCTGACAGTGGTTGTGCCGCTGGGAGCCGGTGAGAGTGAACGTGCGGGCGCGCGGGCCGGGTTCGAACAGGCTCGACGGTCCGCTCAGATTGCCGGATACTCGCTGAGCAAGGTGCACCGATGGTTGCATGAGAAGGCCCTGCCGCAGATCGATCCGGCAACGGGGCTGTACCGGGCGGATGGCTACTGGAATTACCGCGACACGGCCGCCGACTGCTATCCGTTCTTTGCCTGGGCGGCCTACATGGTGGATAGGGGGGTCCTCGACGGGCCCGTGCGGGATGTGCTCCATGCGGAGATGAGGCTGTGTAACCATATTGACCGGATTCCTGTTCCGTGGGATTTTGCGAAAGGGGCGAAGGTGGAGAACTTCGCGTGGGATTCCATGGTCTTCGAGGCTTCGGAGTACGTAAAGGACGGACTGATCGCCATCGTTGAGGCCACGGGCAAGGACCAGTGGTTTGAGCGGATGAGGGGCATCGAGGAGGACCTGTGGAAACACGCGAAGGTCGAGACGCCGTTTGGCAGGATTGTCTCGACCAACGTGGAGGTCAACGGCGAGCAGTTGCAGGCGCTGGCCAGGCTCTTTACGATGACCGGCGACGGGCGGTTTCTGGAATGGGCCGAGCGGCTGGGGGATTACTACCTGTCGCAGGAGGATTTCGTGCCGACGCGGCTGCGGGACCACGGCTGCGAGATCATTGGGGGGCTGGGCCTGCTCTACGCCGTCGAATCGGAGCATAAGCCGGACAAGGCGGCGTGGTATCGTCCGCGGCTGGAGCGGATGTTCGACAGGATTCTGGCGACCGGGTGCAATGAGGACGGCATCATGTACAACCACCTGACGGCCCGGGATGGGTCCAATGGGGCCTTGAGCGACGGGTGGGGGTACAACTATGTGGGGTATCTGTGCCATGATATGGTAAGCGGCACGCAGCGATATGAAGGGGCCGTCGAGCGGACGCTGAAGAATCTGAGCAAGCCGTTGTATGAGAACTACCCGTGGGAGGGCACGTCCATCGACGGCTTCGCCGATTCGATTGAGGGGTGCATCTATCTGATCAACCGCCTGCCGGTTGATGAAGCCATTGCATGGGTGGACCGCGAGATGGCGGCCAACGTGGTCCGGTCGGCCGAGCCTCTGGAGACGGCGGAGCTGTGGGGGACGATGAAGCTGCAGGCCAACGGCGTGCGGACGGTGTTGATGCACGCGCTCATGCACACGCAGGGGCTGATCGCAAGACCCTGGCGCCGGGACCTCAAGCTGGGGGCCGCGAGGGTCGCCGACGGTCTGGCGGTTGTGATCGAGGCTGAGAAGCCGTGGAAGGGCAGGCTTGTGTTCGATATTCCACGGCATCGCTTGTATATGGGTTTCAAGAAGGACTGGCCGCGGATGAACACCTTACCCGAATGGTTTACCGTTGAGCCTGACGACGAGTATGTAATCCGACGCGGTCGCGGTTCGGAACCGACAACGCACCGCGGCAAGGCGATGCGGGATGGACTGGAGCTTGAACTGGAGGCGGGCACGCCGGTGGGTCTGCTCGTTCGGCCCCGCTAAAGCAGGCTGCTTATGAGGAGACTCCAATGAGAGATACCATGGTTGTAAGGCTGGCGTGGGTGATGGGCGTGGCCGTGATGGCGGCCGGGTGCAATGATGGCCGGACAGGCTCGCATGTGGGACGGGTTCGGCTGGAGCACGTGGCCCTCAATGTGGCCGATCCGGCGGGTATGGCGCAGTGGTACTGCGAGAACCTGGGGATGAAGGTCATGCGGGAAGGACCGCCGCCGGCCAATATGCGTTTCATCGCGGACGCCGACGAGAATATGATGCTGGAGCTGTACAACAATCCGCCGGATGCCGTGCCGGACTATGGGAACATGGACCCGCTGCTGCTGCATATTGCGTTCATGGTCGATGACGTTGAGGCAACGAAGGCAAGGCTGCTGACGGCCGGGGCGACGTTGGCCAGGGATATTGAAGAAACGCCGGCCGGTGATAAGCTGGTGATCCTGCGCGACCCGTGGGGCGTGCCGATTCAGTTCCTGACACGGGCCGAGCCGATGGTTGGTTTCTGATGAACGCAAACCACAAGGGCAGGATGCCCTCGACACGCGCGGGCGGGACGCCCGCGACACGGTGTTACAGGAGGCCGAGTCGTTACGATGTTCAATCAGGTTTATATTGAGACGATTGCGAAGGAGTTGGGTGTCAGGGCCGGGCAGGTGCTGGCGGCGGCGGTACTGCTTGAGGACGGGGCGACCGTGCCGTTTATCGCCCGGTACCGCAAAGAAGTGACGGGCAGTCTCGACGAGACGGCCATCACGGCGGTTCGGGATCGGCTGGCCAGGCTCAAGGAGTTAGACGAGCGGAGAGAGGCTATCCTCAAGTCGCTGGAGGAGCGGGGATTGTTGACGGATGAGCTTCGGGCGAAAGTCCTGGCGGCCGAGACGATGACCGTTCTCGAAGACGTCTACCTGCCGTTTCGTCCGAAGCGGCGAACGCGCGGGACGATCGCCAAGGAGAAGGGGTTGGAGCCTCTGGCGGAGTTGGTCTTCGCGCAGGATGCGTCGGTCGATCCAGCGATGGAGGCAGCGAAGTTCGTCGACGCCGAGAAAGGCGTGGCGACGGTGGAGGAGGCGCTGGCCGGGGCGCGCGATATTATCGCCGAGTGGGTCAATGAACATCAGACGGCGCGGGAGCGGATACGGGAGTTGTTCTTCAAGGAGGGGGTCTTCACATCCAAGGTAATTGTGGGCAAGGAGGCCGAGGGCAACAAGTTTGAGAACTACTTCGACTGGGCCGAGCCGGTGTCCAAGGCACCGTCGCACCGGATTCTGGCGATGCGGCGAGGGGAGAACGAGGGGTATCTGATCTTTCGCGTGACCGTTCCGCAGGATCAGGCGATCCGAATTCTCCAGACGCTGTTCCTGAAGGCCCCGTGTGCGTGCCGCGACCAGGTGGCCGAGGCGGTTACCGATGCCTACAAGCGGCTGTTGGCGCCGTCAATGGAGACGGAGGTTCGCAGCGCCACCAAGGAGCGGGCGGATGGGCAGGCCATCGAGGTCTTCGCGGAGAACCTGCGGCAGCTTCTGCTGGCGCCGCCGCTGGGGCAGAAAAACGTCCTGGCCCTGGACCCGGGCTTTCGCACGGGCTGCAAGGTGGTCTGTCTGGATCGGCAGGGCAAGCTGCTGCATACGGACGTTGTGTATCCGCACCAGAGCCAGGCCCAGGCGGCGGCCGATGCGGTCAAGATCATTCAGATGTGCAAGGTGTTCGGCATCGAGTCCATAGCGATAGGCAACGGGACGGCCGGGCGCGAGACCGAGGCCTGGGTCCGCGGCATCGGTCTGGGGCGCGACGTTCTTATCGTGATGGTCAACGAGAGCGGGGCCTCGGTGTATTCGGCATCGCCGATAGCACGAGAGGAGTTTCCCGACCACGATGTGACGGTGCGTGGAGCCGTGTCCATCGGCAGGCGGCTCATGGACCCGCTGGCGGAGCTGGTGAAGATCGACCCCAAGAGCATCGGGGTCGGGCAGTACCAGCACGATGTGGACCAGGGACGGCTCAAGCAGGGGCTCGACGACGTGGTCGTCAGTTGCGTCAACAGCGTGGGCGTTGAGGTCAATACGGCGAGCAAGCCGCTGCTGATGTACGTCTCAGGGCTGGGGCCGCAACTGGCGCAGAACATCGTCGGCTATCGCGATGAGCATGGACCATTCCGCTGCCGTGAACAGCTCAAGGACGTGCCCCGGCTGGGCGCGCGGGCCTTTGAGCAGGCGGCGGGCTTCCTGCGGATACACGACGGAGCCAACCCGCTCGACGGCAGCGCCGTGCACCCGGAGAGCTACCCCATTGTCGATGCGATGGCGGCGGACGTGGGCTGTTCGGTGGTGGACCTGATGCGGGACGGGTCGTTGCGAAGCAGGATTGACCTGAAGAAGTATGTCAGCCAGACGGTCGGGATGCCGACCTTGACCGATATCCTACAGGAGCTGGCCAAGCCGGGGCGCGATCCGCGGGAGAAGTTCGAGGTCTTCAGTTTTGCCGAGGGCGTGGAGAAGCTGGAGGACCTCAAACCGGGGATGCGGATACCGGGGATCGTTACGAATATCACGGCATTCGGGGCCTTTGTCGATGTGGGCGTGCATCAGGATGGACTGATTCACATCAGTCAGTTGTCGGATGGTTTCGTCAAGGACCCGGCGGACGTGGTCAAGGTGCATCAGAAGGTGATGGTGACGGTGCTGGAGATCGATCCGCAGCGCAAGCGCATATCACTGTCGATGAAGAGCGGGGAAAAGCCCGCCCCAAAGCGTGAGGCAAAGCCCGATCGGAAAGAGCATCCCAGGAAGCAGAAGCCGGCCAAGCCGTCGCCGGCAAAAACGAGACCGGCCAAGCCGAAACCACCGGCGCCGGGATCGACGATCAGAAGCGACATACCGTTGATCGATCAGTTGACCCTGGGGCGATAGGCGTCAGTAGCCGATGGCGCAGCCGTCTTTCCTTGGATCGGAGCCGCCGAAGTACCGCAGCGGGTCGGTCTGTGCCCAGATGGCCTGGTAGCCTCCGAAGACTCCGATGTCGTCGCGGAGGCGATGGCCCATGTCCGCCAGTTGCCGCTTGACGTCCTCACCGAAACCCCGTTCGAAGCCGACGGTTCCACCATCGACCATGGTTGTGCCGGTAGGGGAGGAACTCTCAAAGTGCATGACGCGGGGCTGGTCGGCGGTCTGCTGGGGGGACATGCCGAAATCGATGAGGTTCATCAGTACCTGCCCGTGGCCCTGCGGCTGGAATTCGCCGCCCATGACGCCGAACGAGAATACGGGGCGGCCGTCTTTCGTCATGAAGCCGGGGATGATGGTGTGGAAGGGGCGTTTGTGGGGTTCGAGGCGGTTGAGGTGGTCGGGATGGAGGCTGAACGATTGACCGCGATTC
>DDXG01000366.1 GCA_002347125.1 Phycisphaerales bacterium UBA2266
GCATACCTTCTGGACAGGTGGCTGTTGGATAACTGCCAGTTTGCACCCCACTGCTACGGTGCCGACCTGACCGGCGACGGCCGCGTAGATCTCGCCGACTTCGCCGTCCTCGCCGCCCAGTGGCTTGATTAGGGGCAGCCAGGGTCCCCCATCAACCTGGACCTACTCGGTTCAGGACGCGGTCTATGGGCGGGCGATGGGCACAAACGTGGACCCGACGGCCTCCCCCCACCAGTGGCGGCGCCCGGCCGCCTGGCGCATGGCCCCGGCCACCCATGGCTACGCCCACTGGGACCCCTACGGCGGCTTTGTACTGGGGTGGATTAACGAGTCGCCCGTCTGAGAAAGCCTGTGATGGCCCACCGGCCTACGCGTCGGCCGATTGTGGCGGAGGCACGATGCAGGACTGACGACGCAGGACGCATGACAGGCGGGGGGGCTGGATGCTGGATACTGGTTTGGGGGCGGATGGGGTCGGCTTGTCAGTTGGCCTGCTTCGTTGTCGAGCCGCTGTCCGCGGGCGTGCCCTGACCATGCGGAAACAGGTGGCTGTCCCCCGCGCTAATACTGCCTGTCAGTTACCGTCTCGTATCACAATGTCGTTAAACACCGTTGTGTGGATCCGGCCGATTTCGTTCCATGTCGTCCAACGAAACTGTGGGTAGAACACCCAGTACTCGTGCTGATATTGTGAGTCTTGAGCCAGTTCAAGTTGCAGAATACCGTGCTGATCGCGAATGGCGATTGAGAACCTGCTCGTTGGATGGGAGTGGTGATCAGGCATACATCTGATGGCTTTCAGTTGCGAGAGGACGCGTTCGCCGTCTTCGATTGCCTTGCCCCCGACAAAAACACTCGCCTGGGGCGACGCACTGTCCAGGTAGCGTCTTACTCGTGATACTACTCCTACGCTAATCATATCTGAGACAAGGATGAAGAGAATGATAGAAAGCAGAAAGAAGAAGAGACCCCAAGCCATCGGGATATCCTTGGGGAATCCCGTTCCATAAGTTCCGCGTCTTCCGCCCTTGCCAGATGTCCGGACACACCCGACAACCACACCTATGCCAACAAAGAACCACATCACTGCAACAGGATAGACCACTGTGCACAATACAGTGATCGGAATATACAGTCCAAGGGACGACGGGACTATCGGCGCGGGGCTTACAATCATGTATAGTCCCAGGAGCCCGAGCATGCAGAAGGCGACCACTGTTGCGATCCGCCTTTTCTTACGTTCGCATGTCGCTACCATCGGATTTCCTTGACCCAAGTGTGCCCCACGTACCCATGCCCCTCTGCACCCCTGCTCCCCCATCCAACACTGACTGTGTAGAGGTGTATCCCCGTTTCTCGCCCATATTCATCGATTGAGTGGGACACGTTAAAACCACCAGTATTCATTCCAAAAGGCAAGAACGGCACGCCTGTTCCAACGGAGGCGCCGCCCTCAACAAACCAACCCGCCAAGTCATCTACATGATTTGCCTGAGGCGAGTAGCTAATATCGATAGTGAGACTGCCGCCCCTCCCGGTAGTCAGAGCACCCCCACCAGCAAGAAACCCGGCAACGCCCCATGACCAGCCTTTGTTCAGCGCCTGGCTGCTGTCATGGGCAACAACAAAGGCTCCCCCGCCCGTCCCGCCGAAACCCACGTGTTCGGAGGCAACCGCGTAGAACGGCAACAGAACACAATTGTATGATACGATGTCGCTGAGACCCTTGGCAATCCCTGAGAAAGCGGCTCCGAAGGCATTTGGGCCCCATCCGGCAATACCGGTAACATCCGACAACGCAAGGTTACCTGATGCACTGAGGCCAATGGCCGCAGCCTTTCTGCCGTTCATATCCGTATAGTTGCCCGGATTATTGACGCAGTACAGATACTTCTGCAGTGTCAGCGGTTCACTATTCTTGCCGAACACCGGGTCCCTGGCCGTGAATCTGGCGAGGAAGGGGTTGTACTGTCTGGCGCGGAGGTGGTATTCTTCGATTTCGGCATCCCAGTACTGGCCGGTGAAGCGCCAGGGGTTGGGGACGGTCTCGGCGGAGTCGATGGTTTGGCCGTAGGGTTCGTAGGTGTAGTGGTTGACCACGGCGGCCGCGGCGTCGATCACCTGGCGGACGCTGCCGAGGCGGTCGTGGAGGTAGAAGTAGATGTCGGGCGGGGGGTTGGCCGCCGGATCGCCGTCGTACTGCGCCAGAATCTGCCCGTCGGCGTAGATGTATGATTTTTTCAAAGAGCTATCGGACGGGTCGATCTCCAACAATACTACCGGCAACCCCGCCGCGATGTCAACAATGTACTTGCGTTGGGCGGCAACTTCGCCGGGCGTGGATTCTATGTACACCCGGTTGCCAAAGGGGCCGCACTGGATGCCTGCCTGCGCAGGCATGACAGGGTCGCAGCCGACGTGCGCAGGCGTGCCCCAGCCACGGCATCTCACAGCCGGTCAAGCCGGGCGATTGCCCTGGCGACCTCGACTCTGTGACGCTCCAGAGGGGCCGGGGCAACGGTGAATGTCGTCATGTCTCTGGTCACGTCCTCCGGCACGGTCAGCAGCCCCTCATACCTCGCGCGCGTCTGGGCATCGAGTTTGTCGGCCTTTGCATCGAGCAGGCGTTTGAGAATGACGAAGTACTCGTAATCCTCTATGCCGTCGCGGAGCATCTCCCAGCGGATACTGTCCACCGGGCCGTCGGGCACGGGCCCGGCCGGATTCGCATCGGCCGCGGCAAGCGG
Organism: Phycisphaerales bacterium UBA2266; assembly: GCA_002347125.1. Lineage (GTDB taxonomy): Bacteria > Planctomycetota > Phycisphaerae > Sedimentisphaerales > Anaerobacaceae > UBA2266. Next base: position 2,748 of record DDXG01000366.1, read on the forward strand.
CGGGTAGATGAAGCGCCCATCCCCGTTGCCCCACGGCCGCTTCTGGCCCTCCGGTGTGCTGTAGCCCGACGTCCAGCCCATCGGGTCCTCATAAGGATTCTGAGGCGCGCCGCTGGGCGGGTATGCCGCTGAGCTGGTCCAGTAGTTGGTCTCCCAGACGAGAATCCCGTCGATGCCGCGCTGCCACGTCTGCCACAGCCACACCCGCAGCTCTGTGCCCGGATGATCGATGAACAGCGTGCAGTAGGGGGCCTTGGGACCCGTGCAGACATACCACCAGAACTTCTCGCCGTGCTTTCGCCGCTCCTGCGCGGCCTCGTGCTGATAGGCGTCGGAGACCGGGCACCAGATGTTCGGCCCGCCGATCAACTCCGGCTCGACCTGCTCAGTCAGCATCCGGTTGATGTCGGGCGCGGCGGCCTTGAGCTTGTTGAAGCCGTTGGTCACGAAGGCGTAGTCCCGCGGGGCCGGCTCGTCGAACCAGTAGACAAAGGCCTCATCGAGCCAGCCCTTCTGCCGCAGGTGCTCCTGGACCTGGCGGCAGTAGGAGTTGAACATGGCCCTGTAATGCGGCGTGTCGTCGGTGAACCCCAGCAACTGGGGATCGTTGCGGGCGTGGAAGGTGCCGCCGCCCATCCCCGGGATGGGCAGGCGGAACGAATTGAAATGATAGTGGTCGATGGCGCGGGCCATCGGCTCATCCCATCGGGAGAAGTCCAGCTTCACATGGAGCCTATCCGGATCGAACGGCGGCAGCGGCGGCGGGCCGAACTCCCCGCCCTCGATCCATTCCCGGCCCGTCTCTATGTCTTTGAGCGACACCTCGTCGAACCAGGCGACGCCCGTACGGTCGCCTTCATCGGTCCACAGGGCCGCCCGCAGGTGCAGACGAACCGACCGGGCCCCCGGCGGGAACTGGGTGATGGTGCGCTCGAACCGTTGCCACGTGCCGTCGCCGTCGATGTCGATGTCGTTGTTGCATCCCGACATCCATTGGTCCTCGGCATCGTAGTGGTTCAGCGATACCTGCACGGAGTGTTCCGGCACGGCCGTGCGATACCAGAATGACAACCGCAGTCCGGCCTTGCCGATGGGCACGGCCCCCTTGTACGATGCGGTGACGTTCTGCTGTTTGTCGTCGTCGTAGATCAGCAGCGCCCAATCGCCCGAGTGCGTCTCATTGCGAACGTCCATGCCGCCTTCCCACAGCCGCGGATTGGGCCGCACGGCGGGCCATGTAACGCCAATGGACTCCATCAAGGCCGGGTCGTAGGGCGAGATGTGATGGGCGCTGAAATTGGCCCAATACTTCTCCAGCACGGCCCGCTTGTCGGCGGCGTTGCCGATCTTCTGATAGCGCCACACGTTATGCGGCGAGAACCCGAACGCCGTCACGCACGTCATCCGGTCCGGCAGCGTGAAATCGAACACCTCCACCGCCAGCGGCACGTCGGCCTGGAATCCTTCGGCGGCCAGGCGAATGCCTCCCTTGTAGAGTCCGGCCTTCGCATCCGATGGGGCCTTGACCCGCACCCAGAAGACGTAGTTGCGCCCGGCGGCCAGGTCGATGGGCCCGGCCAACGGCGGCAGCGGGTCCGGCCACAGACCGGCGACCGCGCTCTTGTCGGTGGGTATCGTCACATTGACATACCGCACCGCCAGGACCTCAACGTTCTGAGCACTGATGGGCCCGCCAGCACCGGTCAGGGGTCCGGGCTTTAGTGTCAGGGCCTTGAGGGTCGCTTTGGGCCGCAGGACCAGTTGGGCAGCCTCGACCTCGTTGCGGGCGCACGAGATGGAGATGGCCTCGCCGCCCTCCGCCGGGGCGGGCTTGTCGGCGGCGATCTTCCAGCCCGACGACGCCCACCACACATTGGCCTTCTCATCCGAACAAGGCAGCCGCTGCCCGAACGGCATGTCGAAATACCCTGGCCCGGCCGCAGGAACCGTGCGGCATACCGCCAGGAGCAACAGAATGGGTGTCAGTCTCATCCGGGGCCCTTTCAAAATGGCTTGCAGGAGTTGATTGCAGGTCAATTCTCCACTGTCTGAGACGTTCGGTCAACACCCGGCATCTGCACAAATGGGCTGGCTGTCACGGCCGTAGGCAATGCCATGAGGAAGAATTCTGAAAAGAAACTTCATTTCCGTCGTTGCCGACCGCCCCGCACACCTTGAACTTCTTAAGTCGTTTATCTTCAGCGTCTTATAGGTACAAAACCCAGTCGTCGTGGTCCACCGAACTTGAACCAGAAGAGGGAGGATTCCAGGATTTTGCCGGATTTGCTGTTGAACAGGGGGCCTGTTGGGCGTATAGTGTATTAGGATGATAATACAGTAATACAGATTGGACTATGACATGCTACTCGAAATAGACCATCACAGCGGCGTTCCCATATACCGCCAGATCATCGACCAGATACGCAAGTTGATCATGGCCGGCAGCCTGGCGCCGGGCGGGCAACTGATGACGGTCCGCGACCTGGCGGCCGGTCTCAAGGTCAACCCCATGACCGTCAGCAAGGCGTATTCGCTGCTCGAGATGGAGGGGCTCCTGGAGCGTCGCCGCGGCGTGGGCCTGTTCGTCGCCGAGTTGGCCGACGACCGGCGGGCGAGGACAAGCGTGGAATTGATTGAACAGTCGCTGGCCCGCGCGGTTGCGACCGCCGTCCAGCTGGGCATCCGGCGCGAGCAGGTTGCCCTGATTGTGGATACCCTCTATGAGAAGTACGACTCGACTCAAGGGAGCAACGACCATGAACACTGAAAACCCCATCATCCGTCTGCAGGCCGTCAGCAAGAGGTTCCGCCATGTGCAGGCCCTCGACAACGTCAACCTCGACATCCACCCCGGCCATATCGTCGGCCTGCTCGGCTCCAACGGGGCCGGCAAGAGCACGCTGCTTCGCCATATCATCGGGCTGTATCTGCCCGATGCCGGCTCGTGCACGACGTTCGGACGGGCCGCCGGCGAACTCGACGCCGGGGACCTGGCCCGCGTGGGGTATGTCCACCAGGAGGGCGACCTGCTCGACTGGATGACCGTCAAGCAACTGATTCGCTATGTGTCCGCTTACTACTCGACGTGGAATCACGAGCTGGAGGGCAGTTACATCAGCGAGTACGACATCGACGTAAAGGCCCGCGTCGGGTCGCTGTCGCCGGGTCAGCGTCAGAAACTGGCGATACTGCTGGCCATCGGCTTTGAGCCGGAGTTGCTCATACTGGACGAGCCGGCATCGGCGCTGGACCCGCTGGCGCGGGCGCAGTTCCTGGACCTGCTGCTGCGTATTATCCAGGACGAGGGCCGCACCATCATCATCTCCTCGCACATCCTCAGCGACGTTGAGAAGGTGATCGACCACGCCGTCTTTATGACGGGCGGCCGCATCCTCGTCGACAGCCCGTTCGACGCCCTGCGGGAGCGTTTCGCCCGGGTTCACGTCAACTCCAAGCGGGGCCCGCTGCCCGAGAGCCTGCCGTTCGACAACGTCCTGCACTGCCGCCGGGCCAACGGCCAGGCCGTGTTGACCGTTCACGACTGCACGGCCGAACAACTCCACGCCCAGGCCGACCGCCTGGGCTGCTGGATCGAGATCGAGACCCTGCCCCTCGAAGACATCTACCGCGCCGTCGTCACCAACGAATCCCTGGCTCCCCAATTCGCGTGAGGCAAGACTATGAGCACTTTGACGATTCATCTCAAGCACTTGTACCAGCGGCGGGGCCTGTGGCTGGTGTATCTGTTCCTGGGTATATACCTGTTCGCGTGCACGGTGTCCATCAAGGAGGAAGGCGGGCTGGCCGCGCTGGTCCTGCTGATGTTCCTCGCGGGCCTGGTGGCGGGCGTGACGGCCCTCGACGTAGTGGTCCGCCCGTTCTCTTTCTGTCTGCCCGGACATGGGCCGACCATGCGCAAGTACCTCTTCGTCATTGCCGTCGCCGTGAACCTGGCGGCGGCTCAGGCGATGTGGCTGTATCCCGGCCTTGAGGGGCTTGTCCGCCTGGGGGCGGTGGCGTCGATGTTCTTCGCCGGGATGATGGTGTTCTGGGCCGGGGTGTCGGTCTCATTCGGGATCAGGAATGTCGGTGGAGTCGTCGGGTGGTTCGTTTTTGTATTCTTCGTCGGTCAATCGCTGGGGGTACATGTTCCGGTCGAGCGATTCCTCATTGACCAGCCGCTGATTGTCTCGGCCGTCGGGCTGTTCGTAATCGGCTGGATGTGGCGGTGGCTGGGTCGGCGCGATCTGGCCCGGCGCAACTGCAACAAGGCCTGGATCGGCTTTCTCGACGCCTTCAACCGCGACAAGGTCTCCAAATTCCGCCAGGCCCGCGGCGAGAAGCTGGACAAGGCCATGCGCAAGGCCGCCCCGTGGGTCGAGCGGTTCTTCATTGCCCGTATAGCCGGGGGGCGCGGGGCCGCCCGATGTGCCTGGGCCTGCCTGTACGCGACGTTCGGGCCCGGCCTGGCCCTATGGAAGCGATGGGTTCCCTTTGTGGCGGTCCTGGCGCTGACGGTGGGCTACTTGGGCTCCGGAGCGTGGTTCATGCTGGTGTTCATGCCCGCGATAATGCTGATGGGCCTGCGATTGCCGGTGTATTCGACGATGCTCATCGCCGCCGGGCGACGGGAACGCTTTGTCGCCACGGTGGTGCAGGCGGTTGTGATAACTGTATCCATCAGCGCCGCGGCGGTGGCAGTCGCCGCGCTGCTGATCCCGCTGTCGCGGTATGTGCCGCCGATTCCCATCAAGGAGGGAATCACCCTGACGCTGAGGCCCGTGGACCTTCGCTTGTCGGCGACCCCTCTGATCGTCATGCCGGCGGCCATGACGCTGCACGTGCTGCTGTACCGCCGGCTGCCCATGGCGTTCATCGCCATGATGGGGCTGGTCTACGTCGTCATGTTCACGGCCATTGTCTCCCGCGGTGAGCTGATGCGGTTTGTCCGAATCGATGTCGCGATGGGCGCTATGGCGATGTGCTGGGGCGTCTATCTGCTGACCCTGCGCCACGTCAGCCGCCGACAATGCCTCGTAGCGGGATAGGTGGATTGTCGCCCGCGGGCGGCGTCAATGCAGATGCCGGATGCTGGATACTCGACCTGGGGCGGATGCGGTCGGCTTGTCATTTGCCCCGCTTCGTTGCCGAGCCGCTGTCCGCGGCCGTGCCCTGACGATGTAGAAATAGGTGGCTGTCCCTCTGGACTTTCATGTTCTTTGCGTTGGAATGGGCACGGCTGGGGTTGGGAATCGTCGAGGATGCGGATAATGTCAGTCTGGCCTAGCATCGCCAATGGGGCGCTCCTTTGCTTTGAGCAAGTCATCACGTACTTTCCGGTTGGCTTCCCACCCCCACCCACCGACCTTACCGTTAGTCACGATAACAGGGAGCAAGGATGCGTCGATGATATCCTCCTCCTTGTGCACGTCATTCGGCTCCTCGTTATGCGTGCTCTTGCTATACCGATAGTACAACACGACCACATCGAGCCGTGTCTCCATGGTTTCGTAATCGAACCGTGCCTCTATTTCCGGTCGTCCGAGAAGAGAACGCAGTTCATCTTCCGACAGTCCTACGCGCAGCTTCCCCACGATATCATCCGCTGCTGGCGGGACCTCGTCCTTTCCTGGCCGTACCCGGGAGCAGCCCATAAGGCACAAGAGGCAAAGCCAGATCCAGATGCATGCGACAGAAGTGCTGAGAAGCCGTCTCTGGTTCCCATGGCATTGCATCATACGAGCCGTGCTCCTATCAGCTTCGCTGTAAACGATCGTTGTCATTCATCTACACAAGGCACTGAGTCTGAGCAAGACAAGATCATCACCACCATCCAAGTCTGAGCCAGTCGTCCACGACCGGGCCTATCCAGTCAGAACATTTGCCCCCAAACCGTGCCATTGCCAGTGACACGTCAATATCCAGATGCCAGGTACACTCCCATGTGTGTCGGTCGTCCCTGTCCCAGACAAATATGGACTCGACAAAAAGGCCTCAGCAGGTCGTAAATATGAGATTCTTAAACTTCAGGTATAGGTCAATATGTCCCTGCGATTCCGATTCACTTCGGGGGACACGATACTCATTTCGCTTCCACCAGCACGATCTGCTGTCGGGCGGCCACACAACGGCTGCGTGTCGGCGTGCCGGGTGCAATACTACAACCCGCTTGTGGGGTCTGCAAGACGTGGCAAATACGGTATTCTCGCTGGGTTCGCTGGTTTCCATGTTTTTTGCGTGGGAATGGGCATGGGTGGGGTTGGGAATCGTCGAGAATGTGCGGTCTTGTACTTGCGGTGAGTATCTGGGCCTTGGAACGGGGCGTTTGAGGCGCTGGGAGCTGCCTGTGCCTTGAGTTTGGTCCTCTGGATTCCTGCCTTCGCAGGAATGGCGGGTGCTGCGGGGGGTTGCCCGTGATGTGGGGCACGGGCAGGATGCCCGTGTTACGCGCGGGCGGGACGCCCGCGGGACGCGAGGGCAAGATGCCCTCGACACGGGAGATGCCCTCGACACGGGAGATGCCCGCGACACGGGAGATGCCCTTAACACGGTACACGGGCGGGGTGCCTGTGGTACGGGGGGCTGAGGTTTGTTTAGCCATGATGTCTGCGGGAGCATGGGGGGCAGGTTGCCTATGTTGCCTGGATTGCCTAAGTTTGGGTTTGTTTTCCCACGGGCAGGATGCCCGTGCTACGGGGCTGATGTCCGTCTGGCCATGATGCCTGCGTGAGTGTGTTGGGGCAGATTGCCTGGGTTGCCTACGTTGCCTAAGTTTGGGTTTGTTCTCCCACGGGGAGGATGCCCGTGGTATGGGGGATGGCCGTGGTACGGGATTGGGTTTGTTTTTCATCTTCTTGCTTTTCCGGTCGGCCGGGGATTGGGCTGCGGGATAGGGAGAGGCTTTGGATGCACGTGTGATTATACACCTGGGGCTGGGTGGGGATTCTGAGTCTTGATGCTGGATGCCGCACTTGGGGCTTGGGATATTGGGTTTTCGATTGGGGGCTGGTTCGCTCTACTGGGGGCATATTATACAGTACGGGGGTGGTGATTGTCAAGGGTGTTTCGTATTGCGCATTGCGTGGGTTGAGTCGCCTGCGGCGACGGGGTTCATTAGCACGGGCAGGATGCCCGTGTTACGAGGATGCCCGTGGGATGCGAGGGCAAGATGCCCTCGCCACGGTGCGCGGGCAAGATGCCCGTGTTACGGGGCTGGAGTGATTAACGTCATACGTGGTAAATACGTAATCTTGCAGTCACAGGCGGTTTCTTCAGCGTTGGGCGAGTATTTCCCTTATGTTTGCAGAGAATTGGGCGATCAGGGGCTTAGAGCGCGGGGATCGCTGGCGTGGGTCCTTGCAGGCTTGGCCGGGCACCGAGTTGCCCGACCCTGGCGACGGCCGTGTTTTCAGGCAAGGAGGCCGAGATCGAAGTGGGCACGCAGATAGAGAGCATAAAAGGCGGCGTCGGCCGGCGGAGTGGTGTCTTATCGGGGCAGAACGTCGTGCCGCTGGCGAACGATATGCGGCTCAGTATCCCCGTGGCCGGGACGGTGGTGCGGCTGGATATCCGGCTGATGCGCGAGCGGGTTACGCTGGCGGACCTTGTTCCGCTGGCTTACGAGGTGTGCGACGCCATTACCGAGGCGGCGCTGGGCGCCGATCCGCAGCGGCGGAACGTGCCCTGCTGCAAGGGGTGCTCGGCGTGTTGCTCGCGGTGCCTGGTTCCGGTTTCGGCGGCGGAGGCGTTCTATCTGGCGCAGTGTGTCCGACGAGAACCTCCCAAACGACGGAGCACGATGGAGTTGGCTCTTCTGGGCGCGGCGCGGCGGATTCTACGGTCGGGGCCTCCGGATATCATTTCGGACCCGGTCTCGGGCGGTGAGACGGCGGGCGCCGGGGAGTTGCTGGCGGTGTCCCGATGGTACGAGAGCCTGAAGGTGTCGTGTCCGTTTCTGCATTTTGGGTGTTGCTCGATCTATGAGCACCGCCCGCTGGCGTGCCGTCAGTACTATGTTTATGGCTTGGCGGAAGGCTGTATGGGCCGACCGGGCATGGCGAAGCCTGTTGCGTTTCCCGTGAGTATGGTCGATGCGCTGGTTGAGCTGGCGGGGGAGCTGGAAGGCTCGGCGCCGGAGGCGATTATCCTACCGCTGGTATCGGCGTGGGCGGCGATGGAGCCGTTGCGGGGGCGTCGTACGTGGCCGGCCCGGACGGCGGTGGCATCGCTGATTCGCATCGTGACCGAGATGGCGAATGCCGCGGTTGCGGCAACGGCGCTGGCTTCGTAGAGGGCGGGTTGCCGAACAGCAGCGGACCCGGCGATTCTGCGTGCGGGATGACGTCAGGTCGGCAGGGGGACGAGAATACGGCGTTTGAAGCGATCGTGGTCCTGATTCGGGTTGATTTCGCGGTCGAGCCGCTCGAATTCGTCGTTGCCCATGATGCGGAACTCCAGAGGACCCAGGCGGGCGCCCCGCCTCGTTTCCTTGTACTCGACGTTGATGTCGCACAGCAGGCGGTCGGCGTGGTCGGTGTCGGGTCCGGCGTAGTCGCTTGGCAGGCACAGGATATAGTGGGGCGGGTCGGCCTCGGCGATGAGGATGCCGCGGCCGGCGCCGAGGCGTTCGAGCAGCTCGGCGACGTTGTTCTCGTGAATTTTCTCGCCGGTGATGGCGGAAAAGCCCGCGTCCTTGCGGCGGAAGCTGATCATGGGGGCGGCGTGATACCAGCCGTCGACGCGGACGATGTCCTGCATATCGTAGCGGTAGAGTCCATTGCGTGTGGTGACGACGAGATTGTACTCGGCGCCCACGGTCAGTTCGGGGACCGGGACTATGGTCTGTTTGTCGGTGGTGAGGAACTCGAAGCAGGGCCCGAAGGGATTCAGCAGGCCGGTGGGGGTGTTGTTTTCAATGGGCAGTGAGAAACGTCCCTCGGTGGCGACGATTCCGAGGTCGCGGTAAATCACGTTGACGCCGTGTTTGCGCAGGAGCTTGAGCTGGAGGGATTGGGGGCCACCGAGCCAGGTTCCGATGATCGTGACCGAGTCCATGACGTCGCGGTTGCGGATGGCGTCGAGCACACCAGCACGGTCAGGCATGCGGCGAATCGGGACATCCGTTCCTATGTAGAGGCCGGCGGCGGTGGCGTTGTATATCTCGTCGCGGTATCGCCGGGCGATATCCATCAGCCGCAGGATATTGGTTGGCACGACGGTGACGATGACTCGCGGGCGCCGGATAAACGTGCACTGAGCGGCAATGAGAAAGCGGTGTTCGAAATCGGTGATGTCGCGGAGGCAGTGGGGTATGGCGAGGCGCCGGCGAACGCAGCGGGGCACGGCGTCGGCGGTGAGGCTAAGGTACGATCGGATGGGCAGGATTTCGGTCTGCGGTACGGCCATGTCGCCGCGGAGGAACAGCGCACGGTTGACGCCGCCGGCGGCGTTCTTCTTGAGCAGGTAGGACCAGTACTGGCCGGACTTCTGCTCCTGCCGGATGAACGTGGCGGTGTAAGGGACCAGCTTGGCCTGCCCGGTGGTGCCGCTGGTAAAAGCCAGGGATTGGGCGGGCTCGGCGGTCAGGGCCCGACAATGGCCTTCGCGGATCTTCTGGACATAGGGTTCGACCTGTTCGTAGGTGACGACAGGCATCTTGCCCCAGTCGTCGGCGGTCAGGCGGGCGAAGCCGTGGTCGCGGCCCCATTGGGTGCCCTCATTCTGTCGGATGATCAGCTCCAGCAGGTTCCGCTGATATTCCTCGAAGGACTGCGTGCGCTGCTCCATCATGCGCATGTGCCATTGGGCCCCGAGGAACCTTCGGGCATAGAAGTCTTCCAGCCACCCTCCGGGCGGCGCGATCCAGTCGGTCAATGGCTTCATCGAGAGTCCTTGCAGATGGATTCAACGGTCAACCCCAGCGGGCGACCGTGCGGATTATAGCGTGTTCGGCGATGAAGTCGAGGCCGATACCGCAGGGCGCCGGGGCCGCCTTCGGTTGGCGCCGCCGCGGGCGGGGAGGCCTCAGATCAGCCCGGCGTAAGCACCAATGAGGTAGACCACCGCCGGGAAGAAGTTGTGAAAGGCGTGAAGGGCCGCGGCGACCCACAGAGCCTTGGCCACGGAGTTATCCCGCCAGCCGAGGTACACGCAGGAGAACACGAAGAATGGCCATGCGACGGTCAGTCCCCAGACCGGGGCCGCCAGCGAGTGGAGCACGCCCCAGATAACGGCGGAGGCGGCGGCCAGACGGGTCTTGTTGCCGGTGAGGAAGGAGCCGGCCCAGAGGATGGCGGCCATCAGGAGCGTTTCGATGATGGGCGAGAGGATGATCATGCCGAGAACGACGAGGATGGGCGGGCCTTCGAACTTCGGGCGAGTGTTTTCGTTCAGCAATCCGATTTGAGCGATGACGAATGAGAGCACGAGCGATGGGATGAGGCTGAAGGCGCCCATCAGGGGGATGAACCATCGAAGGGGTATGTCGGTGCGGAATGAAGAGTCGCGGGCGGTAGAGCGGGCGGGTTGGGGGCTCCGGCGGCCGGGGGGCGGCTGCGGTATCGACG
>DDXG01000378.1 GCA_002347125.1 Phycisphaerales bacterium UBA2266
ACCCTCGACTGCATCTACTGCCAGATTGGTCGAACCAGCCTGGCGACACTCGTCCGCAAGCCCTATGTCGCCGCATCGCAAGTCCTGGTGGAGCTGCGCGAGCGGATCCGGCACGGTCTGGCCTGCGATTACATCACCCTTACCGGCTCCGGTGAACCGACCCTCAATACCGAGCTCGGTTGCCTTATCGACCAAATCCGCACCCTTACCGACATCCCCATAGCCCTGATTACAAACGGCACACTCCTGCACCATCGCGACGTCAGATCAGATGCCGCGAAGGCCGATGTCGTCTTGCCATCCCTCGACGCCGGAAACGAAGCCGCCTTTCGCAAGATAAACCGGCCCTGCCCCGGCTTGGACTTCCAGACCTTCCTCCAGGGCCTGGTCGACTTCAGGACCCTCTACGTCGGCCCCATGTGGCTGGAGGTCTTCCTTGTCGAAGGCGTCAACACGTCCGACCCGGAAATCGAATCCCTCAAGGCCTGCATCGCCCGCGTCCGCCCGGACAAGATCCACCTCAATACGGCCGTCCGACCCACCGCGGAGCCGGGCATAGACCCCCTCGAACCAGCCCTGCTCCAGGCCATCGCCCAGCGTTTCGGCCCCACCTGCGAGGTCATCGCCGACTTTCCCGTTGCTGACGGCGGCCACCGCCCGGACGCCCGATGCTCGCTCACACCCACCGACCGGATCGCCGAATCCATCTTCGCAATGCTGAAACGCCGCCCCTGTTCGATCGACGACCTCAGCAACGCCTTGGCCCTCAGCAGGGCCTCTATCCTGGCCGCCGTGAAGGTGCTGACTGCCGCCGGCCGCATCCACGCCATATCCAAAGCCGGCCGAAGGTTCTATGCCCCCGTCCACGACCAGCCACCCACAGACTGATAAACTCCGCGAAATTCGCCCTCCATCGCCGGTCCTGCCGCCATTTTGTAAAGCCTCCCGCTGCATTGGCCGATAAAGTCTCTGTAGTGGCTGTGGTGTTGTGGGCCGACTGGGTGGGCGGGAATAGGCTATATCCCGCTGAAATCCACCTCGTGGCGGCCGATCGCCACGCCCAGCCGTTTCCCGTACTACGGTTCGTGTCTGGCAGGTGCCATTGGTGAACGCTACAGCAAAGCGACAACTTGTCCTCAATAAAGGCGCCGAGAAGTTTATCTTTCGGTATCACAGCGGTTGTGAGGACGACCTCCTCGACGCCCTCATAGAGCAAGCGAAAGACCCAAGAACCACATTTGACTGGTTCGACGCCGCCGTCCTCAGCTTCAAACTCGCCCAGTCCCTCATGGGCCAGGCCGATGAACTCCTGCAGAACAACCGTAACACTGAAATCCGTCTTGCGTGAAATCGAAGAGGAGACGGCCCTTGCCGGCGTCTCCGCGTTATCGCAAACATAACCCAATTCAACAACAGGCAGGCGAACTATGGAAGATAGCGCGATCATTCAGGAATTCTTGGGTTACTTGAAATACGAGAAGCGTTTCTCCGAGCACACGGCGAAGTGCTACGGAGCCGACTTGGCCCAGTTCGGCGGGTTCCTGCTGGACCAGCCGGACAATGCCGCCCAGGATGACGGTGATATGTCGATGGGACACCACGGCGGCGCCGGTACCGCGGTCGCTACTCACACCGAGTTGAAGGTGGACGCGTTGCTGCTCGCGGCCGACACCAATACCATTCGTGGCTACATGGCGCGGCTCAACGACAAGCAGTACTCCAAGGCCACCGTCGCCCGTAAGCTCGCCACGCTTCGCAGCTTCTACAAGTTCCTCATCCGGCGCAATCGCGTCGCCGCCAGCCCCGTGGTCGGTATTCGCACACCCAAGCAGGACAAGAAGCTCCCGCGATTCCTCGAGTATGACCAGGTCAAGCAACTGCTCGAAACGCCCCCCGCCGACACATGGCTCGGAGCCCGCGACAGAGCTATCCTCGAGACGCTTTACAGCACGGGAATACGGGTCAGCGAGTTAGTATCCCTGAACATGGATGACATCGACTTTCTGGGCGAAGTCGTTCACGTCCGCGGCAAGGGCAAGAAAGAGCGCATTGCCCCTATCAGTGCATCGGCCCTGCAGACCATCCAGCACTACATGGAATACCGCAACCGCCGCGCCCAGAGCAACAGCAACTTCGACAACAAAGTCCTCTTCGTCAACAAGCATGGCAAGCGCCTCAGCACTCGAAGTGTCCGCCGCAAGATGGACAAGTACCTTAAGATGGCCGGTCTGGACCCCGCCATTAGTCCTCACACCCTCCGTCACAGCTTCGCCACCCACATGCTGAACAATGGAGCCGATCTGCGGAGCGTCCAGGAACTGCTGGGCCATCAGTCCCTGTCCACGACTCAGGTCTACACGCACCTGACGACCGCGCGCCTCAAGGAAACCTACCAGAGCGCACACCCCAGGGAGAATGAACCCGACCAAACCCGCACCGACGACAACAACGGCTTCTACTATTGAGCGGGCCACAGAGAATGGCTTTAAGGCCGCTTCTCGAAGCGGCCTTTTTTTATTGGGCGATGGTTACATCCCCAATGTACTCCGGCACGAGCACTCTGATCTTCGACACAATCAGCGCGCGGTCCTGAGTGTGCGCCACGCGAAGAATATCCTCGATCCCCGACAGCAGTTTTTCCCGGTCCATCGGGATATTCTTCCAGATGCTGATCTTCGGGTGATGAGTTCGCTGCATGTCCTCGCCCTCGATCGACAACTCCTCGAAGAGTTTCTCGCCCGGCCGCGGACCCGTAAAAACAATCTCGATATCCTCGCCCGGCCGAAAACCGCTCAGCGTGATCAATTCCTTTGCCAGATCCACAATCTTCACCGGCTCGCCCATGTCCAGCACGAAAATCTCGCCGCCCTTGCCCATCGTCGCCGCCTGCAACACGAGTTGGCTCGCCTCCGGGATCGTCATGAAGTACCGCTTCATCTCCGGGTGAGTCACCGTCAGAGGCCCTCCCTCGGCGATCTGTTTCTTGAAAATCGGCACCACCGACCCATCCGACGCCAGGACGTTCCCGAACCGAACCGTCACGTACTGTGTCCGGCTCGTCATGCTCAGGTTCTGGATGTACATTTCCGCCGTCCGTTTCGATGAACCCATGATGCTCGTCGGGTTCACCGCCTTGTCCGTGCTGATCATCACAAAATTGGTGCTGCCAAACTCGGCCGCCGCATCCGCCACGGTCTTGGTTCCGAGGATGTTGTTCTTGATCGCCTCGCCCGGATTCAGCTCCATCAGCGGTACATGCTTGTGCGCCGCCGCATGGATCACCACCTCCGGCCGATGCGTCCCAAAAACCTGCCGCACCCGTACCGCATCCGTGATGTCGCAGATCACCGCCGTCAGATTCACCCCCGAGAACTGCCTCCGCAGCTCCCGCTCGATGTAGAACAGCGGATTCTCAGCCTGCTCGACCAACAGCAGATGGCCGGGCCCGTACTTGCATACCTGTCGGCACATTTCCGAACCGATTGACCCTCCGGCTCCCGTTACCAGAATCACCTTGTCCTTGAGGAACGCCTCAATCATGTCCTCATCGAGCTGCACAACCTCGCGGCCCAGCAAGTCATTGATGTCCACGTCGCGAATCTGAGACACGCGGAGCCGTCCCGATGCGATATCAGTGATCGCCGGAACCGTCCGAAACCGGATGTTCGTGCCTTCGTCAAATACCTGAATCACGCGCCGACGCTGTTGATGCGTCGCCGCGGGCATGGCGATGGCGATCTCCTCGACGTTCTTCGCCTCACAGATGGCCGGCAGCTGTGCAACCGCCCCGAGAACCGGCAAACCATGGATCAGCGTCCCACGCTTCGCCGGATCATCATCGATGAAGCCGATCACCTCATATTCGGCCACCGCCATCCGGTGAATCTCCCGAAGAAGCGCCTCGCCCGCATTGCCCGCCCCCACAATCAGCAGCCGCTTCAGACGCCCGGCCTCTTCCGTCCGAAACTCCTCGTGATAGAGCCGAACCACCATGCGAAGCCCCGCCAGCAGCAGGATCGTCGCAAACATGTCCAGCATGAAGACCGCCTGCGAGAAATCCTCCAGGTTGCTCACGTGCCTGCGCGCATCGGGAATATTCAGAAATGCGAACCACACCGCCAGCGCGAGCATGGCGCTCACCAGTGACGCCCGCAGAATCCCGAAGAGATCCGATATCCCCACGTACCGCCACCATCCGCGATACTGCTTGAACAACCCGAAGACCGCCAGCTTGATCGGCAGAAAAAACGCCAGCAGCAGCGGATACTGCTCCACGAGCCACCGGCGCCGGAACTGCATATCCGACGTCAGGAGAAACGCCAGCATCAGCGCACCGGCGAACACCACAACATGCGCCACAACGATCAGCGGGCGTCGCCAACGCAGCATCAGCCCCGGCGGGGGGCCCTCGTAGCCTGTCGCCTCGTCCAGGGGCTTCTCAGCTTCAACATTGTTGTCCGGCATTGTGCCTCAATACCCAAAAAGGCTCAGACCCCATCAAAACCATGTATGTTACCAGCCCTGGACCCCACCTGTCAAGGGACTCATGCACCATAAGCCTCTGCGTCGGGCGTTCACTCCTCGTCGTCGCTCGCTTCGACATCCGCCAGCGGACTGACGTTCGGCACGTACAAGTCGTCCAGGGCCGTATTGTCCACGCGCTTCCGCAAGAGCCCATAGAGGATCGTCTGAGCACTGCAGTAGTAACTCAGCACAAAGGCCGCCAGTAGCCCCACCCCCAGCATGACGTATCCGTACAGAATCCACGAGGCAGCACCCTCCGACCAGTTCAACGGCCCGGCCACCGCCCGCCCATAGAGATTCGAGAACGCCGGCTCCGGCCAGATCGCCCCCAGCTTGTCTGGCTCTCCGCCGCTGCTCGGCGCAAAGACGGCCAGACAGAGAAACCACCGCGTGGCCCAAAGCACAACCGTCAGGAACAATCGCACAAACACATAGCAGACCGCCCCATAGACCATCGCCAACACCGTATAGAACGCCGTCCGCCAGGGCCGCGCGTATACATAACTGAACGACCGGTTAATCGCGTCGAACGAATCGGAGCCGTCATACGCCACGGCGGGGAACATCAAATGCATCCCTCCGACAAGTCCGATAAACACCACCGTAATGAGCACTCCCGGAACAAGCGACAGGAACAGGAGCACTGTCACCAGCAGCTCCCCGGCCCTCGGGATATTCGCCAGCAGTCCGATCACAAAGATGAACACCCCCAAGGCGAACATAATCGCAATACTCGACAGCGGCGCTCCGGCAAAAGACGTGATCCGCCTGAGCCCATACCACAAGCCACTGAATAGTCCCACCTTCTCTCCACGAGCAAACTGAACCGCCGCCATCCGGCACAGAGCGCCGCCCGTAATGCAAAAGACCACAGATGAGACAGCGGCAAACAGAATCCCATAGACCAGATGATGGCGAAACAGCCACGCCACCCCCCGGAGGCTGTCCGCGATATTGCCCCCAACGCGGCCTAGATCCCCATCCAGCAGCCCATAAACCGCGTCATGGAACCGATTGGACCCAAACCGCCACATCATACGGAACACACCCACCCTGTCCGTCGCCGCCCGTGCGTACGCCTGAACATGCTCGCCCGCAACGTACACATCCACTTCCATCCGCACCACGCGCCCCGCATCCACAGTGACCGGCGCCTTCCCGGCCAAATCCATCAGCCAGCCGGTCAACGTAATCAGTCCGACTGCCAGCAGCCCCACCAATATCTTGCTTGCTTGCAGTGCAATCCGAAACGCCTGGAACAACTTTGGAAAGAGCAAGCCGCCAAGCAGCGCCTCCGCTGGATTGGAATTCCTGTCCTCACTGGCCATTGGGCATCCTTTCAGATTGCTTACAACGTCCCTGACAACATGCCGCACGCAACACCCGCCATTATCCGCGCCGCCGGCCCCTTGGCAACCCCTAATTCCCCGTCCCGCCGCCGGGGCCCATGGCGTCTTCGGTTTGCCCGGCCTCTGTCGATGAGTGAATCACATAGGCGCAGTCCAGCCACGCCCCCAGGTCGACCAGCCGGCACCGTTCGCTGCAAAACGGAAAACACGTTGCCCGGCCCTCGTCCGGCCGCCCACACCCGACCCCCTTGCCACACGTCGGACAAGTCTGCTCCATGAGCCCGGTACCTCCAATGCCCCTGCTACTCGTACTCTGGGACCTTACCTTCTTCAACCAGCCGTGCATACTCCACACAGTATCGAGCCCACGGTTTGGCCTCTAATCGCGCCTTCGGGATTGGCTTGCCGGTCCCCTCGCAATACCCATAGGCGCCCTCAACAATCCGCATCAGTGCCATGTCAATCTCGTGCAGAAGTTGCCTCTCGTTGTCCATCAGACCCAGTGCAAACTCCTGCTCGAAATTATCGGACCCAAGATCGGCCATGTGAATCGGCATGCTCGACAGATCACCGGCCGCATCCAGCCGCGACTGTTTCAGCGCCTCGTTCTCAATCTCATTGAAGCTCCCCATGATCTCCTGACGCTTTTCCAGCAGGAGATTCCGGAACCTCAGCAACTCCGCCTCCGTCAGATGCGGTCTCGGTGTCTTGGCCGCCTTTTCGCCAATGGTTGCCCTCGCGGCCACTTTCCGCACGGGAGCTTTGTCGGCTTTCGCCGCCTTGGAAGCCGGCTTCTTGCCTGCTTTCCTGCTGGTCGCCGCCTTCTTCGAGCCCCCGCCTCGGCTCGTCGAAGGCTTCGTCGATGCTCTGGTGCCTTTCTTCGCCACTAGAGGCTGCCTTTCGATAGGTATACCCAACCTGTGTGAAACTACGCAAACCTGTAGTATAGCATTTCTACACCCCCGTGTATAGCACCAGCGCCCGACTTTTTCCCAGAAATCCACTAGGCACAGCGGACAAGGCCCTTACATCATGGATTCATAAGTGGTTCTACAAAAGGAAGTTAGAAGCAAATCGACCACTCGGACACCCTGTCGATTAACCTCGCCCCAGCCTCGCCTCTGCTCATCGCCCGAGCCGCCCGATCGGCACAAAAACGGTCCAGCCCCCGGCCTGGCCGCTCGCCACTTCCACTCCAAAGAACCGTCCGACCCGGTCCGCCGTCAATACCCTCTGCGTCGGCCCATGCTCGTATCCGTTTCCCCGCCCCAGCATAAGGACCTCGTCGCAGTACCGCCCGGCCAGATTCAGGTCGTGCATCACCGTCACAACCGTCAGGCCACTGTCGATCTGTCCTGCCTTGAGGAGGTCGAACACCCCCACCTGATGCCGCAGATCCAGCGAACTCGTGGGCTCGTCCAG
>DDXG01000265.1 GCA_002347125.1 Phycisphaerales bacterium UBA2266
ACACAAGGGCGAGACGCCCTCGCCACGGGAAGCGAACGGCGAGTTCATCGCAGGCCGCGGATTCGCACGATGGCGCCCCAGAGCATGTTGTTCTGCGTGACCTTGAGCATCAGCGTGTTCTCCCCGGCCCGCAAGCGGACCCCGACGCGGTCCGGCTGCTCCGGTATCGGCCGCAGCACATTGTTCGCATGGACCACCTCGCCGTTGAGCCAGACCTTCACGCCGTCGTCGCTGAAGACCTCCAGCGTCGCCGTCTTGTCCGCGTCGGACCTGATCACCGTCCGCAGGTACGCCACGCGGTTGTCGCCGCCGTTCAGCGCCCGCAGCAGGTCGAGATAGCCGGCCTGCGGCGAGTCCGAGTAGTACGGCATCGCCGACCAGACTGCACCGGCTTCGGGCATCTCCGGGGCAAACGGCATGTCGAACAACTCGCTACAGCCCTTGCCCTCGGCTGTATAAGGCCCGGAGACCTCCCAATCCACGATACAATCGCGAACGGCCTCGATCTGGCTGAGGACCCGGCCGGCCTCATTACGCACCGCCTCGCTGAAGTCCCCATCCAGCACCGCAATCACAACCTCCCGCACCGGCTCAGCGTGCCGGATGCGGAGCCGGTCGGCAATCTTCACGGCCGCCATCGCCGCCTCGTTCTTCACATCCCGATCCTCCAGATAGCGGGCGGCCGCCTCCAGCGCCGCCAGGACCCGCAACTGCGAGATACCCGCCAGTGTCTGCCGCTTCTCGGCCGGTCCGGCCAGGCTCATCGCCGACTCGTACATCGCCAGCTTCTCCTCGTCCGAGACGGTGGAGCGACCCACCACGTCGATATACCCCCGAAGCGACAGCGTGCGATGCGTCCGGTTGCGGTCGGTGGCCGCCGTCTTCAGCAGGTCATCAGCAGGCTCGCCCGTCGGCCAGCCTGCCAGCGAAGTGATAGCCACGTATCGCACCCGCTCGCTTTCATCGGCCAGCGCCGCACGCAGCACGCCGAGGGCCGAAGGGTCCCCCATCTTGCCCAGCACCCCCAGCAGCGACACGCGAAGCGCCTCACCGGCCGCACTATCCAATTCACGGATGACCGCCAGCGACGCCTCCCGCTCGGCCCCGACCCGCCGGGCCGCGCTCACCATCGCCCGGGCCGCATCTTCCCGGTCGGATGGGTTACGCACCAGCAGCCCGGCAAGCGGCTCGATGTCCGCATCGCCGCCGAGTTCGCCGATGGCCCGATACGCCGCCGCCCGGACCTTGGCATCACGGTCTTCGGCCATCACGCGAATCGCCCCTATCGCCCGCGACGAACGACGTGCCCGCAGCGCATCGATCAATTCCACCCGAACTGCCGCCGTGGCATCCTTCATTTCGCGGACGACCGACTCGGCCACGTCGCGGCCGGACAGCGCCGACAGAGCGGCTCTGGCGGCCGCCTGCTCGGGGCCGCGACTGGACACCGCCCGCTCGGCCAGCAGCCCGACCGATGTCCCGTCGCCCAACCGTCCTATCACCTCTAGGGCCGCCACGCGAACCGACATATCGCGGCTTGCGGCCGCTTCGGCCACCGCCGGCAGCGCCGCCTTATCCCCGCGGGCCGCCAGGGCCCGAACCAGCACTACCTGCTCATCGGCCGGCAGTCTGGCCAGCCGCTCGGCAAATACAAATGTCGCCGCCCGCCCAGGCACCTCATGCACGAGTCGGGCCGCCGCTTCCCGTACATGCCGGTCCCTGCTCAACAGCGCATCTCCGACCCGCTGGGCTGCGCGGCCGTCGCCGGTCATTGCCAGGCCCCGCAGTGCCGCTGCGCGAATCCACGGCTTGGGCCCATCGAAAAAGACACGCTCGTAGATTTGAGCCGCCTCCGCCTGGTCGCCGCCGGCCACCAGGCCGTCCGCACAGATCAGCAGGCTATCGGCCGTCACCTCCGCTATCCGCCCCTGCGCGCTGCTCATCGCCACTTCGAGAGCCGATGCGGCATCCGAACCGCCGATCCGCCCCAGCGAGCGGGCCGCCTCGCACGCCGTCTCGGCATCCTCCGACCTCAGCAGGTTCTTCAGCGGTTCAACGGCCGTCGCCGTCCGGCAGTTGCCGAGGGTGTGGATGATCCCCAGCCGCGTCTTGCCGGAGGTCCGGTCCAGAGCCGCCAGCAGCGTCTGGTCCGCGCCCGCCCCGCCGATCTGCGCCAGCGCATACCGCGCGATGTGCGAGAGTCTGTCGTCCGTGAGCATCACCCCCAAGGCGGGGACTTCCGCCTGCGTCCCAATCAAGGCCAACTGGCGACACGCGAAGTCCTTGGCCCCGTAGGCAGCCGTACTCTCGATGACGGCAGTATAACCGGCCCGCAGTCTGACCCGGGTCGCCGCATCCCCGTGCGAGCCCACCGTGGCCGCCCGAAGCGTGGAAACGACCTCCTCCGAACCACCGAAGTCGTACTGCTTGAGGGCCGTGAGGGCCGTGAGGGCCTCTTCGACGGTCATCGCCCCGGCCGCCGAGCCCAATACTCCTGCCCCCGCAACAACCGCACACGCAATAATCAGTAGCCGTCTCATAACATCACTCACAAAACGAACGTAAAACGTAAAGTCCAAAACGCAAAGGCAAAACTCAAGACCCCAAACCTTGCCATCCGCGTCTGTTCTCACCGCCTTGGGTCTTGGCCTGTGGCTTTGGGTTTCCACCTTTAAGTTTGCAGTTTCAAACATCGACACGCTGAATCTGGTAGGGGCTGCGCATCTCCCGCCAGAGCATCCGGTCGGCCTCCGGGTCGTTGGCGAACCGCTCGGCCGCGGGGTCCCACTTCAAGGGCCGTCCCAGCCAGTACGCGATATTGCCCAGATGACAGACACTGATCGAGCGATACCCGATGTCGGCGTCACTGGCCGGCCGGGTCCGGTTTCGCACGGCGTTGAGGAAGTCCAGATGGTGGTCCTTGCTCTCGTGCAGATGGATTTCATTGGGCCCGATCTGCTGACGCAGCAGAGACTCCGGACTGGTCCGCAGGAACCCCCGATTGACCTCCACCTCCCCCTCGGTCCCCTTGAAGAGCACGCCGTTGCAGTTCTGGTTCCGCTGCATCACCACGCCGTTCGGATACACGTAGGTCAACACCTGAATATCCTTGCCGTCCGGCGGCAGTATCTCCACGGGCCCGCTGTCCTCGAAGCCGCTGCCCCACTGAGCAATGTCAAAGTGGTGCGCCCCCCAGTTTGTCATCTCTCCACCGGAGTAGTCCTTCCACACCATCCATCCCAGCAGCCCCGGATGATAGGGCCGCCACGGGGCCTGGCCCAGCCATCGGTCATAGTCCAGCCAGTCCGGCGGGTCGCCCCCGGCCGGCAGATTGCACTCGCTCGGAGGCCCGCCCACGTTCACGGTAATATGCTTCAATTCCCCTATGTAGCCGTTTCGCACCAGTTCGCAGGCGAAACGGAAGTTGCGGTCCGACCGCTGCTGCGTGCCGGTCTGAAATATCCGCCCGTACCGCCGCACCGCCTCGGCCAAAGCCCTGGCTTCGTAGACCGTCAGCGAGATCGGCTTCTCGCAGTAGACGTCCTTGCCCGCCTTGGCCGCCGCAATGGATATCGGACTGTGCCAGCGGTCGCCCGTCGCACACAGGATCGCGTCGATATCCTCCCTTGCCAGCAGTTCCTCATAGTAGTGGTACGCATGGCAATCGTTGTTGCCGTATTCCTGGTCCACGAGCATCTTGGCGCGGTTGAGGTTGTTGCGGTTGACGTCGCAGACCGCCACGACGTGCACCCCGCGAGCCATGAAGCCGCCTTTGGGCACCCAGTCGATGTTCGGCGCATCGGATCCGCGCCACCCCATCCCGGCCGTCCCCTGCCCCCCCAGCCCGATACACCCCATCACCACGCGCTCACCGGCCGGCGGCTGCCCCGCGCCGCCCAGGGCCCCCGTCGTAATCGCATACGGAAAGCCTATGGCCCCGGCCGCAGTCTTAAGAAACCCGCGCCGGGATACACTCGTTAAGCCCATATCAGTACCTCCTGACTATATGGCGTTGCGTAAGAACTGCCACGCCGACAATGTAACGCATCTCGGACCGCCGGACAACCCCTCATTTCAATCGTCCTCGACACTCCCCCGCTGCCGTCAACGACCAAAACGCAAATCGCAAGTAGCAAGCCCTACGCTCCTTCATCCCTTCGTTTGCCGGCCAACTGTCCGCAGGCCCCGTGAATCTGACCGCCGAAGCGATACCGCTGCGTCACGCCAAGGCCGCCCGCCTCCAGGATGGACCGAAAGGCCTTGATCCGGATTGTATCGGACGGCGCAAACTCGCCCGTGGCGTTGTACGCAATCAGGTTGACCATGCACAGTCGCCCCTTTAAGAGCTTCACCAGGGACCTCGCGCAGGCGTCCGAATCATTGACGCCCTTGATCATGATGTACTCGAACATGACCCGCCGCCCCGTTGCGCGGACGTATTCATCGACGGCCTCCATCACCGCCGCCACCGGGTACTTCCGCCCCGCGGGCATGATCCGGCGGCGGACCCCATCATCCGGCCCATTGAGCGACACCGCCAGATTCACCTGCACGCCTTCGCCCGCCAGCCGTCGAATCCCATCGACCACGCCCACCGTCGATATCGATATCCGCCGGGCCCCCAACGCAAGCCCCTCCGGGTCGTTGAGCATCCGCACCGCGCCGATCACGTTGTCGTAATTGAGAAACGGCTCGCCCATCCCCATGAACACGACGTTCGTCACCTTGTCGCCGCCGGCTTTGAGCCGCCGTGCGAACAGCACCACCTGCTCGACAATCTCCCACGCATCGAGATTGCGTTCAAATCCGATCCTGCCCGTCGCGCAGAACGTGCAGTCCAACGGACAACCCACCTGCGACGATACGCAGACCGTGTTGCGTCCATCCCCGTGCCGCATCAATACGCACTCCACCCGACGCCCATCATGCAGTGTAATCAGGGCTTTCTCGCTGCGACCATCGGCTGTCCGTGAGACCTCCGCCTCGATCCCAATAGGGCACTGGGCTGTCAGTTGTCCCCGCAGCTCCTTCGGCAACACGCTGACCTGCCCCCAGTCCTCCGCCAGTTCCCCGAACAAGGCCTTACGAACCTGCCTGCCGCGGTACGCGGCCTGGCTGGCAAGCAACGAATCCAGCATTCTCAAGTCCACCGATCGACCCCAGCCTCACACACCCATCCACACCGTGCCCAACTGCGGAATCCCCCCCATGCAGAGCATGGCGTCAACACGTTTGCCTTCTGCGATTTGTTTTTTGCGTCTTCTCAGAGGTCCCACTCCTTGTGCGTCTTGACCAGCTTGTTCTGAATGATGATCCCCAGTATCGTCGGCGCGATAAACGCCACGGGCACAAACCACCGCTTTTCATTGACCAGCGATGTAATCTCCTCGCTGGTCAGCGGATACAGGTACAGCAGCGCCAGCATCCCGACCATCATCAGCCCCGACCCGCCCATGCTCGTGAACAGGATCACCGCAATCTTAAAGACGATGAAGGAGATCATGCCCCCCGCGATCACGCCAATCAGCGCGCCGGCCCAGATGTACTTGTCCGTCAGATTGCACGCATACCACAGGCCCGCCGTCATCGCTCCGCCGGCGGCCGCACCGAGAATCGCCACCGCATGGCGCATCAGCGGTATCGCCAGCGCCGCCATCAATCCCATGCCGATGGCGCCGGCCGCTACCCGATTGTCAAAACCGCTGATTTTGGAGACCGCCATGGTCCCGGCCGCCATGCCCAACAACGCAAACGCAATCACCACGAGCACCTTGAAGACCCGCCAGCCGTAGAACAGGCATACCGAGCCGAACGCGATAAACATCAGCGCCTCCATCAGCCCCATGCCTGTCACCAGTTCCCACATCGCTTCCACAGGAGGCGTGGTCTCATTCGAGACCTCCGATCCGTTCTCGGCCGCCACCGCCAATACCGTCACGTAATCCATATTTTGATCTCCTCAGATCGCCCCTGGTCCACCATCCTACGCATCGTCGGCCTTGCCCTTGTCGGTCCTTTTCACGGCCGCTTCCCTGCGTCCGCACAACACAAGCTGAATCACCGCACCAAAAACGGTCATCCCCAAGAGAACCACTCCATACACGCCCGCACGCCCCGCCACCCGGCTCAGCGGCGACGAGCCCTTGTACAGCAACAGCATCCCCATTCCACAGGACATCATCATGCATCCAAGCATCGAACAGCACACCGCCGCCGCCACCCGCTTGAGGAGCAGGCCCAGCACCACAACCGCGGCCACTGCGCCCACCGGGCCAAGCCAACCGTACAGCGGCACTGCTGACGCCCCTTTCCAGACGGATGAGACCAGCTCCCCCACAAACGCCCGCAGTTGCTCGAGGCTCTCGGCAATGGTCTCAGTCGGAATCCGTTCGACAACCGCCTCCGGCAGCCCGACGGCGCCTTCGGGCAGTTCACCGTAGATACTGGCGAAGATGAACAGGTCCACCACCAGCACCATGGCCGCCAGTGTGACCATGACGAACACCTTTTCCACCACCACCGCCGACAGGGCGCAGACTACAGCCAGAATCACCGCCGCCCCGACATTGCGTCCAATGACGAAATACCCCAGTGTCGCGCCGACCACGATGCCCGCCATCGCGGGCCCGACCCGGCGCATCCCGAGCCCCCCCAGCCACATGAACAGACCCAGCACCACCAGCGCAAGACCCGGCACAATCAGCACCACGGGCCGAAGCCCGGCGGCCGTCTGCTCAAACTCTAGCAACACATCAAGCATAAACACTTGTCAATAAAGAGCTTAGAATCATATCAGCCCATCGGAGTGCAGATGTGCGAACGCACTCTCAATGCGGCATCTTAGCACTTTATCGGCCCAACGGGCACAACCGCGTTAGAATTTGGCCGGCCGCCGCCGTCCTTGTCGCCTGACATAGACCGTCGCGTTTGCCGCATCAGCCCTTGCACGCCGCGACGCCGCCCCGTAGAATCCTCCCGGAAGCTCCAACAAGTCCAATCCGGAGACCGCGGACATGACCAAGAAGCTCACCGCCAACCTGCCGCTTGTCAGCCTCATCGCCGTCAACGCCTTACCCATCTTCGGCGTGCTGTTCCTCGACTGGGAGGTCTTCGCCGTCCTGTTGCTCTATTGGGCCGAAAACGTCGTCCTGGGCTTCTACAACATCCTCCGTATGGCCCTGGCCCCCGTCGCCAACTCGGCCGAGCACATCGGCAAGCTCTTCATGATACCTTTCTTCGCCGTTCACTACGGTGGTTTCACGGCCGTCCACGGAATCTTCGTCTTCGCCATCTTCGGCAAGGACCGCGTCATGGACCCCGGCCGCACCACCTGGCCCTGTTTCTTCGCCTTTCTGCAGATGCTCGTCAACACCGTCCGTGACGCCCTCAACTCCGCCCCCGGCGTCAGCCTCATGTTCCTGGCCCTGTTCGTCAGCCACGGCGTCTCATTCGTCCAGAACTACCTTCTCAAAGGCGAACGCCACCGCCTCAACCCGCAGATGCTCATGATGCAGCCCTACAAACGCATCGTCATCCTCCACGTCACCATCATCTTCGGCGGCGGTCTGACCATGCTCCTGGGCTCGCCGATCCCCATCCTCATCCTGCTGATAGCCCTCAAGACCGCCGTCGATATCGCCCTGCACAAGGCCGAGCACAAGGCCCTCGCCGGGAAGCAGCACAATGCCTGATCCGCAGGTCAACATCTCGCCCGGGACGTCAGGCGACACCTGGCGGGCTGTCTTTTTCGGACACCCTATCAGCCAGGTTGCCGCCCTGGTCATGGCCAACGCGCTGCCCATCATCGGGGTCGTGTTCTGGAAATGGAGCGCCGTCGCCGTCATCATGCTCTACTGGGCCGAGAACGTTCCATTCCTGCTGTTCACGCTTCTCCGCTTCCTCTGGCTTCCGAAACGGCATCTGTTTGAGGAGCCGCGGCGATTGCTTGCACTGGTCGGTTATACTATCAGCTTCCCGGTGATTGCCATTGCCCACGGAGCATTGCTCATGACCATCCTCTCGGAGGTGGTTTCCCGTGATACGACGGACCGATGGGTCATCGAGGCGGCGCAGAGTCGCTACCTGCTGACGTTTCTTGGAGCGTGCTTTGCGGAAATCCCGTGGTTTGCGTGGACGGTGGCGTGTCTCTTTGTCAGTCACGGCATCGACTTCGTGAGGAACTACGTCCAGGGGCGGCAATACAGGACCGCGACATTCGAGGACATCCGCGGAACGGCCTTCACTCGACTGATGGCGATCTACCTGACCGTGCCGACCTGCGGGGTGGCCCTTAGCCTGGCCGGGATGCTGCTGCCGCCGGTAATTGCCCCAACCGCTCTGATCGCCGTGGTCCTGATCGTCCTGAGGGCCTCGCTGGATGCGGGCTGGCTGGTGATCACCGAGGGCCCGCGCACCGAGACGTATGCCGGTCTGACAGCCGATGAGTTGCGGCGCGTCCGGGAGGCCCAAGACAGGCGAACCCGCAGGCAGACGCAGTCCGAACGTACGCCGCAGGACGTGTTGACCAGACCGCCCTGGCAACGGCAGTCCTTCAAGGTTGACCCATCCGCCTGCGGCGCAGACGGGCTGATCACCATCGGCGACCTCATGCTCAGCCTGCAGAACGCCGCCGTCGCCCACGCCGAGGCCCTCAAGTTCGGCCGAGCGGCGCTCGATAAGCTCGACGCCTACTGGGTCCTGGCCAACTTCTACCTCCGTATCAACCGCCTGCCCCGCGCCGGCGAGACCGTCACCCTGCTGACCTGGCCGTCCGGCTCGACGAAGGCCGTGGCCACACGGGAATTCCAGGCCTTCGACGCCGTCAACGCCATCGAGCACGCCCGCCGCCTCAGACGTTTACGGAGCACAGAAGGCCCGATGGACGCCGCCTCGATACAGGATGTTGAGAGCCTGCTGATGGCTTCCTCCGAGTGGATGGTCCTGGGCAGGTCCCACGGCCGGGCTAAGAACCTGCACCGTCTGGGCCTCCAGGGCATTCCCACCGCCGGCCGTCTCGTCGCCGGGCCGCTCGAACGCCTCCAGCCACCGCGGGACGCTCGCATCATCGACGCCATCCGCGTCCCGCATTCGGCTATCGACGCCAACAACCACGTCAACAACGCGCAGTACGTCCGCTGGGCCCTCCAAGCCCTCGCCCGCGTCGAGCCCAACCTGCCGCCAATCCAATCCCTCCACATCACCTACCTGGCCGAGGCCTTCGAGAACGACGAACTGACCATCACCCACGCCCCCTCCCCACCGGCCGACGACCAAGCATCAAATGTCGAGCATCGACTCCTCGCCGCCCGCAAATCCCCCGACAACGCCCCCGTCTTCGCCATGAAGCTCACATTCGTCCAATGCAGCGCCATGCCATAAGGACTGTACGCCAAAGGCATGGGAAGCCGATAGCACACGTAAAGCAACATGCGCATCTATCTGTCGATCTTGCTGGCCACGGTGACCGTTGAGGCCACCGCGCACAAAGCCGCTTTTGAAGCCGAAGGGCTGCGCGTGGAGGTCAGCATCGCTTCCGGCAACTACATCTACGAAATCGCCAACAACACAGACCAACCGCTCACCGGCTTTGCCATCGGCGCCCACGCGACGCACCTGTTCGCGGCCCCGGACAACTGGCACATTGAGTCTTCTCTGTCGCACCTGAAGGCCTGGACCGATGACCCGAACTTCGCCGTCTTTCCCACGCGGTCAGGCGTCTTTTCCTTCCGGGTGAGCAGCCAAGGCGCCGTTCTCGGCCGAGCGCCCCTCGTCCTCACCCTCGCCTCCGGGCGTCAAGTCACCATCCCGAACGTCCTGACGCCCGCCCCCGAGCCGCGGACCTACATCTTCATCCTCCCCGTCGTCCTGCTGGCGATCCTGGCCTTGACGGCCGTCCGAGCGCCTCTTCGCGAGGCCCGGGCGCGCCGCCTTGTCCACCCCGCACCTGCTCGTCCGTCGGAAAGTAGTCTCGTTTGAGGACCGTCAAGGTCTCGCCAAGCAAGCGTTTCGCCGTATCCAGCGCCGCCGCGGGATCGTATTGGGGCCCGTATAACACGCTTGCTCGCATCAGGCTGAAATACGTATGCCGCCGCCCCGGCAAGTAGATCCGCCACCGCGTCTGACGCCGAGTCCGCAGGCAGTCGCCCTCCACGCAGAACACATAGACGTAGACCTCCCTGGCGCCCGAACCCATATCCGCCACCAGAGACGCGCACTGCACTGATGGGCAGCCTTCCAGTCCGGGCGTCTCAACCACCACCGATCCCGACCCTATGATGTTCAGCCCCGCCTGCCTCAGGCACACATCCGGCACGTGCGGCACCTTGCTTTGCGGGTCGCTGTAGTACGTTACGGACAGGCCGGCCCGCGCCGAACGGCCTCGCGGTGACGCCCGATCCACCAACATCNNCGTGCCGACCTCGATCATGTCCTCCAGCGGCGCGGATATCCAGCCACGGTTGAACGAAGGCAGCTCGGCGATTCGAAACATCCCCAGCGGCCGCCGCGTCGAGATCGCCTCTTTCTGATACCGCCGGGCCAGCAGCTTCGCCGTTGGATCCAACCACCCGCCCGCTGCCAGCAGCGCAATGCACGCCAGGCCGGTCCCAGCCCGCCATCGCGCACGGCGCGCCCCCTGTTCATCCTCCCGTTGGGCCAGTGGGGCCTCTGCACCCGTGCGCCGCCCGGCCCATGCTTCGCTCAAGATCGTGAAAAAGACATATGCCACCGCCAGCGACGACACGGCCGCCGCGACCCGCGGCCACCCGCTCGCCGCATCACCAACGATATACAACTCAACACACGCATGAACGGTCAAGCGAATGAAATTGCACGCAAACGCCACGGGCGCACACATCAGCACAAACAAGCCCACGCGGCGCCATGAGCGCACCTGCCCGAAGAACACGATCACCCCCACCACCGCATACGCCGCCGGCAACCGCATGCTCAAGTACGACTGCCCCGGCCCGACGAGCCTCGTTACGCCCGCCCGCCTGCAGACGATATCGGTCCCGTGCACCCAAACATCGAGCCCCGGTAACAACTCCAGAACGACGCGCGCCGCCCGTAGCGTAAAGCGCTCCGGATACACGACGAGGCTCAGATAGAACCGGCTGCTGATGGGTATCGACAGAAGGACCAGCAGCAACATCGGCATCGCCGCCATCAGAAAACGCCGCCCGCACGCCAACACCGCCACCCCCGCCAGCACCACCAGCAGCGACACATCCCGCGCATATCCGTAGCTGAACGGCCACGTTGCCGCTGCTCGCATCGCCAGCCCTCCGAGTACGAGCGGCAACCCCCACAGCGTTCCCTGCCCGCAGGTCTGTGCAAGGACCCGCCGTCGCCGATACACCAGCCACGCAACAGCCGCTGGCATCGCCAGGCTGTGCGCTGTCTCGCTCGACCGCATCGCCTGCAAAGCCGCCGCGCGCGCCAGCGGCCAGTACACCCATAGGCACAAGCCCGCCAATACGGCAAACACGACCAGTGCCGTCCACGGCCGCGTTCTCTGACAGGCTTGCGTTTCAGCAATCTGCGCCATGATTCTCACCGCCTCGCCGGACCCTCGCCAGACCGATAGTACGCCCACGCCCGCCGGCCCTGGCTGAACGTCTCCCAGTGGTCGTACAACAGCCGCGACCTGAACCGGTCCACATCGACCTGAAT
Source organism: Phycisphaerales bacterium UBA2266 (assembly GCA_002347125.1). Taxonomy (GTDB): domain Bacteria; phylum Planctomycetota; class Phycisphaerae; order Sedimentisphaerales; family Anaerobacaceae; genus UBA2266. Next base: position 11,674 of record DDXG01000265.1, read on the forward strand.
CTCATATCGCCGCGTCCACGCCAAGATTGCATCCCGTATCGCTTTCGTCTCGGCGGGCCCGACCCGCCCCGGCCGCTCCTCATCCGGGTCCGCCCTAAGGTCATACTCGAAGCCTTTGTCCACACCCGGCCAGTATACGACCTTCCGCCGCCCCTCGACAAACCCCGATGGGCTGCCCTCGTACCACGATGAGAAGTAATGCCGTCGCTCGCCGCCGGCCTGCCCTAGCGCATCGATCCCCTCGAAGCCCGCCCGTGCGACATCGTATCCCATCAGGCTCAGCAGCGTCGGTGTCACGTCCAGATGCGAGCACGCAGATCGCACCCGCTGTCCGGCCTTGATGTGCCCCGGCCATCGAATCACCCACGGCACCCGAATGGTCTCCTCGTAGGGAAACCATCGCCCCCTGCCGGCCGTCGAACGGAAACTCGTCCCATGGTCCCCCAGAACGCAGACGATCGTGTTCTCGTCGAGGCCCCGCGATGCCAGACAATCGCAGAATTGCTCCAGAAAACTGTCCGTGTATCGCACCGCTTGCCTGTACCGATCGCACAGTTGGCTCGCAGGCGACATCACCGGCGCCGCAGGAACCTCGAACGGATCATGACAGACGCTCGTCAATACCGTCAGTAGAAAAGGACCACTGCCCTCCTGTGCCCACGCCAGCGCCGGCTCTATCAGCCGACAGTCATCGCCGGCCAGATAGCCAAGATAAGCGGACGTATCCTCGAGGTTCTCCCGAAACCAAGCCCAGTCGTATCCCAAATTGCAGCACAGTCCCGGGGCGCACTCGAAGCTGCCCTTGGCCATCTTGAAGAAGCCACTGCGATAGCCGAAACGCCCCAGAATCGTCGCCAGCGACTCGTACGGCCGATCTGCCGGCGCCGCCTCCACAAAATCCGATCGGATGACCGGCGTTGACGACGTCAGCACCGCCCACAACGCCTTGCTCGTGTGCGACACGACCACGCGGGTCGTGTCGAATGATACCCCGTCGCCCGCCAATCGCGCCAGGTAGGGCGTCGCATCCGCATTCGGATCACCGAGCGAACTCGCCCGCCATGACACGCTCTCCAGCAGCACCATCACGAGGTTGGGTCGCTCCAGCTCACCACCCTCCTGCGTCAGGACTTCACGCTGCCCGGCCACCGCGTAGTCCGTCCGCGAGCTGTCAGCCTCTGATCCACCCCCGCCAATGCTGCGGAATACCCATGTCAGTGCCTCCCAGTGGCTGCTGTAGTCCATAGCCTCCACCGTCAGCCCCGGTACTCCGACCCCGCCCATCGCCCAGCGGGCGACGCCCAGCACACCCACCATCGCGGCCGCTGCAACGGCCGCACAAGCGTGTCGGGACCGATTCGCCGAGACCCGTCCCGGCCGCCACAACACCCATGCGATCAGCACTGTGGCCACCCCACCCAGCAGCAGTCCTACGGCCACCCATAACGGCTGAGCCGCCAGGTGCGACGCCAGAACAGGCCCGGTCTCACGCGGCGCCCTTAGCAGGATGGACAACACCGCCGGCTGCAATTGTACCCCCATCTGCTCTACCCACACGGCGTTCAGCGCCGACCACGCCGCCACCGCCGTCCACAGCATCACCCCGCCGCGAGCAGTCCAACGCGACGGCCAGCACGCACATAAGACCTGTACAACCGCAAAGACGCCCGCGAAGAACATCAAATCGGGGATTCCAACCCACACCGTCGCCCAAGAGAAGACCCCCGCTGCCCTCCTCAAAGCCGCTGCCTTCACCCCGACACAACACGCCAGTCCCGACCCCAGAAGCAGCATCTCCGCCAAGCGGGGCAACCGCGCACAAGAGACTGTCACCCGCCCCACCTCTGCCCCCATGACGTCTGAACCGTACCTGTCCAAAACCGCAACGTCCCCGCCCCCCAGGTTCAATCACATCGAAATTCGCTGCCGCCAGCGCGACAGCCAAGACTATTATACCAATCAGCCGTCTCAAACAATCCTGAAAAAGGCCCGAATACCCGCCCCTTGGAGGGCAGTCGGCCCAATTCGTCGCCCACCCGCACAGCCGGCAGGAGGATAGGCTTTGGCCCATGTCGAGAGGCTATTCCTGGTCAGGAACGAGGTAGTAGTACGCCAGGGAGGAGTAATTCGCGGGCGTATCGTTGGCGTGGCCGTGTTCCGTGGAGACCCGGATGGACTTGCCGAAGCGGATTCCGCCCGGCCAGAACCGATAGACCGTCGTCGAGCCGTTGACCTGCCCGAACACGTCGATCAGGTTCTCCGTCTTGGGCTCGCCAAACAGCGGCAGCGAATACGGGTTCTCCAGCCAGAAGGTGGACCAGCCGCCCTGGTACTCGTCCTCATGTCCGGTTCCGTGGAATCGGGGTTCGTCCTCCCCATCGATGTAGATTCGCATATCCCCCTCCCACCAGCGTTTAATGTCGGGCATTACGGGTTGGACCGTCATCACCTGACCGACGACGGCCCCATCGCCCGCGTAATCCAGCAGCACGTAGTCCTCCGGCTCGACAATCGGCCAGGCCCGGTTGTACGTCGCCCCGAAATAGCCCACCTTCGCGCCCGCGCGAGCCGCCGGGAAGCCCTGCGTATAGCCGACCTCGCAATAGAACGTGCCCCCCGCCTGGTAACTGGTATTGGTCAGCGCAATTCGCAGCCCCTTGGCAAACGGCATGGGCCAATAACAGTAGTACGCCCCCGACGACGACATCCCCACAAACAGACCCCGCACATCCGCCTCTCCCAGCCCCGACCCGAAGAACGGCCCGATCGGCACGTCGATGCCGGGGTCATCCTGCCCATCGTAGTAGACGCGAAGCTGGAAATGGTCCAGGGCGTAGGTGTCCGGCCGAAACAGCGGGTTGATCCTCACATACTGCACCACGCCGCCACCCTCCACCGTCAGCAGGTCCGCCTGGGGCATCTGCCGCCCGGCCCGGTCCAGTTGCACCTCCGTGCTCACCAGGCGAACCTCCCCCTGCGCCGGCTTGGGATCGCTGCCGCACCGCTCGAACAGCGTAATCAACGACGAGTAGTCCCACCGCGGCGTCCAGCTCTCGATCTGCACGTCCTTATACAACTGATAGTACACGTTATAGAACCCAACGGTCTTCTCCGTCGTGATCTTCAGGGCCTTGGCAAAGGGCATCGGCGCGGCACAACTGAAGCCGCCGCTGGAAATCCGCGAATGCCCCACCAGTGGATAAACAAACGGCTTGCGCGAGCCGCTGAACAGTTCCCGGGCCTCGCACTCAAAGCGCGCCTGCTTCTCCCCGTCGAAATACAGCCGGATCTTGCCCCAGTGCAAGTCAATGCCGGACCCGGTGAACCAGAGGTTGTAGACGCAACCCGGCCCCTTCTCCTCGAAGATCACGTGCTCGCCGTTATCCTGCACATAGAGCTGCGAATAGGTACCGCGAAAACCGTCGTCGTTACCCCCCGTCCGGTCGTAGCTCGACAGATAGTGAGAACTGACGTTTCCATAGAGATACGGCAGGTCGCCCAGGTTCTCATAATACGCCGCCCCCACCGCCTGCCCCCGCACCACCTGGCACATCCCGACTACAGCCAACCCCACAAGAGCCATCCTGCGCATAGGAACCTCCATGACGCCCTCGAATCGAAGACTACAGCCCCGGACACTACGCCAGCCTCTTCAAAGCCAAAACGTGGGCCCGCCCTCTGAAAAATGCCGTCGCAACGCCCCTACCGAGGCCCCGTCTTGTCCTTTGGCGGCGTTGCGACGGCATTTTATGCGGATGAGAGGAGTCGAACCTCCACGGGCGTAAGCCCACAGGCACCTGAAGCCTGCGCGTCTGCCAATTCCGCCACATC
>DDXG01000140.1 GCA_002347125.1 Phycisphaerales bacterium UBA2266
CTCATGAGCGATGGTGAGTATATGGAGCTTCAGCATGAGTTGCTCGTTAACCCTCTTGCAGGAGTGGGTATCGGTGGCGGACTACGCAAACTCCGTTGGGCCAGGGGCGGGCGGGGCAAGAGGGGAGGCGCAAGAGTCATCTACTACTACGCCGCCCCGGACAACCGAATATACATGCTGCTTGCCTACCGCAAGGGCGAGAAGGACGATCTCACGCCCAAAGAATTGGCGCAGCTGAGGACCTTGGTGAAGGAGCATTTGCTATGAACTCGGATCTTTTCAAAGACCTGAGCAAGAGTATCAGAGAGGCGGGGCGAATCCGAAAGGGCCGGACAAGGCCTTCCCGTGTCTTCACGTATGATGCCGTCGATATCCGAAAACTCAGAGAATCCCTGGGCGTCTCACAGAGCCGGTTTGCCAGGATGATTGGCGTCAGCGTGGACACCGCACAGAACTGGGAACAGGGAAGGCGGCAGCCCAGGGGCCCGGCGATGGCCCTGCTGCGCGTCTTTGAGAAGCACCCAAAAGCCGTCATAGATGCCCTGACCTGACACGGCATCTGCTGCAGGAGCCCCTGCGGGCAAAGCGCCTTCATGACCGGCCTCCTGGATGCACACGGACGGTACACATCCAGCCCTGTGTCATGGCAGGAGGAAGCCTCCGTATTGGGCCGCCGGGACGCCCATTTCGATACTCAGATTGGCCGTATCGCCCTGCACGCTGATCCGCGCAGTGCCCTTCTCAAAGTTCGGATGGTCGAACTCCAGTCCCTGCGGGCTGCCCAGCCGCCCGGCCAGCACCGGCGAGCCGCCGATCCGCACGACGACGTCCCTTAGCGCCTGGTTCACCATCAGCCCCGATACGCCCAGCCGCCTTGCATCCGGCGCCCCGGCCGCAACGTCCTCACCCAGACCGTCCACGTCCGCCCCAAATGCCTTCTGAACATACCCCACAATGGCGCGGGTCTTCGCGTTCTCATCCTCGTATGGCTTCTGCCCCACGTCCGCCGGCAGAACCGCCTGGCAATGGAAAACCATGCCCTGCTTCGACTTGCCGAACCACGCCTTCTTCACGTTCTCATCCACCAGGAAGAAGTACTTCCGCGCCGCCTTCATGCTGTGCTCGTCAAAGGCCACCATCGTAAACCACAGCCTCAGACCCTTCTTGTCCTCGCCCTGCGAGGCCACGACACTGTCGCTCTGGCTGAGCAGCTCATCCGGCCGCTGCTTGACCATCTCCAGCACGTCCAGCGAGTTGCTCCGGCCCAGCACCGTCGCCGTGTAGATGTCCGACAATCGCGGCTCCACCACCGGCCGCTCCGCATCCGACGTCTGCTCGCCCTCCTGGCAACCCCCCAGACCCCACACCGTCGCCAGCGCCAACAGGCCGACGATCCATCCGGCGGCAACCTTCACTTCCTGTGATCCCATTGCCTTGCTCCTTAATCGAGTATCAAGCACCAGCTTCCAGTATCCAGCACCCGCCCGATCCCGCGCCTACACCTCCTTGGCCTTAATCCACTTCATCATCCCGCGCAACGTGCGCCCAACCTGCTCAATCTGGCTGTCGTGGTCCTTCTCGTAAAGGGCGTTGAAGTTCTTCAGGCCCGACTTGTATTCGCCCACCCACTCCTTCGCGAACGCCCCGCTGGTAATCTCATCGAGGATCTTCTTCATCTCGGCCCGCGTCCGGTCCGTGATGATCCGCGGCCCGCGGGTCAGGTCGCCGTACTCGGCCGTGTTGCTGATGCTGTACCGCATGTAGCTCATCCCGCCCTGGTACATCAGGTCCACAATCAGCTTGACCTCGTGCATGCACTCGAAGTACGCGATCTCCGGCTGATAGCCCGCCGCCACCAGCGTCTCAAAACCCGCCTTGATCAGCGCCGTCAACCCGCCGCACAGCACCACCTGCTCGCCGAACAGATCCGTCTCGGTCTCTTCCTTGTACGTGGTCTCAATAATCCCCGCGCGGGCCCCGCCGATGCCGTTGCCCCACGCCAGGGCGATACTCTTCGCGTTGCCCGTGGCGTCCTGCTCGACCGCCACCAGGCACGGTACACCCCCGCCCTTCTCGAACTCGCTGCGAACCAGGTGTCCGGGACCCTTCGGAGCAATCATCACGATGTTCACGTCCTTGGGCGGCACGATGTACTTGAAGTGGATATTGAAGCCGTGGCAGAACCCCAGCGTCTGGCCCGCCTTCAGGCTCGGCGCAATGTGCTCCTGGTAGACCTTCGCCTGAAGCTCATCCGGCAGCGTCACGATAATCAACGCCGCCCCCGTGATCGCCGTCTTGATGTCCGTCGGCGTGAAACCGTGCTCGATCGCCAACTGATAATTCGGCGTGCCCTTCAACTCCGCCACACCCACCTCAATGCCGCTGTCGCGCAGATTCTGGCTGTGCGCATGCCCCTGGCTCCCATACCCGATCACCGCCACTTTCCTGCCCCGCAGGGCGTCGATGGGTGCGTCCGCTTCATAGTGAATCTTTGCCGCCATGTTCAACTACTCCTTTCACAAACAGCTTTGCGCCTCGCGCTTCGCGGTGGTGAGCCCACAGCGTCTGATACTCAGCATGGCTTGTCATGCTGAGCAAAGCGAAGCATCCGGCGCTCGTGCGTACCAAGATGCTCGTCCGGTAAAACAACCTCACAATTCTGCGGACTCGTCTCAACCGCTCAACACGTCGCGGTAGCTGACGAGTCTGATGTTTCTTTTCTCAATCGCCTGTTTGACCTTCGCACTGCAAAAGGCCTTCGTCACGGCATCCCGATGGGACGCCACATTTCGATACCCTTCGTGCCCGATGGCCCGCATCTCTTCCGTATCCAGGCCCGGGTGCTCCACCAGCATGTACAGCCCGCCGTCCAGTTTCTCCAGCAGTCCGACCAGGGCCTGCTCCCGCTGCGATGCCGACATCTCGTTCGGCCCCCACGCGGGCATCCGCTTGAGCCCCGGCACGTTGATGGGCAGCTTGTACTCGGCCGCCAGCCGGTCCACCAGCTCCCGCAGGTCCGGCCGACTCGTCGCCGTGCCCATGTGGTTGCTCAGGTGCGAGACCTGCGGGATCTCCTTAACCGCCAGCTCGATCTGCGCCCGCAACTCGCGCTCCACCTCCTCGACCCTGGGCTCGCCCTGCAANNCGTCAGGTGCACCCCGACGTCATAGCCCGGCGTCTCTCGCAGCATCCGGGCCGCCTCCTTGAACCACGGACACGGAACCATCACCTCCACCGACCGCGCGATGCCCTCCCGGAAGCACTGAATGCACGCCAGATTGGCCGCATGGGATGACCCAATGTCGTCGGCCCGCACAATCAGCCGGATCGCATCGGTGCCCGCCGCGGCCCCGCGCGCTACCGCGTGCGCCGCCGGAACCGCCGCCAATAATGTCAAGAAACGCCGTCTATCCATCGTGATACACCGCCGCGTATTATAGCCAACCCGCCCTCCCGGACAAGAGAATTAGGCCGAGGCCCCGGAATCCGGGGCCCCGACCGCTCATCCATCATTCGATATTCGCCTGCCGGGGCATGGCAATCGTGCCCGTCCGCGCGACGTTCTTGATCCCGTACGGCCGACAGACGTTGATAAACGCCTCGATCTTCGACTCCGGCCCGCTGATCTCGATCATCAGCGACTTGAGCCCGATATCCACCACCTTGCCGCGGAACATCTCCATCAGCGAGAATATCTCCGCACGCTTCTCCGGCGGCGCCGTGACCGTAATCAGCATCAAATCCCGCACCACCACCGGCTGGCCCGCGAAATCCTGCACCTTCACCACCGGAACGATCTTCGCCAGTTGCTTGCGCACCTGCTCGACGACCCGGTCATCACCGACGACGACGATCGTCATGCGGCTCATTTCCGGGTCCTCCGTCCGCCCGACCACCAGCGAGTCGATATTGAAACCCCGCGCCGCGAACATCCCGGCCACATGCGCCAGAACGCCCGGCTTGTTCTCCACCAGAGCACTGATAATGTGTTTCATGGCATGTTCCTTTTATGGCAGCCCCACGGCGCAAGCCGCGAAGAGCGGTTCGATTTCGGTGGCATGGGCATCCTGCCCATGCGGCCCAGACCTGCAACGCGACCACTCAGGCCATGCTCTCGAGGATGCCCAGCCCGTCCATCTCGCTGAGGCTCTTGCCCGCCGGCACCATCGGCCAGACGTTCTCCTCGGGATCGACCTTGAAATCCACCACGCACGGCCGCTTCTCGGCCAGCATCTTCTCAATCGCCTTCGGCACGTCCTGCTTCTTATCCACGGTCATGCCGACCGCGCCCAGTGCCTCGGCGATCTTCGCGTAGCTCGGGTTCTTCAGATAACTCTTCGAATACCGCTTGCCGTAGAACAGCTCCTGCCACTGCCGAACCATCCCCATGAAGCTGTTGCTCAGGATGCACACCTTGACGGGCAGCTCGTGCTCGACCGCCGTAGCCAGTTCGGTCATGGTCATATTAAAGCTGTGGTCGCCGTCGATGTCCACGACCGTCGCGTCCGGCCGGGCGATCTGCGCCCCGATCGCCGCCGGAAGACCGAATCCCATCGTCCCCAGCCCCCCCGACGAGATGAACTGCCGCGCCCGCGTGAACCGGTAGAACTGGGCGGTCCACATCTGGTGCTGGCCAACGCCCGTCGTGATGATCGCCTCATTGTGCGTCTGCCGGCACACCTCCTCGATCACCGCCTGCGGCTTGACCCGGTCGCCTGAACGGTCGTATCGGAACGGGAACTTGGCCTTCCACTGGGCAATCTGGGCGAACCACTCCGTGCGCGGCCGATGCTCGACCACCGCCGCCAGGTCCGTCAGAATCTCTCTGGCGTCGCCGACAACGGGAATGTCCACCCGGACGTTCTTGCTGATGCTCGACGGGTCGATGTCGATATGGACGATCTTCGCGTGCGGCGCGAAGTTCGCTATCCGGCCCGTGACCCGGTCGTCGAACCGTGCCCCCACCGCGATCAGCAGGTCGCACTCCTGGACGGCGTAATTTGCGTAGGCTGAGCCGTGCATCCCAAGCATATCCAGCGATTCCGGCCGCCGCTGGTCGTAGCTGCCCAACCCCATCAGCGTCATCGTCACGGGGATATTCGCCTTCTCGGCCAGCGCCCGAAGCGCATCGGTCGCGTTGGCGATAATGACCCCGCCCCCGACGTACAGCACGGGCCGCTCGGACTTGTTGATGGCCTCGACGACGCTCTGAATCTGTCGCCCATGCCCCTTGGTGCGGATCCTGTAGCCCGGCAGCTTCAGTTCGAACTTCCCGTTGGCCGCGCACTTGCCCACCGAAACATCAACCGGCACGTCCACCAGCACCGGCCCCGGCCGGCCCGTCGAGGCGATATGAAACGCCTCCCGGATCGTCCGCTGCAAGTCCTCGATGTCCTTGACGATGCTGTTGTACTTCGTCACCGGCCGCGTGATGCCCGTCGTGTCCGCCTCCTGGAAGGCGTCGTTGCCGATCAGCTCCGTCCGCACCTGGCCCGTCAGCGCGACCATCGGAACCGAATCCATCATCGCGTTCGCCAGGCCCGTCACCAGATTGCACGCCCCCGGACCGCTCGTGGCCAGGATCACCCCGACCTTGCCGCTGGCCCGCGCGTAGGCGTCGGCCATGTGGCAGCCGCCTTGCTCATGCCGCGGCACAATGAAACGGATCGGGGCGTCGTAAAGCCGGTCGAACAGCGGCAACACCACGCCGCCGGTGTAACCGAACATCGTCTCGACACCCTGCTCGATGAGCGTATCGACGATAATCTGGGCGCCGGTCTTAATAATGGAGGGGCCCGCGGGCGAACCCGCGGAAGGAGGGTTGGAACTCATGCGTTGTCCTTTCCTGATAAACCGTTTGCGTTATCCCGGGTCTTTGCGACGAAATGGACCAAACTGCAGGGTTCAACCGAAGGCCTGACAAACCCCGGCCGAAGTCCCGCAGGATCGCGGTCCAGCCGCAACCCCGTAACCACCCCACAATGGGGTGTCTCAGGTTCGCATCCGGGCGTTCACACCCGAATGCTCACATAGTATACGAGCGCCGAGCGCCCTTCGTCAAGGGTTTCCGTCCCGAAAAACGCACCGCTTCAAGGAAAACGCCCCTCCGCTGTACGCAAGCCCGCAACTCCAGGTGCAAAACCGAAAACCCAACGCCACAGATCAAGACCCCAAGCCCCCGTTGCCGCGGTGTGCGTAAGATTCGAGGTTTTGGGCTGTGGTTTTGGGTTTTACGCTTTACGTCTTGGGTTTGCCGGTCGCCGTGCGGCGTGGGCATCCTGCCGGTGAACAAATCCCCACTAAAATAGTAGTCTAATAATTGCCTGGACGAACCACCACGGACCCCTATAATGGCCCTCAAGATCGAAATAATCACAGGAGAAACCTCATGTGTGAAGACTGCGGCTGCCACGAAGCCAACGAGCAACAATCCCTCCAGGACCAGGTCGCCGAGGTCATCGGTGAGATCCGGCCGGCCCTTCAGGGCCACGGCGGCGACGTGCAACTGGTCGGCATTGACGCCGACAACACCGTTCGGGTCCGCCTCCAGGGCGCCTGCCAGGGCTGCCCGGGCGCGACCATGACCATGAAGAACGGCATCGAGCGAATCCTCAAGGAGAAGGTCCCACAGGTCAAGCAGGTCGTGGCCATCTGACCGGCCGCGAGCCCGTCGGAGGCCGAAGACCCTTCCTATACCTCTCATACCCCTCTTGCCCCCGCAAAGGCCTTTTTCCCACCGCTTGTGGGGAACAGCCTGCGGGCTTTGGGCATCATGCCTTAGACAAAGCCAACGGTCGGATTCGAACCGACAACCCCTGGTTTACAAAACCAGAGCGCGCGAGGCGCAACTCCTGAAAATAAAAGCACTTGCGAATCCGCACCCTCCCCGTTGACACCCCGGTTGACACCCGAATCCCCCAGATCGGGTGGAGTTGACGCTCCTGACCTCCCGTCCGAGCTGGCTGCGATTGCGGCCGTGTGGCCGGAGCTACCCGACTACATCAAGACCGCCATCCAAGCCCTGGTCCGAAGCTGGAGGGAGGGAAAGTGATGGAGAGATTCCTGTGGTCAGGTTCCAGCTACAGCAAGACCCCCGCGGAGAGTGCGCGCAGGAATACGGCCGGTGGGATTTGGGATGGGGTATCGAGAGGCAGCAGAGATCGAAACGGGTCCTTCCGGCGGGGGCTATCCCTGCTCCCGGGGCGGGAACGGTATCGGCCCAGGTTTGTTTCGTTCGACGACGCGCGCACAGCCGACGTGGGCGCCCCATGGCCGGCCCCACCCTTTCGGGCCAACCGGGGCGTGAATCTCGCGTTTGCGTGCCAACCGATACTTGACACGCTGGCCCTTGTGATCGCAAGTTGAACGTAAAGCATTATGGAACATGAACTTACATCAGATCAAAGGGGGTACACCATGACGGAGGTCGTCGGGCCGGACGATGGCGTCGTCCTTCTCAAGCACTGCCGGTGTAAGGACTGCCGGCGATTCTATATGAACCGCTATGGCGAGCCGACCTGTGAGGCGGGGATTGGGGGCACCTGTACGACCTGGGGCACGGGCCGGCGGTTCTGTGATCCGCCGCCGGAGGTGTGGCACTACTGCGCCGGCTACGATGGCCCGCAGATCAGTGCGGACGTCTGGCCCTGCCCAGGGCCGGTCTACTCCCAGACTGCCAGCGAGCCGGCGCCCGTGGACGTACCGGCGGATGCCCATAAGCCCGTCCGGCCGCCTGCGGCGGCGAAAGCGAAGCCGAGACCGATATGGAACGACCCAGCGTTATGGTAACGACCACGATTGCCGGACCGTTGGCAGCGCAGACAGGCCAAGACGTGCCCGCACGGGCCCGAAATCAATCAGGGACGGTGCAAACCACCCTGGACAGCGTAAACGGGCCGCGGCGGGCCAAACCGGGCCCAAGACAGGCCAGAGACAAGCTACACACGGAGGTATTTGGCATGAAGATTGAACAGTGGAGCATCGACCGTATCAGGCCCTACGAGAAGAACCCCCGACGCAACGACAAGGCCGTCGCGGCCGTCGCCGAATCCATACGTGAGTTCGGCTTCAGGCAGCCCATCGTTGTCGATGGCGACGGTGTGATCGTGGTGGGCCATACCCGCTACAAGGCGGCGCTGAAGCTCGGTTTGGAGAAGGTGCCCGTCCACGTGGCCAGGGACCTGACGGCCCAACAGGCCAGGGCCTACCGGCTGGCCGATAACCGATCCGCTGAGGATTCACAGTGGGATATTGACCTTCTGCCCATCGAACTGGGTGAGCTTCGGGATGAGGGCTTCGACCTGAAGCTCGTGGGCTTCACCGAGAAGGAACTGACCGAGTAC
>DDXG01000021.1 GCA_002347125.1 Phycisphaerales bacterium UBA2266
TCGCAAGGCCCTGGACCCGGTGTAACACCAGCCCCAGGACGGCCCCGGCTATGATCGCAGCGGCGCCAAAGACGCGCAGCTCGCGGCCCGTGGGGTTCCAGTTGACATTCAGCAGTAGCATCGAAGACCCATTATCGGGGGTTGAGCGGCCGAGTGCAAGCCCATCCCTGACGGCTCATGCCGGTTGTTCTGGGTGGCTACAATTTGCTTGAAAAAATAACACGTGATGTTACAATTTCAATGACGTGGATTGAAAGACACAGACTGCTCAAACAGGTCGAATTGGCTCTGGGGCGCAGTCGCATTGTCGCCTTGCTGGGCCCTCGCCAATGCGGCAAGACGGCTTTGGCCCGTCGTTTTGCCGCAGGCAGGCAGACGGAGTACTTCGACCTGGAGGACCCGACGGACAGCCGACGTCTGGAGAACCCGTCTCTGATGCTATCGCCTCTGGAGGGGCTTGTTGTCATTGATGAAATCCAGCGTAAGCCCGAGCTGTCTGCATTGCTGCGCGTGCTTGCAGACCGACAACCGCTACCCGCCAGGTTCCTGATCCTGGGCAGCGCTTCACCGGACATCATCCGCCAAAGCTCTGAGACCCTGGCTGGGCGCCTTGAGTTCGTCTACATGTCCGGATTCGACTTGGAGGAGGTTGGCCCCGAGCATCTCACCTCATTGTGGCATCGAGGCGGGTTCCCACTTTCCTACCTCGCGGGAAGCGACGAGGACAGCGCCGCTTGGCGGGACAACTTCGTTTATACATTCCTGGAGCGGGACCTGCGGAGCTTCGGGATCGAGTCGCCCCCGGCACAACTGCATCGCTTCTGGACCATGCTCGCCCACGCCCATGGCCAGATATGGAACGCCACCCAGATAGCCGTATCGCTTGGGCTGTCGAGCATGACCGCCCGACGGTACCTCGATATCCTGAACGGGGCCTACATGGTCCGCGTCCTGCAGCCGTGGCACGAGAACACAAAGAAGCGCCAGGTCAAGTCACCCAAGGTGTTCATTCAGGACTGCGGCCTGCTGCACTGCCTGCTGGAGATCCGCGACGGGCGGACACTGATGGGCCATCCCAAGCTCGGCGCCTCGTGGGAGGGATTTGCCATCGAACAGATATGCCGATGCTTTGGAATTCGCACACCGCATTTCTGGGCGACGCACGCGGGGGCCGAGTTGGATCTCCTGGCGATGGTTGACGCGCGCCGGTATGGCTTTGAATGCAAGTATAGCGAGGCCCCCGGCACAACGCGGTCCATGCATGTCGCGATCGAAGAACTGCGGCTGGAGCACCTGTTTGTGGTCTATCCGGGATCGAAGACATATCCACTGGCGCAGAAGATCACAGCTGTCCCCCTGCGGCGGCTGGAGGATTGCCGCGGCCGGATGGCGTCTCCGGGGGGCGCCTAGTCACGGCGGTGTGGGCGTGTCGCCGGCTTCATATACGGTTGGGTCAGTGTAATGCCGCGGCCCGATATCAATCCAGCTCGAACTGTTGCTTGTAGCGTGAGACGGCCTGTTCGTCAACACCTCGCTGTTCGGCCTTGTAGAGGACCACGTTCTCCATGACCAGCACGTCCATCTGGGTGGCCATGAAACAGCGGTAGGCGTGTTCCGGGCGGCAGACAATGGGCTCGCCCCGGATGTTAAAGCTGGTATTGACGATGACAGGGCAGCCGTATTTCTCGTGGAAGCGGCTCATCAGGCGGTGGAGCTTCGGATGGCGGTCGGGATCGACGGTCTGGATGCGGGCGGAGTAGTCCACGTGGGTCACGGCCGGGATGACGCTTCGCCGGGTGCGGAGCTTGTCAAAGCCCTGGAGCGATTCGAGCGGGACTTCCAGGGGTAGCCGCTTTTCGGGTCGGACATCGGCCACCAGGAGCATGTACGGGCTCTGGTCCCCCGGCCGCAGGTCGAAGTACTCGGCGGCGTGTTCCCGCAGGACGCACGGAGCGAACGGGCGAAACGACTCGCGGAACTTGATCTTGAGGTTCATCGTCACCTGCATCTGATCGCTACGGGCGTCACCGATGATGCTGCGGCTGCCCAGGGCGCGGGGCCCGAACTCCATGCGGCCCTGGAACCAGCCGATGACCTTGCCGTCATTGATCAGGTCCGCGATGTGGTCGAGCAGGGCGGCCTGGTCCTCGTGGATATGGTAGACGGCGCCGGATTCGTCGAGACAGGCGGTAATCTGCTCAGTGGTGAAGGCCGGGCCCAGTAGCGAGCCCTGCTGGCTGTCGCGGGGATCGGCGGAGCGTTCCTTGCCGAGCAGTTGGTGCCAGGTGAACAGGGCGGCCCCCAGCGCGCCGCCCGCATCGCCGGCGGCCGGCTGGATCCATAGCCTCTCGAAGGGCCCTTCACGCAGGATTCGCCCGTTGGCGACGCAATTGAGGGCGACGCCCCCGGCCAGGACGAGGTTTTTCATCTGCGTCAGTTCATGCAGATGCCGGGCCGTCCGCAGGACGACCTGCTCGACGACGGCCTGGATAGAGGCGGCCATATCCATCTCCCGCTGGGTCAACGGGGCCTCCGGCCGCCGGGGCGGCCCGCCGAAGAGCTTCTCGAACCGTCGGCCCACCATGACGTTTCGGTGGCCGTAGGTGAAGTAATCCATGTTCAGCCGGAACGAGCCATCCTTGGCCACGTGAATCAGCTTGTCCAGGATGAGGTCGCGGTAGATGGGCCTGCCGTAGGGGGCCAGGCCCATGAGCTTGTACTCGCCGGAATTGACCTTGAAGCCGGTAAACCAGGTGAAGGCCGTGTAGAGCAGTCCCAGAGAGTGGGGGAAACGGATGGTCTTGAGCAGTTCGATGCGCCGGCCGCGACTGACGCCGAGGCTGGCGGTGGTCCATTCTCCGACGCCGTCCATGGTCAGGATGGCGGCCTCGTCGAAGGGGCTGGGGAAGAAAGCGGCGGCCGCGTGGGATTCGTGGTGTTCGAGGAAGACGTAGCGGCCGCGGTATCGACCGCCGAGGGCCCGGCTCATCTCGCGGGGCAGATGGAGCTTCTGACGCAGCCAGGTCGGCAGGGCCAGGAGGAACTGGCCGAAGCCTCGGGGGGCATAGGCCAGGTAGGTCTCAAGGAGCCGGTCGAATTTCGACAGGGGTTTCTCATAGAAGACGACGTGGTCGAGCCGGTCGGCGGTGATGCCCGCGGCGGCCAGGCAGTAGTCCACGGCGTGGGTGGGGAATGCGCTGTCGTGCTTGACGCGGGTGAACCGCTCCTCCTGGGCGGCCGCGACGATCCGGCCGTCCGCAATCAGCGCCGCGGCACTGTCGTGGTAGAACGCGGATATGCCGAGGATGTACATAACCGGATTCTACAGCATGACGGGGGGATTGTCATAGGATCATACAGGCTGTGTCCGCTCAGGTGTTTTGGTGATCGGCCGTATCCGCGATCTCGACCGCCGCAGGCTGGGTAGCGTCGCGTTTGCTGCGGGGCACGGGCACAATCCGCGATGGGCCCGGTGATGTGGCCAACTGCTGTGGGACGGCTGTTGCCGGGAGCATCTCGGCCTGCGGCTGCCCGGCGATGCGATGAATCAGCCGCAGATACCTGTCGGCCAGGATGTCGCGGGTGTAGTGCGATGTCACGTATCGGTAGCCGCCATCGCCGTAGGCGGCCCGACTGGAGGGGTTGTCGGCCAGTTGCACGAGGNNTAAGCCCCGCACCCCGATGATAATGGGTTTGGCCATGCCCGCGGCCTCGAATATCTTCGACGGCATGACGGCCTCAAAGAGCTCGTTCTTGCGCAGGTGCACCAGGCAGGCATCGGCCACCGACAGGTACGCGGGAATCCGGGCCTTGGGCTGCAGGCCCGTGAAGGTCACATTCGTCAGACCCATTCGGTCGGCCTCGGCCTGCAATTGCGTCCGGACCGCGCCGTCGCCGACCAGCACGAAACGGATGTCTTTCCGTTGCATCCGCCGCAACCGCTCGGCGGCGCGCAGCACGACGTCAAGACCGCAGGCCATGCCGATGGTCCCGACATAGGCGCAGACAAACTCGCCGTTGAGGCCCAGTTGTCGCTTCAGCTCGGTATCGGGCTGCCGCGGTCGGAAGATGTCCGTATCCACGGCGTTCATGATGACGGTGATCTTCTCGGCGGGCACTCCCCGCTGCAGGATGGCGTCCTTGTAGCAGTCGCCCACTGTGACGATATGGTCGGCCGCGGCGTACATCCTGCGTTCGAGGTACTGCAGGAAGGCCACGAGCCGGTTCCTCTGCATGGCACCGACGGCGACGATGGAGGCCGGCCAGATATCGCGGATCTCCAGGATGAACGGCAGGCGGCGCAACCTGGCGACCCACGCGCCCGCCCAGCCGCAGAAAAACTGTGGACTGGTGGCGATAACCACGTCCGGCCTGCGGACAAACAGGCCCGCCAGCAAGGCGCTGACAAAGAAGGACAGGTAGTTCAACACGCGGCGGACCTT
The DNA here is from genome assembly GCA_002347125.1 of Phycisphaerales bacterium UBA2266. Classification (GTDB taxonomy): domain Bacteria; phylum Planctomycetota; class Phycisphaerae; order Sedimentisphaerales; family Anaerobacaceae; genus UBA2266. The sequence continues at coordinate 4,443 of DDXG01000021.1, forward strand.
GCCCCGGTTGGCCGCCATGAACGTCCAGACCCGCGTGACCCGTATGCCGTCGGCCACCTCCGTCCGGCACAGGCGGTTTCGATAGCCCTCGTACACGACGCCGTTGGGTGCGTTTGGGGCGCCGGTGATGACTTGGACCTCATGTCCGGCCGCCACCCATCGTTTGGCCAGCGCGTGAACACGGGATGCCGGCGCGTTGCCTTCCGGCGGGAAGTAGTGAGACAGGAACAACACCTTCATCGGAAACCTCCTTTTTTCCGTTGTGAGGCGCAGCGTCAGTTCGCTTGGCGAAAGGAATATCGAAGCGTAACGTCCGTGCCGCTTGTTTCAAAGGCAACCGCCTGGGCGGGTTGCCGGATGCCGAACTGTGGACAATACCAACCTTCCTCCAACCGCTGTATACCGACGGGCGGCCCGTCGATCTCCAGACGGCCGCCGGGATATTCAACCTCCAGCCGTCCCGGTCGGGATACCGCCACTTTGCAGGCCGGGTGCAGATGGATACGGGAGACCATGCGCACGTCTGACGAGGCCGTGACTCGGTCGAGAACGGTAAGGGTCCCGTCGGCGGACCGGTCGATCCGGCGATGGTGCACCGGCCTGCCGGGCAATCTGCGGTAGCCATCGTGCCAGCCGCTGATGCCAAAGCCCTGCCGGCCCGGCGTCCAGAGGATATCCCGCGGATAACCGCGCCTGGCCACGCGGAACGCCCCCCATAGCTCGCACTGGTCACGGCCGTCGATCTCGACGGTGTTATGGGCGGATGTGCCGCGGCAGTAGGCGCGCATCGGCGAATCTTCGTAGTCGTAGACGCCCGCATCGACGATGACGCGGTGGCCCCTGAGCGACAGCTCGAAGCTGAAGGTATCGGCGTGGGCGTGGCCGGGGATATAGTCCGGCCCAATCCGCCCGAAGTCGCAGATAAGGTAGTTGCCCTGATGGTCGCGCCAGCCGTAGTAGCCCGCATCCGGCAGACAGAAGCAGCCCTCTGCGGGCGATTCGCCATCGGCGATGCCCAAAAGACGGCTACAGAACGACCGCAGGGCCCCGGGCTCGTTGCAGATACCGAGGGCGCTATCGTTGAGCAGGGCAATTCGGCCGTCCGGATGGCAGATATGCCGCAGGGCCGCGAACATGCGTGAGAGGGGCTCGGCGATCCATTCCCGCAACCGGGCGTCGCCGGTGGCCAGCAGCATGGCCAGGACGTACATCACGCGGCAGTGGTACATCGGCGACCGCTCGAAGTGCATGCCATCGGGCAGGACCTGTTCGGGCAGTTGCTCCCGCAGGATTTGAGAGCCGGTCTCGAACCACCGGCGGGCGAGGTCGCCGTCAAAGCAACTGCCGACAAAGGCCAGGGCCGCGCCGTTCTCGATGTAGTGATTGCCCAGCAGGTGGGTCTCCAGGTGTTGGCCGAGCCATTGCGCCTGGCGGATGATGCTCGTCCAGAGCCTGTCGAGCAGGCCGCTATCGGCCTGCGTCCGGGCCCGCCACCGCCCGAAGAACACCGCGCACCAGTTCGTCAGTCGCAGGCTCGTCGGGTAGGGCTCCCAGCCAACGGCATCCTCGGACGGCCGATGGTTGTCGATCCAGTCGGCGACGGCGGCTCGGGCGGCCGGGTAGTCCAGTCCCCAGAGCCACTCGAAGTAGTGCAGGTTGTACTGCCAGAGCCGGGGCAGCCCGGCGGCACGCCAATCGGGTGGGAAGCCCACATCGGCCCGGCGGCTGAGGAACCGCAGAGACCCGGCCTTGACGGCGTCGGCGGTGTTGTCGCGGACGCCGGGCGCCAGGAAGCGGACGTCCGCGGGCCAGGCGCATCCGGTGTACCGCGCGATGGCCGTGCCATTGCCCGGCTGCCCTGGGCAGCGGAGAACCCGCCGGCGAATCTGCCCGCGGATCTGGCGGGCCTTGAGGTGGCGGACCGTACAGGCCAGGCGGTGGAGCCTGCCGATGGGCGATAATCGGATTGGATGGTGTGGCTCGGGCGGCATTAGAGAACGACGATGACCCGCTCGCGGGCGGACCTGACGGCGGCGAACGAGGCCTCTGTTATGTTGCGAATCTGTGCGAAGGGGATCGGCGGCTCGCCGCCCCGCTCGACGGCGGCGATGAACCGGGCCAGTTCGGCGGCATGGCCCTTGTCCTGGCGGGCCGTCTTGAATCGCCTAAAGCCCTTGAAGCCGTAGCCGCGGGTCAGACGGAAGTTCTCCAGCCGCAGCACCCGCCCATCGCTGAAGACCTCCAGCAGTTCCTTGGGGTAATCCCTGGCCCCGTTGGCGAAGTAATTGACGGTCCCGACCGAGCCATCGGCGAAGGTCAGGAGGATGGACATCTTGTCATCGCGGACGGCCGGGCCCTGGCCGACCATCGCGGCCGAGACGGACGCCACCGGCGCACCGGCGATGCAACTGAGCAGGTCGATGAAGTGGCAGCCCTCGCCGATGATCCGGCCTCCGCCGCGTTGCGGGTCCTGGGTCCAGTGCTCGGCGGGGATCGGACCGGCGTTGACCATCATGCTCATGCACAGCGGGGCGGTCCTGCCGGTCAGCAGGTCCCTGATTTTGCTGGTGTGCGGGCTGAATCGGCGGTTGAAGCCCACCATGAGGATGGCCGAGGGATGGTGGCGGACGGCCGATTCGACCTCGTCCAGCTCGGCCGGTGTGAGGCAGAGGGGCTTCTCGACGAAGACGTGCTTACCGGCGTCGAGGGCCTCGCAGACCAGCCGGGCATGGGTATGGTGCCCGGTGGCTATGAAGACGGCGCGCACGCGACCATCGTTGAGGATAGGCCGATAGTCGGAGGCGGCGTTCTCGGCGGAGAATTTGGCGGCGGCGTGCCGGGCGGCCGGACCGTTGAGGTCGGCGATCCAGGCCAGTTCCGCGCCGCCGGCCGCCAGCGAGGGCAGGAGCACCGCCTTGGCGAAGTTGCCGGCACCAATGACGCCGACGACCGCCTTGCCCGAGGCCGCGGCGGGCCGCTGCGAGACGGGTACGATGGCGGATCGGTCGGCCGAGTCGCCGTTCCGGTGGATCCCTCCTCGGCGATGGGGGCCTTTGATAAAAGACGTCTCTCGAACTCAACCGATCTGTGGACGGATACAAAGGCTTAAATAGACCCGCCCCTTACTAGCCCTCGCGTTAAGCTGATCTGTTTTATGGTTTTTCGCAAAGGATGGTGCAAAGTTTGTACGGCAATAACAGAGGCTCTTTTGGTGCCAGCGGGTTTGGTCCCTCGGCGCCAGTGGAGAACGGAAAGGAATACGACGTTGAGATCGAAGACATATCAAAGCAGGGAGACGGCATAGCCAGGATCGAGGGTTTCGTAATCTTCGTTCCGGAGACCGGTGTTGGCGATAAGGCCACCATAATGGTCGACAAGGTTATGCAGAGGTTCGCTATAGCTCACAAGGTCTGAAGTTATCATCTGCCTTAAAAGTCTTTAGGGCCTGGGCGGCGATTCCGCTGCCCTTGGCCGCTTTACTGATGGACGGTCTCTCTCGTCATCGATCGGATCGATTTCTCGGGCGGAGATATTACCTCTGAACTTCTCGCTCTTTTTGCGGTGCGGCCATCGGTACAGGCGAAGATAAATATGGGAAATGATGAATAAAATATTGAATATTAAGGAGGAAGCGATTTGGATATGATGACAGAAGATAGAACGATCTTGGAAGATAGATCGATCTCGGAAGAGAACCTGGAACGTACACTGAAGGAGGCCGCCGAAGGCTATGGAGATCTAGTGGCCATATCGGTCGTCCACAATATAAGCATGAGAACCCTCAGATCTCGGTTGAAGAAAATACAGGAAGCTGGGTCGCATCAGCCAGACCCCGTCGAGAGATCTAACGAGAAAGTGAACTGATATGAGGGAAGATATGGCCGGGGGGTTGACCCCCGGCGGGAAGAGCGTCGCATCGGAGATAGCCGGGAAGATCAGGTGGACCCCCCAGGGATGGCCCGTCCCGGAAGGCCGAGAGGATCACAGGGCGCTTCAGAAATGTTACTCATGGCTGGCGTGGCAGGATCTGCCCCTGGCGATGGTCCCTGAGAACGACGACCAGTTCGATCAGTTCGTATCTTCGAACGTATTCTTGGAGATCAGATTCGACGGCAAAGATCTCAAAAGCCTCGGTTTCGTAACGATAGAGCACGTCGAAGCTGCCGGTCTGAGAACGGATGTCGTCATCGTTCCTGCCGCCTTTGGAGCCAAGAAGATGCTATCGCGGCTCAAGGCATCGCAGCTCTCAACAGAGGGGAAACGGTGAGCCGTTGGACCTTATGATCCCGATTATCCAGAACCCGTCACCACCGATCGCCCAAAACCTTAGACCTCGTTTGCCCCAGACCTCTTTTGCGCCCTTCACAGAAATGGCAGCGGCTCCNNCGACCTGTTCACCTCCCTCGCCTCGGCCCGGAGGGTCTCCCCCTTCTTTGGGCTGCTGACGTAATTTACGGTCATGCTGAGGGCGACGGAGACGGTCCCATAGCTATTGGCGGCCACCTCGAAGGCCTCGTCGATGAGGGAGAATATCGCCCCGCCGTGGGCCATCCCGAAGATGTTCTCCATCTCTTCGGTGAACTTCATCTCCACCAGGGCGCGCCCATGGTCCACCTCCAATAGCCGTAGATCCATCTTCTTGGCGTAGGGCTCCTCCTCGACCCTCCTTCTGATCGCCTCAAACGTCTCCTCACCCTTATTCTTACCCTTCTCCTCACCCATAAATCAGCACCATCCTGCCATTGAGATCACCGAGATAACCATTTTTCTCTCTCAGCCCCATCGTCAGGCGGTCGGCTTTTTAGCTCCGGGGAGACGTCTTACTATTATGGGTCCGCAAGAGGAAGGCGGAGATGGAAGGTCCGGGATCGAGGCCTCGGTGAGCGGAGGAGAGGTGCCCAAGTGGTGGGACTCCGCCGAAGGGCACAGGTTCGCCCTGGAGGTCCTACAGCTGCGGGTGAGGAGGGATATCCTCAAGCTCGTCGCTGAGGGCACGGGTTCGGCGGAGGAGGTTGCCGGGGTATTGGGGATCGACGAGAGGCGGGCGGCATTCCACCTGGCGATGCTGGAGAAGGCCCTCGTCGTCGAAGCCGAGCCATGCGGTTACAGGGCGACCCCCACCGGCCTGCTCTACCTGGAGAAGGTCGAAGGATCATCCGTTGAGAGGTCTTAGACGAGAAGGAGATCTTTTGGCTATACGCATCCGATTATCGCTCCGGGAGATGCCTCTGTCATCCGATCCGCCGCCAACCCGGAAAGGGGCCAAAGGTCCGAAAGCCTTGTAGCAATT
>DDXG01000130.1 GCA_002347125.1 Phycisphaerales bacterium UBA2266
TGCCAGTGTTCTGTCATGCTGACCCTGAGCGAGGCGAAGGGGAAGCACCTGGCCTGGGAGTCGGACGATACCCCCGCCATGCCCAACGCCCCTCGCCATCAGCCAAGTGAATCTGTGGAATCTGTGAAATCTGTGGCCTGGGCCCCTGAATATCCGGCCGAAATCGGCCGCATTTTGACTTGACTTTCCCGCCGGGATGGCCGTATACTGACACCATCAGCCCCTTTAGCAGGAGACCAGCGCCATGTGCGAGCCGTCTGAGGACTATTGCGCTGACTCGCCCCGGCCGAGCCGCCCGCCTGCCCCGCGCCCGTCACGACCCGCCGACATGCCCCACCGCGCCCGGCCGGACGCCTTCACACTCATCGAACTGCTCGTCGTCATCGCCATTATCGCGGTCCTGATGGCGATCCTTTTGCCGGCACTGCAGCGCGTACGTCGCCAGGCCCAGGCCGTCGCCTGCCAGTCGAAGCTCCGGCAATGGGGCTTGTGCTATGCTGCCTACACGAATGACTGGGAGGGTAAGTTCTGGGGCTACGATTACGCCGGGATTAAGCCGGAGTTGTTGCATGGAGGTGGGGCCTGGTGGCCCGAAGTCCTGCGGCCATATTATGGAGACGGCCACGACCTTCGTTTGTGTCCGAACGCGACCAGACATACACCGCGTAGCGGGCCATACGTGCGCTTAGGTGGAACGTACTTGGCGTGGGATTACGGCACGGAAAACTACCATGAAGGAGACTGGTATTGGAAACCTGACGGGCCCTACTACGGCAGCTACGGGCTGAATATGATGGTGTTGGACCTGGGGGTTCTTGGAACTGAGCGGCGTCACGGTCCCGACACAGCGTGGTGGGGGCACGGCATGCTCAGGAACGCCGAACAGATTCCCCTGCTCACGGATTGCGTCGATATGTGGCTATCCGTGGGACCACCAGCGCAGGAACCGCCACTGGTTGCCGACTCGTTAGTCTACCCGCTGGGTATCACCTCAGTCTGTATAGACCGTCACCGCGGTGGGATTAACAGCCTGTTCGTCGACTTCTCCGTCCGCAAGGTCGGCCTCAAGGAACTCTGGCGGCTCAAGTGGCATCGCCACTACGACACCAATGGGCCGTGGACCTCATCCTGGGACCCGCCCCCCGTCTGGCCGAAGTGGATGCAGCGATTCAAGGACTACTGACGGGTACTATGCGGCCGGGACGCCCTCGCCACGAGAGTATGCCACCCGCGGCGGATGTGCCGTTTCGGGCTTTGGGCCTTCGGTCATTCGCGCTTGTTTCGGGTTTCGGATTTCGAGGTTCGTGCCTGCGTGCCGTGGTCCTGGGGCTCGGCGTTTTGGCCTTGCGTGTTGCGCTTTCGGTCAAGTCAGCTCCTGCTTGTGGCTGCCCCCCTGCGTTGAGTCCCTATACACCTACGCCCTTGTGCTCTTGTGCTCTTGTGCTCTTACAGCCATCTCAGCCGACTTCTGCGACCAGCGCCTCGGCGCGTTCGAGGTGCTTTCTGGCCGAGTAGGTCAGGCAGTATTGCACCTGCAGGATCTCCGGCACGCGGCTGTTGAAGACCTCCGCGTAGCCGCATTCGAGCGTCTCACGCTCCAGTCGGACGGCCACGGCCAGGGCGTCCGGCAGGGGCACGGCGCCGGCGGCCGCCTGCTCACAAAGACCCTCCACATGCACGGCCGAGCGCTCGATGGGCTCGGCCGCAAGTCTGCCCCGGTCGATGCAGCCGGAGCCGTCGCGGGTGCGTTCGTAGAGCCTGAGCAGCCATTTGGCATGGCTGACGCCCTCGCCGGCCAGCTCCAGCCAGAAGGCCCGATACCCCCCGAACCGTTCGGCGTAGAGCCGATAAAGCCGGCTGACGGCGTGCTCGCGCCGGACCAGGGCCTCGACGATCCGCTCTTCAGAACCGTTCGTGTCTGTCGTACTCACAATGGGGATACTCACAAGCAGGCGTTGCCGATGTTCAGACCGGCGGGCGGGACGACCCTCACCGTGCGTATCGGCGGGCTTACTATCGGTCATGCACCGACGGGTCCTTTAGTGGCGTCGTCGGCCGGCCGCCGGTCACAACTCGGCGCCGGGGGCCTCCTGGGCAGGGTAAAGGCGAAGGTGCTGCCCTTTTCAGGGTTATTCCCGGCCCAGATCCGCCCGCCATGGCGCTCGACGACCTGCCGGGCGAACGACAGGCCCAGGCCCGTCCCATCGGGCTCAACCAGCCGGGCGTTGCCGGCGCGGTAAAACTCATCAAATATCTTCTCCTGCTCGCCCTCGGGGATGCCAATGCCCGAATCGCGTATCTCGATCTGGATGAAGGCCCCGTTGTTGCTCGCGGCGAGGTGGACCTTGCCGCCATCGGGCGTGTACCGCAAGGCGTTGAACAGGAGATTCGTCAGGGTCTCCTCGATCAGCACGGCCTCGCCGCAGACCTTGTCGATGTCGGAGGCGATTTCATGGGTCAGGGCGATACCCTTTCGTCTGGCGCCATTCTGCACGGTCGCGAGGCACTCGACAATCGTGTTCTTGAGGCTGAATTCCTCCATATCGGGCGTGCCCGCGAGCTTCATTCGGGTCAGCCGCAGCATGGCGGTGACAAACTGCATGCACTTGCTGGTCCGCCGGTAGGCGCGGGCGACGAAGTCCTTCTGTTTTTCGTTGAGCGGGCCGACGATCTCGTTGTCGACCAGGTTCAGACAGCTCTCGATAGCGGCCAGATGTCCCTTGATGTCGTGCGTCAGGCGCAGGACGTATTCGTTCTTGACCTTGTCCTTTTCCTTGAGTTGTGCGTTGGCGCGGGCAAAGCCGTCCTGTTGCTTCTTGAGTTGCTCGGATATGTTCGAGGTCATGTAGACCACGAGGAAGAGCGTGCTCGCGAAGACGAACAGCGTCCCCCCGATGAAGGGCAGGCTCCGGTAGAGTCCGTGGTCGGCGAAGCCCGTCAGCGGGTGATGGGCCAGCACGCCTGCGTACTCCAGCAGGACCATCCCGCCGAAGAGCAGGACCGCCAGGGCCGCCTGCAGGTAGCTCTGCAGCCGGGACCTCACGATGCTGGCCAGGATCATGTGGAAGACGAAGAAGAAGGCGAAGGGGTTCTCAATGCCTCCGGAGAAGTGCAGGATGGTCGTCAGGATCAGCAGATCGCCGCACATCTGAAGCGTCAGTACGGCCCCGATCCCCCGCGGCGACAGTTGGCGGCTGCCGGTGGTGGAGTACTTGAGAAAGTCCCAGAGCACGAAGTTATAGACGATCAGGACCGCGTTGACGACGTGCAGCGCCCGCGTGGGCAAAGCGACCCCCATGAGGCTTCCGGCGACGAGGGTCGCCACCGCCAGCGTACCGATGGCCACCCATCGCAACCGCACGAGCCACTGCGCCCTCTCGACAAGACTCGTGGTCTGGAGCAGATTTTCCATCCGGTCTGGACTACTTCAAAAGACTCTCGATCTTCGAGATAAGTATCTCCGGCGGCACGGGCTTGTCGAGAAACTCTTCAACAGGCAGCCATGTGTCATCGCCGGCCACGGTCTTAAAGTCGATACCGGTCTTATCCTTGACCGATGTGAGCATCAGAATGGGGATCTTCTTATAGTCGGGATGCTGCTTCAGGTCGCGGGAGAGGGTGAAGCCCTCCTGCGGTGTACTCATCATAACATCCAGGATGATGACGTCGGGCGTCTCGGCCCTGATTCTGTCCATGCCCAACCGGCCGTCGGCGGCTGTGTCCACGTCGTAACCGTGGCTTTCCAGCACGATCTTCATGGCTTCGCTGATGTCCGGGTCGTCGTCGATGATCAGTATTCTACCCTGTCCCATATCTGCCCCTTGGTAAACAATATTGGCTGCGTACTGGTTTCAATTCTACGTGCCGGGACGCCACCGCGTCAATAGCGGGCTGCCGATTCGTGGTCATAAAGCGTTCGCGTCGGCCCCGGGTCCAATTTCCTGCCGTATGAGGGCCAGATAACGGTCCATGCCGTCGACGAGCGTCGGGCTCAACTGCCTGTCGCACGTGATTTTTTCCGGCTGAATGCCGAAAAGCACGATTCGGCGCGGGCACTGGCCCAGTTGTTCGGCCATTCGGATAACGCCCAGAATGTCGGCCTCGTGCAGCGACTGGTGGGCCAGCATCTTGACGCTTTCGACCTGGTCGGGGGTGAACCGCCGGATGGCGCCCGGTTCGGCCCCCATCATGGCGCAGTCGATCAGAAGCGCCGTATCGGCATCCGCCAGCAGATGCAGCAACCGCACGCCGCCGGTGCCGGCATCGACAAACCGCACGCCGGGGAACCGCCCCGCCTCATTTTCGAGCCGCTCAACCAGGCGACAGCCGATGCCTTCGTCGGCCATCAGAGGATTGCCCAGGCCCACGACTATCGTCCGACCGCTCATCGGCGCTGCTCACACAAACCGGACGTCCAGCATGTGGGTGGAGCAGGAGATGCACG
>DDXG01000205.1 GCA_002347125.1 Phycisphaerales bacterium UBA2266
ACCCTGCCGAGCCCGCAAGACCCATCTGGGAGGTTTCGCCTGCCAATAAGTAGGACCAGACATCTCTCATATTCACCCCTGCCCATAAAAGTCCTTGCCTTATGCTGGGATTCGGGTATAATAGGGGATGCATGGATGCTCCCACCTCATGGAGGAGCACCACTTGAAAGCCTGCACAGGAGAAGGGATCGGTTTGCATGAACGATTTCAGACGGGGTGTGTCGTTCGTTCTCGGGGCGCTGTTATTGGCGTTTTGGGCCTCGGGACCGTGTTTCGCTCTCGTATTCTCGGAAATCATGTACCATCCGCCGGGAGGCCTGGACGACGACCTCGAGTTCATCGAGATATACAACGATCGCGCGGTTTTCGAGGATATGGGCGACTGGGAGTTCACGGCGGGAATCACGTACAAGTTCCCCTCTGGGACGATTCTGGGAGGTAAGAAGTACCTCGTGGTGGCGAAGAACCCGGTCGCCCTTGAGGCGGCTTACGGGATAACGGGGGTCTACGGCCCCTATGAAGGCAGGTTGGACAACTCCGGCGAGCGCATAACGCTCTGCGAGGCAAATGAAGGCGTCGGGATGTTCAGCCAGGCGATTGTGCTGACCGTTCGTTACAACGACAACAAGCCCTGGCCGGTCTCGCCCGACGGCGCCGGGCACTCCCTCGTGCTCGCCAAACTGGGGGGCAATCCGGAGGAGGGCTCGTCATGGGCAGCGAGCACCTATATCGGAGGCACTCCCGGCGGACCCGATGAATCGCATTCGGAGCCCCCCGTGGCCGAGACGGTGAACCTCGTGAAACTGGGCGATGCGGGCCGGTATTTCAAGGGCTGGAATGAGCCCTCCCCCGTGGGCGATGCCCCGACCACGCAGTGGACCGAAATCAACTTCAACGACAGCCCCGCGACAACCGAATGGCTCGACGGCCCGACGGGCTACGGTTTCAGCACCGACCCCAGCGAGAACCAGTGGGTCCGCACGACGTTGTCGGACATGCGGTATGACTATCGCTCGGCATACGCGCGGATCCCGTTCACGTTGACGACAGCGCAGATCAATTCGTTCACGGAACTGCGGGCGGAAATCCACTACGACGACGCCTTTGTCCTGTACCTCAATGGCCAGCGGGTCGGCGATTCGGGCAACATCTCCGGCACTCCCCCCGCGTACAACGCGACGGTGTCCACGGCCACGGATTACGCGCCGATGAGTATCGACCTGACCAGCCACAAGAACCTGCTGGTGGTCGGCAAGAATGTACTCGCCATCCAGGGCCATAACACGAGCCTGACGAGTTCGGACTTCATCATGAGCCCCCTGCTCACGGCCACGATAGCGGCCACCGGCGGCGGCGACGACCCACAGGCGAGGCTTCTGATCAATGAGCTGCTGGCCAACAGCGACGCCCCTCCGGGCACGGACTGGGTGGAGATCTACAATCCGGGCCCGGTGGCCGTGACCTTGACGAACATCTATCTCAGCGACGACCCGGACAACCTGCTCAAGCACCCGTTGCCCGCCGGCGCTGTGATGCAGCCGGGTACGTTCATCGCCATCCGCGAGGGCACGCCGCCCGACGGCTTCCCGTTCGGACTGGATTTCCGAGGCGAAACGGTCTTCCTGACGGTTGCCACCCCGGGGCCTTCACCTGAGCCGATTCGGGTGCTCGATGCGGTTCGTTACGACGTCCTGCAGCCGGAGCAGACCTTCGGCCGCTACCCCGACGGCTCCAACAATCTGGGGATTCTGGCCTCCGCAACATTCGGCGCCCCCAATTCACAGCGCCGTGTCGGCGACGTCGTCATCAACGAGATCATGTACAACCACCCGACCAAGGACGAGCGGTATGACTTCATCGAGCTGTACAACCGCAGCGCCGCCGCCGTATCCCTGGCCGGGTGGGAATTCACCGAGGGCATCAGTTACACATTCGGCGCCGTCTCGATGGCGCCGGGGGCCTATATCGTCGTGGCCAAGGACCCCAACATGATGGCTGCCGTGTACGGCAACCTGACCAAAGGGGTCAATCTCTTCGGACCCTATTCCGGCAGTCTAAGCAAGAGCGGCGAGCGGATTGACTTGTCGTATCCTTACGTCGAGCCCGATCCGAATACGGGCCAGCCGCGCACGTATAGGATTGTGGCCGACGAGGTTACGTATTACGAGGGAGGCCGCTGGCCGACGTGGGCCGACGGTATGGGCGCCAGCATGGAACTGCGCGACCCCGACAGCGACAACGACCATCCCGACGCATGGGCCGACAGCGACGAGCGGACCAAGGGCGCCTGGCGTCAGTACAGCTTCACCATCGCCGGTTCCGACAGCCAATACACGCACGATTCCGTGGATGTCTTTGAAATACTGCTGCTCAACAAGGCTGAGATACTCATCGATGACGTGACGCTCACGCTCAACGGCGCAAGCGCACTGACCAACGGCGGCTTCGAGAGCGGCCAATCACCCTGGCGGTTCCTGGGCAACCACGTTCAGAGTTCCGTCACGACGCAGGACAGTCGTACGGGCTCTCGCTCGCTGCACGCCATTGCCACCGGCCACGGAGATCCGGGTGCCAACCGCGTCAACCAGTCGATATCGGGCACCGCCGGGACGGTGACGTTCACCTTTTGGGCCAAGTGGCTGCGGGGCAGCCGATACGTGCTGCTGCGGACAAGTCGCCAGAGATCGCCGGTGCAGCCGCCGCGACCCGCGTATTCCTTCGAACTGGACATGCCGGTCAACCTGGGCACGCCCGGGGCGGTCAACACGGCCTACACCGCCAACCGCGGGCCGAACGTCAATGAGGTGACCCACTCGCCCGTCCTGCCGGCCGCCGGCCAGGCCATCACCGTGACGGCGCGGGTAACGGATAACGACGGCGTGGCGTCCGTGACCCTGTATTACCGCAGCGAAGGGGCGTCGAGTTTCAGCAACACCCTCATGCGGGACAACGGATCGAGCGGCGACGCCGTCGCCGGCGACGGACTCTACACCGGTACGATACCCGGAACAACCGCCGGGGCTATGCGGGCCTTCTACATTGTCGCATCGGACGGCGCCGCCACGACGCGATTCCCCACGCAACTGCCGCCGACCGCTGACGTCCCGGATCGTACGTGTCTGGTGCGCGTGGGCGATGCACAGGTCACGTCGCCCTTCAAGACCTACCGCGTCTGGCTGAGCAACGATGTGATCTCCACATTCACCAGCCGGCCGAACCTGTCCAACGAACTGATGGACTGCACATTCGTCTACAACAACCAGGAAGTGTTCTACAACACGAAAATACGCTTCCGCGGCAGCCCCTTTATCCGTAGCGGCAGCGGCCGTAATCCGACCGGCCAGTACGCCTTCCGACTCGACTTCCCCCCGGATCAGAAGTTCCGCAACCGCGAAGAAATCAACCTCGACAACACCGAGGGAACCAGCCGCGGTGCGGTCCAGGAGCGGGCTTCCTACTGGTTCTACGACAAGATGGGCATGCAGTATTCGCGCCAGGAGTACGTACGGTGGGTCGCCAACGGCAATAACTACTCGCGATATGAGGACGTCCAGAAGGGCGACGGCGAATACATCGACGCATGGTTCGCCGCCGACAACGACGGATACCTCCACAAGGTGGACGATTACTTCGAGTACACGGCGGACGGAACAGGTTTCTCGAACCTGGACGAAGGCCTGATCTACAATTCCACGCACCCGCTGCTCAAAGAAACTTATCGGTGGGGATTCGAGAAACGGTCTCACCGGGAGGACGACGCGTGGGGTCACATCTTGAACTTCGCCCAGAAGATGAACTCATCCACCAGCGGCGGACTCTATGAACTCAACGTCGAGTCGGTGGTCCACCCGGAGCACCTGGCCCGATCCCTGGCGATCCGCCATGCCGTGGGCGACTGGGACAGCTACGGTTACACGCGCGGCAAGAACAACATGTTCTACTACACGGCCAACGAACAACGCTGGTATCTCCTGCCGTGGGATATTGACTTCACGCTGGGCTCAGGCCGAAACGCGACGTCCGACCTGTTCGAAGTCGCGGCCCATTTCCCCGAGATCATCACATTTGTCAATTACACCAAGTACCGGCGAATGTACCTTGGAGCGCTCGCCGAATTGGCGTACGGACCGTGGCAGACGTCTTACGGCACAGCCAATCCGCCGACCGCCTTCGACAGGTTCCTGGACGATGCCGCCGACCAGCAGGTCCTCGACAACGGCAACGACGGCCGGCGCAACGCCATCAAGGCCTTCGTCCGCGACCGACGCAATCACATCCTGACGCAACTGCCGACCTCGGAGACTTTCGCCATCACCACCAACGGCGGGCAGGATTTCTGCACCGGCTACGACCTGATCACGCTGGCGGGAATCGCCCCCATCGCCGTCTCCCGCATCGCCGTCAACGGCACGCTGCTGCCGACGGAACTGTCCGGCCAGAACGCTTGGAGGGTGCAGGTGTCCTTGTCCGAGGGCATCAACGTATTGCATGTGACCGGCCACACGGCGGGCGGCTTCCCCGTCGCCGGCGCCGAAGACACGATTACGGTGACCAAGGCGCCCCCGAGCCGGATTGACTCGGTCGCGCCCGGCCGGGCCTGCAACAACGCCTCCGTGGACGTGATGATCCAGGGAGTGAACCTGCAGGGAACCAGCCTGGTGGCCCTCGCAAAGATTTCGGACGAAATCGGCTTCGACGCGATGCACGTGCTTAGCACGACGGGCTTTGATCGTATCGAGGCGGCGCAGTGGATGCTCGACAATCCCGACGACAGCGCCATCGACCCCATATACTCCGTGTACAACGTGATCAACCTGGGCAACCTGCGGGGCCAGGGCGAGTTCAAGTCCGACGAGCAGCCATTCACATGGCCGTTCAACCTGAGTCTGCCGAATTTCGCCGTCCGCTTCACGGGCTACATCTACGCCCCGTCGCCCGGAATCCGGTACTTCGGCGTCTGCAGCGACGACGGCTTCTCCTTGTCGATTGACGGAAGGCTCGTCGGCGAGTACGGGAACCTGCGAACCGAAGCGACAACGGACGTGGCCAACCCCGGCACGGCCGGGACAATGTCCTACGACTTCCCCGCCGAAGGAACCTATGCCCTGCAGTTGGACTACTTCTTCACGACCGGTCAGGAAGGCGTCGAGCTGTTCCAGACCGACGCTGCCGGCGGCAATCGTCGCCTGATCAACGTCGATGCCGAATTGATCGTGTATCGGGGGCAGGCGACCCGCATCAACGCGACGAACCTGTCGGTGATCGACCCGAACACGGTGTCCTGCCGGTTCAATCTCGTCGGAGCCCTGACGGGATGGTGGAATCTCGAATTGACGCCCGAGTGCGGCGCATCGGCTCAGTGCCGCCGCCCGAACGCGATGCAGGTGGTCTCCTCGCTGGCCGACATCGACGGCAACAAATCGGTCAATTTCCGCGACTGGGCGATCCTGGCCGGACGTTGGTTGAATTCGTGCTCGCCGACCGACTACTGCAACGGCGCCGACATCGACCGCAGCGGCGGCGTCACAATCGACGACGTGGAGCTTCTGGCCGAAGCCTGGTTGATGGAATGCCCATAGGTGGCTGTTCCTGATTGCTGAATCAAGGCGCGACACGTGTCGTCGTCCGACGGCGGGGCCGACTCAAATCGCCGTGGCGTTGAATTGATGGATCGGCGTTTTTCGTGTAGAATCCGTCCTCCATGAAAGACTCCGGACAGACTTGCCGTGTTCGCCAGGACATGCGGCGGGTGGTCGGCGATGTTGCGCCGCGCCCGCAGTTGTGTGTGCGCGCCGAGGTGGAGGTCGAGGGCGTATCTGTCCTGGAGTGGTTCTCACGGCAACATGGCCTGGACCGGTTCTATTGGTCCGGCCGCGACGGCGAAGAGGAGGCAGCCGGGGCCGGTATCGCGGTACAGGCCGACGAGGTGGACTATTCCACGGCTTGGGAGGCGCTGACGGCCGTGCGCCGGTCGGTGGATGAAGGCCCGGCGGACCTGCGCTACTACGGAGGCATGTGTTTCGATCCGCTCGACGACCGGACACCGATGGAGGGATTCGGGCGATTTCGGTTCGTGGCCCCGCGGCTGGAGCTGCGCCGAACCGGCGGTCGGACGATCTTGGCCCTGACGGAACCGGCTGGACGACGGTCGAACATCCAATCCTTGCGTGCCGAGGTGGAGGCGCTGGCGAGCGAGGCCGCATCCCTATCGACCGACACCGTCGCACTCCAGCCCGTGCGACGCATCCTCACAAGGGTGGACAGGCCCAACCGGAATCAGTGGACCGAGATGGTCGGCCAAGTCATGGACACGATGCGGCGCGAGGGGCTCGGCAAGATAGTCCTCTCTCGCAAGAGCGAACTGACCATGTCAGGCGAGGTGGATCCTGCCGAGATACTCAGGCGCGTGCGAGCCGGCCGTGGCGGGACCTACGATTTCTGTTTTGAATCTGGCGGGCGGGCCTTTGTCGGCAGCAGCCCGGAGTGCCTGTATCGGCGGCGGGACCGGGAGATTCGCACCGAGGCCATGGCGGGGACCTGCCCTATCGGCGAAACCGACCGGCAGACGGACGACCTGCGCCAGGCCCTGCTGGCCTCTGCGAAAGAGGCCGAAGAACACGAGTATGTGTTTCAGGATGTCCGGACACAGTTACAACGTATCTGCGACCGCTGCCGTGTGGTCGGGGAACGCGATGTCCTGGCGCTGACCTACGTGCAACATTTTGTCAGCCGATTCGAAGGACGCCTGAAGGCTGGACTGGCCACGGCAGAGGTCATCGACGCGCTGCACCCGACGGCGGCCGTGGGCGGCTACCCCCAGGCGGCGGCACTCGAACAGATCCGACGGATCGAACGGCACGGGCGGGGCTGGTACGCCGGGCCGGTGGGATGGGTCGGCCGCCGGGCCGATGAGTTCGCCGTCGGTATCCGTTCGTGCATGATCGAAGGCCCGCGGCTGACGCTTTATGCGGGGGCCGGCATCGTCGAGGCGTCGGACGCAGCCGCCGAATGGGACGAGACCGAGGCGAAGATGCGGCATTTCCTTGAGGTCCTGGAGTGAGCGGCGTCCATGGCGGCTGATCTCAATACATTGCAGGCACAGATCATTGTCGAGGAACTGGTGCGGTGCGGCATCGACACCTTCTGCATGAGTCCGGGCTCACGTTCGACGCCGCTGGTCGCGGCCGCGGCCAGGAACCGCCGGGCCAGGGTGATGATGTTCTATGATGAGCGCGGCAGCGCCTTCTACGCCCTGGGGTATGGCCGGGCGACCACCCGGCCGGCGGCCGTGATAACAACAAGCGGAACCGCCGCCGCGAACCTCATGCCGGCAATCTGCGAGGCCTCGGTGGACAAGGTGCCGCTGCTCATGCTGACCGCCGACAGACCCCCGGAGCTGACCGACACGGGAGCCAACCAGACACTCAACCAGGCTGGGATGTTCGCGCGGTTTGTGCGTTGGGACTTTGACTTCTCCTGTCCGTGCGAACAAATGGGCGCCCAGGCCGTCCTGACGACGGTGGATCATGCCGTATCGCGGTCCGTGGGAATACATCCGGGCCCGGTCCATTTGAACTGCCGGTTTCGTGAACCGCTGGAACCGATGCAGGGGGCGGATGAGACCGTCTACACGGCCGGGATCGGCCGATGGCGCGATTCGCGGGAGCCGTTCACTCGCTATGAGCCGGCCTGTGCGGCTCTGGATCCGGCCATCGTGGATTCCATTGCCCAAACCATCGGCGATGCACAGCGGCTGATGGTCGTGGTCGGCGGGCTGCGAACCGACAGACAGCAAACAGCGGTTCAACGGCTGGTGGCCCGGCTCCGGTGCCCGGTGTATGCGGACATCACTTCCGGGCTTCGACTGGGCGAATGCGGGACGAATGTGATTCGCCACTATGACCCGGAGCTGCTCGACGCCGATTTCAACAGCAAGGCAAACCCGGATGTCGTGCTGCACATCGGCGGCCGGACGACGTCCAAGCGAGTGGGCCAGTTCTTCGATACGAATCGGCCCCGGTCGTATATCGTGATCAAGCAGGACCCCGACCGCTACGACCCCATTCATGCGGTGACACGACACGTTCAAACGGACGTGGCCGGCTTCTGTGAATCGCTCGCCGAACACATCCAAAGCCGCGATGACGGGAACTTCCGGCGGTTTCACCGCAACAAGGCCGAGGCGGCGCAGGCGATCATCGAGCGGCACATAGCCGCGGAGCCTGCGCTGACGGAGGCGTTTGTCGCGCGGCATCTGTCACGGGAGATTCCCGACGGTGCGGGTTTGTTCCTGTCGAACAGCATGCCGATCCGGGATATGGATCTCTACGCGGACACGGCGGCCCGGACCGTACGCATTGGAGCCAACCGGGGTATCAGCGGAATCGACGGCGTTGTGGCATCCGCATGCGGATTCGCCGCTGGGTTGGGTACTCCCGTAACGGCGGTCGCCGGCGACCTGGCGATGGTGCACGATGTCAATTCACTGGCCATCGTGGGGCGGTCGGCCCAGCCGGTCATCGTGGTGACGATTAACAACCACGGGGGCGGAATTTTCGATTTCCTTCGTATATCGCAGTACGAGGATGTCTTTGAGCCCTATTTCGTCGCGCCCCATGATTATTCGTTCGCCGGGGCCTGCGAGACATTCAAAGTCAAGTACCAAACCACGACCACAAAGCAGGCATTCGCCGATGCGTATCGTGCAATGGTCCACGAGGGCACATCGGGGCTGATCGAGGTCCCGACCGAGCGCGCCGTGAACCTGAGGCTCCGTAGGGCGATTAAAGCGGC
The DNA here is from genome assembly GCA_002347125.1 of Phycisphaerales bacterium UBA2266. GTDB lineage: Bacteria > Planctomycetota > Phycisphaerae > Sedimentisphaerales > Anaerobacaceae > UBA2266. The sequence goes on from DDXG01000205.1 coordinate 8,794, forward strand.
GATTATCGAGGCGCTCCATACTGAAGGAGAATGACCGATGGCGGGTATTCAATGGGTCCGTGTGGGAGAGTTCTCGGACATCCGGTACGAGACGTATGAGGGTATCGGCAAGATTACGATCAATCGGCCACAGGTTCGAAACGCATTTCGTCCGGAGACGGTCCGTCAGATGTCGGAGGCGCTGCGGATGGCCGAACATGATCCCGGTATCGGCGTCATCGTCCTGACCGGCGAAGGAGACAAGGCCTTCTGCTCCGGCGGCGACCAGAAGATTCGCGGACATGCCGGTTATCGCGATGCCGGCGGCGCCGAGGGTCTGGATGTGCTGGAGTTCCAGCGACAGATTCGACGCTGTCCGAAGGTCATCATTGCGATGGTGGCCGGCTACGCCATCGGGGGCGGCCACGTGCTGGCCCTGCTGTGCGATTTGACCATTGCGGCCGACAACGCCGTCTTCGGCCAGACCGGCCCCAAGGTGGGGTCCTTCGACGGCGGATTCGGGGCGAGCTATCTGGCGCGAATCGTCGGCCACAAGCG
>DDXG01000213.1 GCA_002347125.1 Phycisphaerales bacterium UBA2266
CTCGGCCGGCCAGTAGTTCATCTCCGTATTAATGTTGATCGTGTACTTGCTCTGCCAGGGCGGACTCATGCTTTCGTTCCAAATGCCCTGGAGATTAGCCGGCTGACAACCCGGCCGCGAACTGCTGATCAGCAGATACCGGCCGAACTGAAAATAGAGGGCCGCCAGTTGCGGATCGTTTTCCTTGTTCAGATCGCGGATCCGCTCGTCCGTCGGTCGACCGGCGGCCGCCGTCGTACCGAGATCCAGCGTCACCCGCCGAAACAATTCTTGATGGGCGGCCACGTGATCCTTGAGCAGCGAATCGAAGGACTTCGCGCCGGCCTTGGCGATGGTCTCTTGGGTCAACGCCTCGGGGTCTCCGCTGACGTCTTTGTAGCTCTTGTAGCTGGTGGCGGCGGCGATCAGCAGCAACGCGGAATCCGCGTCGGCCACGGCGATCTGGCCGTCGCCCGGCACGATCCGTCCGCCGGAAGTGCTAACGGCCACACGGGCCTGGAACGTGAGGGCCCCGGCTATGCGGCTGGAACTCCCATTGACACCCTGCATCACCAGCGTATTGGGCGATTCTGTAGACACCGACGCCTTCTGTGGCGTCTTCATGCCGGCCGTGAATGCGATCCTGCCGGGCTTGTCGGCCGTCAGACGAATCACAATGACCTGGTCGACGGGGCTGGAGAAGACCTCGCGCGTATAGCGCACCGAGTCGATTGTGTACGCGACGGTGGCCACGGCCGTATCCAGATTGAGGTCTCGCCGATAATCCGTCGCCGCGTTGGCGTCCGCAAATGTCAGCAACAAATCCCCCACGCACTGATAGGGCATCTGGGCCAACGGCCTGGCCATCATCCTCTGGCCAACCAGATCGGCGGCTTGCCGGTATTGACCGGCAAAGATCAATTCCCGCACCTTCGGCCATGCCTCAAGCGCATCGGGATTCGCCGGGTCGTACGGCCCGCCGGCCCAGAGTGTGTCTTCATTCAACTGTATCCGCTCCTGGGCAACGCCGCCAAAGACCATTGCCCCAAGCCGTCCGTTGCCCACGGCCAGGGCCTCGACCCACTGCCTGGCCGGCTGGCGATACCACAGACTCAGCGGCTCGGAGGGCGGCTGCGCCACGGCCGTGCTGCCGGACAGGGTCAGGATCAACGCAAGGCGTGCAAAACGTGTTCGGATCATGATCTGGCTCTCCTAAAGAGTGAAGGTTCGGTTTCTGTCAACGGCCGGCCTCCTCTTGGGCCGTGGCGGCCGGCCCGAGAAAGGGATCGCCGAACAAAATCCAGGAGTAGTCCGCGCGCCCGGAGCAGGTGGTGACCAACGTCAGGAACCGTGCCTGCGGCGGAATCGGTATGTCCACCTTCTCGACATTCCCACCCACAGGATAGTTCAGATGCTGACGTACGGCGCCATCCAGAAGGACCCAGACATCGGCGGGACTGAACGGAGGTTGCGGTACATCCTTTGGGACGCCACACACGGCGCTAAACCGGTCGATCCGGACATTCGGATTGTCCCGGCGAATCGGGTCGAGGTCGAAAGTGATGCCCGCATTGGGATGGAGGTTCAGGGCCGGATATCTCGATGTGCCGGACGTGACGCCATTGAGCCGGGTGGAATACGTCCGCTGACTTGGAATGTCGTAGAACTTCCCGCTGTTGGCCGGGCCGCCGTAGTAGCTTCCCAGCGTCGCAGGACATTCGGGAAAGGTCAATCCGGTGGAACTGATCACGACCGGGCCCAACGCCCCATTGGGAACGAATACACCGTCAATGCCGCGGAACTGCCGCGTCGGCCGGAACTCGCTTCGTCGAGCCTGCCGAATCCTCGTGGCCGGATGCGTCAGCGCCTGACCGGTGACCGAGTCGATGCCCTGATCCAACCTGCCCGTGCCGCGGCCGTTGCCTCCTCCCACAATATCCGCCAGGTCTACTCGCCCCACCGGGCCGGAAGATCGGCTGACCGACGGCAACTGCACGAGAAACAGGTCCGCCCGAGCAGCCAGATCGCTTCGAATCGTCCGTCCGTCGGCGTCAACCACGGCGGCAAAGCGCTCATTCAAGACACGTGATAGGCTCTGGGCCGATCCATCGGGAGCAGGGGCGACACTGATACGGCCTTTCAAGGCATGAGCCTCGCTGCTCCCATCGCCACGTGCGATTACCCCGAATTCCGTGCCCAGGTCCGTAATGAGAGCCGTCGGTGTCTGTACCTGAAAGCCCTGTGCCTGCGGCAGGATCACAGCGGCCAGCCTTCCCTTCTTCAGGGCAAGTTCACCAACGCCCTTCAGTTCCACCCGACAAGGCGCTTCGAGCACAATCCTCGCCCCCTCACCCAGCCTCATCTCCGCCACGCCCTCCAACAGATCGTAAGAACGGGCATAGAGGGCTTGCCCCGGACGCGGGCGCGATCGGCGCCACTGAGCCTCATATTCGCCGGCCAGCGTGCCGATCGCCGGACCTCGATCCATATAGCGAAACAGGCAGGCGGCGACGGCAGCCAAAGCCCCCAACAGCAGGACCGCCGCTATGGAACGCAGGCGTCGCCCAAGGCCTCCGGAACCGCCTTGACCGGCGCCGCTCGAAATCGCCCGCATCAGATCCGATTTGGAAAGCTCGCCGGTCACCTGACTGGACCGCCGGATCATCGCACACACCAACAAGCTATCGACGTAGTAATCCCGCACTTGAGGGTCCTCGCGGATCGCCTTCGCCAGGCGCTGCATCTCGTCGGGCTCAACCTGATCGTCCAACAGACGCTGCAACAGATCATCCATATGCTGAAAAGGAGGCCTACTCATACCGCATGTCCACCTTCCGCCAGCGTCCTTCGCATACATCGCAACAGCACGCCGTTGATCTGACCGAGCAAATGATAAACGTGACGGCGGGATACCTTGAGGTACGATGCAATCTCCGGGATCGCCGTGTTGTGCTCGTACCGCATCTTGAGAATCCGCCTGGCCCGACCGTCCAGGAGGGTCTGACACTTCCGCAGGGCCTCGATACGGGCGGGCAGTTCATCCTGAACCGAGGGCATGTGATCCATCAGCATCTCAAACAGCGAATCCTCCATCAACACTCGCTTGCAGCGGGCCATATCTCGGCGATAATCCAGAATCTCATAGCGCATAATCTGGACGGCCCAGGCGGCGAAGTTCGTGCCCGGCTGGAACTGATCGAACTTCTGCCACATTACGACCGTTCCATCCTGGAACAGGTCGTCCGCATCATGCACGTTGGGCACCAGAGTGAGGGTATAGGCATACACCTCCTGCTGATGCCGAACGAAGAGCTTGAGAAACTCCAACGTCCGTCTGTTCTGATCCATATCCGGCCTATGCTATTCAGATTGCTTTCTTCTTGTACACCGTTGAGGCCGCCCGAGTGGGAGATAGAAAATGGCAAAACAAAGCGAAAAGACTCGAGCCGCCGGACGACCGCCGTCCAGGTCATAGCTGTGTACTTTACCGCCGGGCGGATGAAAAATCTTGGGGGTATTGCATTTTTTCATCTCACTTCCGAGACTCTTGAGCAGTGTAATGTAGATTGGTGTGCCTCACCGCCGTGTCGCAAGGTCGACGGTGGCGGCCGCCAAGCAGGATGTTCTTCCGTCAAGGTCTACAAGGAGAAAGCCTATGAAACGCAAAATGACAATCCCCATGCTGGTGCTGATGCTGTCTGGTTCGCTGTGCCTGGCGCAGGCCGGTCAGCCCGCGGAGGCCGACGATTTCAAGCCCGCGTCCTCCAATCAGCCGGGCCAGCAGTACCCGCAGGTCAACTCCCAGCGCTACGCCCGATTCCGCATCGTCGCGCCCCAGGCCCAAAGCGTCAGCGTGAGCCTGGGCGGACGCGGGGGCACCGCCCTGGCCAAGGCCGAGGACGGCGCCTGGATGGGCACCACGGCAGGACCGCTGGACGAGGGCTTTCACTACTATCATCTCACGGTCGATGGGGGAACATTCAACGACCCCGGCGCCTTGAACTTCTACGGCTCCACGCGTTGGGAAAGCGGCATCGAAATCCCCGCCCATGACCAGGATCTCTACGCCCTCAAGGACGTGCCCCACGGCCGAGTGCAGCAGGTTCTCTTCCCCTCGAAGAGCACCGGGGCCCCGCGCCGCGCGTTTGTCTACACGCCGCCCGACTACGACAAGGACCCGGCCCAGCGCTATCCGGTGCTCTACCTGCAGCACGGCTGGGGCGAGGATGAAACCGCCTGGAGCAACCAGGGCCGCGCCCATCTGATCATGGACAACCTGATCGCCGAGGGCAGGATCAGGCCCTTCCTCATTGTAATGACCTACGGCATGACGAATGAAACCCGCTTCGGCGGCCTGCGAAACTTCGATATCGGCCCCTTCCAGACGGTTCTCGTAGACGAATTGATCCCTTACATCGATGCGAGTTTCCGCACACTCTCCGATCAGCCGAATCGCGCCATGGCGGGTCTGTCCATGGGCGGGATGGAGACCAAATCGATCACCCTGAAGAACCTCGACAAGTTCTCCCACATTGGTCTCTTCAGCGGCGGCACCATCAGCCAGGAAGATGTCGGCAACACGCCTGGTTTCAAAGAGAAGGTCAAGCTGGTCTTCGTCAGTTACGGCAGCCGCGAACTCGGTGGCGGCCGCGGCGGCGACCCCAAGGCGAACGCCGAGGCGCTGACACAGGCCGGCATCAACAGCGTCTTCTACGTCTCCCCGGATACGGCCCACGAGTTCCAGTCCTGGCGTCGTAGCCTGCTCCAATTCGCTCAACTGCTGTTCAGGGAAGGCTCTTCCAGTCCCGCCGCCGCGACTGTGGCGGCCCAGCCGACCCCCGCACGTGCGGACTCGGCCCCGTCGGAGGCTCGCAGAGGCCCAGGCCGCGGCGGATTCGGCGGCTCGATCGAGCTGGGTCCGGACGACAAGCCCGCCTTCGCCGATCCACCCGCCAGGTTCAATGCGAGGCGCGACAACATCCCTCACGGCGACGTGAAGATGGTTGAATATGACTCAAAGACGGTCGGGACCCGCCGCAAGATGCTCGTTTATACGCCGCCCGGCTATTCGGCCGACAAGAAGTACCCGGTGCTCTATCTGTTGCACGGTATCGGGGGCGACGAGACGGAATGGCAGCGGCTGTGCCACCCGGAGAACATCCTCGATAACCTGCTGGCCGACGGCAAGGTCGAGCCGATGATCGTGGTTATGCCCAACGGCCGGGCCCAGGCCAACGACCGCGCCGAGGGCAACGTCTACGCCGGGGCGGCCGCTTTTGCCGCATTTGAAGGCGATCTGCTCAACGACGTGATTCCCGCCATTGAGGCCAGGTACTCGGTCCACGCCGACCGTGAGCACCGGGCGCTGGCGGGCCTGTCGATGGGCGGCGGCCAGTCCCTGAACTTCGGCCTCGGTCACCTCGACGTGTTCGCGTGGGTCGGCGGATTCTCCTCGGCCCCGAACACCAAGCCTCCGGCCGAACTGGTGCCCGACCCCGCGGCCGCCAGGGAGAAGCTGAAGCTCCTGTGGCTGGCCTGCGGGAGCAAGGACGGCCTGATCCGCATCAGCCAGAACCTCCACAACTACCTCAAAGAGAACAACGTGCCGCACATCTGGCACGTGGATTCCAACGCCCACGACGCCACCGAGTGGGCCAACAACCTGTATCTGTTCGTCCAACACATCTTCAGAGCGACTACGCCGACCCTGCCCGGACCCGGGGCGACTGCGGCCGCCCCCACACCGGCCATGCCAACGGCGGCGGGCAAGCTGGCGATTCGCGTGGCG
>DDXG01000154.1 GCA_002347125.1 Phycisphaerales bacterium UBA2266
GAGCCGCGTGGGCCGTTTCGAGCTTGCCCAGGGCGGCACGATCTTCCTCGATGAGATCGGGGATTTCCCGCCGCACCTCCAGGTCAAACTGCTGCGGATCATTCAGTTCAAGGAATTCGAGCGGGTCGGGGGCCTGCAAACGATTGAAGCCAACGTGCGAATCATCGTCGCCACGCACAAGAACCTGGAAGAACTCATGATCCAGGACCTCTTCCGGCACGACCTCTACTACAGGATCAATGTATTCCCCATCTACCTGCCGCCTCTGCGCGAGCGAAAAGACGACATCATGCTCCTGGCGGACCATTTTCTGGGGAAGTTCGCCACGGAGAACGGCAAGGATATCTCCCGCATCTCCACTCCGGCCATTGAGATGCTGACTCGCTACCACTGGCCCGGAAACGTCCGCGAGTTGGAGAACTGCATAGAGAGGGCCGTATTGCTCTGTGACGACGACGTCATCCGGTCGGAGCACCTGCCTCCCTCGCTCCAGATGGTCAAGCGGGACGACCCCGGCCTCGCCAAACGCACGCTGACGGCGGTCATCGAAAACACGGAGAAGGAGCTGATCGTCGATGCCCTCAAGAAATGCTCCGGCAAGCAGCGCCAGGCGGCCAGGGAACTCGGCATTACCGAGCGCATCCTGGGCTACAAAATCAAGAAGTACGGCATCCATCCCAAGTACATCTGATCTCAACACAGCCTCTACGCTTTTGTGTAGTTTCGGCATGGACTCTACATTATTGTATGCAGTCCGCCTGCCTTGATACGGCGCGCCGCAAAGCCGTAAGTGCTTAATATAAAATGGCTTACGGCAAATTCCCGCCCGAGGTGGCCACCTTGGCACGCCCTTTGCGAAATGTATGACTTGTCGCCGAACCCGGCAAGCGTGTGCGCCGTGGTGTGCCGGTGAGCGTCCAGTATCTTGTTTGCCAAGGAGTTTGCGTAAGATGAGAAAGCCGAATGGGGTGTGGGTTGCGTGGGTGGTGATGCTGTCCGGCCTGGTCGGGACGGCGGGTGCGGCAGGTCCGATTGACTTTGAGGTGACGGCCGATTTCTTCGGCAAATACATCTGGCGAGGCCAGAACCTCAGTGATGACCCCGTCTTCCAACCCGGCGTCACGGCCGCCTACGGCAACTTCACGTTTGGGGTCTGGGGGAATATGGACACGACGACGATTAACGGCAACAGCGGTGATTTCTCGGAACTGGACTACTCGCTTGACTACTCCGCGCCCTTTCCGGGGCTCGAGGGCATCGGTTTTTCTGTGGGCGTCATCTATTACGATTTCCCCGGAACGGCCGTGCCGGACACCACGGAACTGTACTGGGGATTGAACTTCGATCTGCCGCTGAGTCCGACGATAACGGTCTACCATGACCTCGACGAGGCCGAAGGGACCTACATCGCCATCGGCGGCAGCCACGCCATCGAGAAGCTGTTCGAGATCGGCGGCACGACGGTGGGGTGTGAGATCGGGGCGAGCCTGGGTCTGGGCAGCGGTTCTTACAACAAGTACTACTGGGGCACGGACCAATGGAAGTCGCAGGACCTGGCCTTCTCCGTGGGTTTCCCGTTTGAACTGGGTCCCGTGACCGTCAATCCAAGCCTCAACTACGTGACGCTGCTCAGCGACGACATCCGGGACGCCGACGTCTACAACGATGCCAGCGACTATTTCTTCGCGGGCGTGAGCCTGGCGTATAGATTCTGACGCACGGATTCAGTTTCTGGGGCTCGTACTATTAGGAGAAGCGCATTAGTTATTAGTTTGGCTAATGGGCCATATTACCATTATCCTGGCGGCAAATCGTCCATCCTTGCGTATACTATGACCGAGCTGGACAGCCATATCCACCTTGCCATTGAGGTGTGAATCGGCCCGGCCAACCCACAGAATGCAGCAAGTGATTGAAGAACATCAGGAGCCAGGATCGTAGTGGAAACGTGCCGTCAAGGACTCTATGACCCGCGCTATGAACATGATGCGTGCGGGATTGGGGCGGTGGTCAACATATCCGGCCGTGCGGACCACTCCATCATCGAGTACGGCAAGCAGATCCTGTTGAACCTGCACCATCGAGGCGCCGCTGGGGCCGATGAAACCACCGGCGACGGCGCAGGGATACTGCTTCAGTTGCCCCACGAGTTCTTCCAGAGCGAGTGCGAGAAGCTCGATTTCTCGCTGCCGGCGCCTTTGACCTATGGGGCCGGCAGCGTGTTCGGCTCCAAGGAGGGCCAACTCCGCCGGCAGTGCGACGAGATGCTGGAGGAGGCGGTTCGGCATTACGGAATGCGCGTGCTGGGATGGCGGGAGGTACCGACGGCAAACGACTGTCTGGGCGAGATTGCCTTGAGGTCGGAGCCTTCGATCCGCCAGATCTTCGTGGACGGCTGCGGGTGCGCCGATGAGGACCTCGAACGACGGCTGTACCTGGCCCGCAAGCGGGCCGAGCGGCTGGTCCGGGCCAATTTCGGCGATTACGGGCGGGAGTTCTACGTCGCATCGCTGTCGTGCCGGACGATCTGCTACAAGGGCATGTTCATGGCCCGGCAGTTGTTCTCATACTACCCGGACCTGGCCGATGAAAGGGCCAAATCGGCCCTGGCGATTGTGCACCAGCGTTACAGCACGAATACTTTCCCAAGCTGGCGGCTGGCGCAGCCGTTTCGGTGCATCGCCCACAACGGCGAGATCAACACGCTCAGCGGCAACCGCCGTCAAATGGCCGCGCGCGAACGCAGCATGGCGTGCGAGGCGCTGGGGGCGGACCTGACGGATCTGTCCCCCATCCTCGACCCGCAGGCCAGCGACTCGGCGTGCTTCGACAGCACGATGGAATTGCTGGTGCGGGCCGGGCGGTCGATGCCGCACGCGATGATGATGATGATCCCGGAGGCCTTCGGGCCGAAGTACCACATCAGCACCGATAAACGGGCGTTCTACGAATACCACGCCAGCATCATGGAGCCGTGGGACGGCCCGGCG
>DDXG01000295.1 GCA_002347125.1 Phycisphaerales bacterium UBA2266
CGAGACGAGCATGATGTTCATGATACCGACGCCGCCGACGAGCAGGCTGATGCCGACAACGCCGCCGGCGACGAGCGTCACCGTTACGGCGATCTTGTTGAAGGTCTCCAAGGCGCTCTTGAGGGACTCGACACGGAAGGTGTCGGGCTGGCCCGGCCGGATGCCGCGCGTGCCCCGAAGAAAGAAGCGGATCTCGGCCTGGGCCTCTTCGAGGGTCTCGGCGGACTTGCCGGCGGCCATGGCCCAGACGCCTGGGTCGCCCATCTTGTGGATCGTCCGGAACGGCACGAATATCTCAAACGACTCCTGGCTGCTCTCGCCGATGTTGAGGCTGGGGCGGGGCTCGATGACGCCGGCGACGCGAAAGGCATTGTGACCGATGCGGATGGTCTGCCCGATGCAGTCCCGGTCGAGCCGCAGCTTCCTCTGGAGTTTGGGCTCGATGATGCAGACCTGACGGGCCTGGAGCTCGTCAATGACGTTGAAAGGGCGACCCATCGTGACCGGGCGGCTTTCGATGTCGTGGTAAGCCGGTTCGATGCCCATGATCTGAACGTTGTCGGCGGAGTTTTCGCCGAAACGGACGGTATGGCGGCCGATGGAGCCGATGCGGCTGAACTTGCCGACCGAGGGGCAGTTGTCCAGCAGGCCGTCGAACTGTTCCGGCAGGAACCGCAGCGTCCACCATGAGGCGTTCCGCAGCGGTCCGGTCTCCGGTGGCCGCGGGGAGATGAAGATGGTGTTTGTGCCGAGGGTCTCGACCTGGGTGAGGACCTTGGCCTTCAGTCCGGTCAGGGCGGCGATAACCGCCGTGACGGAGGCGACGCCGATAACGATGCCGATGGTGGTCAGTATCGAGCGAGTCTTGTGCGCCCATATCTGGCCGACGGCAAGGTAAAAGCTCTGATAAAAAAGCTTGAGGAAGGCCAGCGCCACTCGCAACGGGGCCGTGCAGATCGCTTTGAGGGCTTTGGCTGCCGTCACTTGGGTGCGCCCTCCACACCATTGGGGAAGGCGGTTCGCTGAACGGGGTCCTGTTCGGCGGGCATGTCGCTGTGGATCTTGCCGTCGCGCATGCGGATGATGCGTCTCGTATGCCCGGCGACAGACTCCTCATGGGTGACGATGATGATCGTCTGACCCTCCCGGTGGAGCTGGTCGAACAGTCCGAGGATGGATTCACTCGTTCTTGTGTCAAGGTTGCCGGTGGGTTCATCGGCCAGGAGGATGCTGGGCTCGCAGACAAGGGCGCGGGCGATGGCGACGCGCTGCTTCTCGCCGCCGGAAAGCTGGTTGGGGCGGTGTTTGACGCGGCCGGCCAGCCCGACCCGCTCCAGGACTGCTTTGGCCCGCCTGTGCCGGGACCACCAACCGTCGCGCGAGTAGATGAGAGGCATCTCCACGTTCTTGATCGCGCTCATCTGGCCCAGCAGTTCGAACGACTGGAAGACAAAGCCGATACGCTCGTTGCGGACGCGGGCCAGCGAGGCGTCGCCCATCCGCGTGGTGTCGACGCCATCGAGCTCGTAGCGGCCGGCCGTGGCCCGGTCGAGACAACCCAGCACATTCATCAGGGTGCTCTTGCCTGAACCGGAAGGCCCCATGATGGCGACATACTCGTTCTCGCGGACCTCAAGATCAACGCCGTCGAGGGCGCATATGCGCTCGACACCGACGCGGTAGATCCGCTCGATGCCATGAAGCCGGATGATGCATCTGTCACTGGCGGTTGGGATCATTGGGCTCGTTGGCGTCGCCGCCGGTTCTGGTGGGAACGTCTTTGCCATCGCCTGTTTTCTTGGGCAGACTGTCTCGCTCGTCCTTAACGGCCTGATCGTGTCTGAGTCCGTCCAGGACCTTAAACGGTCCGACGATGACTCTGTCGCCGTCGGTCAGGCCTTCCAGGATGATGGTGTGGCTCAGGTCGCTCTGGCCGATCTTGACCGGGGTGGCCAGGGCTTTGCCGTCCTTGAAACGATACACGACCGTCGCGAAGGTCTTGGACGTGTCAACGAGCGGATTCTTGTCGCGGATTTCCAGGGGCAGGGCGTCGATGTCGCGTCCAAGAACCGCCTGGGTGGGCACTCTCAGGACATTCTCATGGGCCCGTGTCTGGATGTCCACATTGGCGGTCAGGCCGGTGTGCAGGCGAATCTCATTGGGATCGAGGAGAATCTCCGTTTCATAGTACTTGGTCCGGGTGAAGCTGAGGGTATGCGCCAGGGCGATAGAGTGGACCCTGCCGCCGAATTCGCGGTCGGGGTAAGCGTCGATATGGACAACGGCGTTCTGGCCGACGGCGAGTTTGCCGACATCGGCCTCATCCACCTGGGCGACGACGAGCATCTGGGCCAGGTCACCGACCTCCATGATGACGGTTCCGGGGTTGTTCATGGTTCCGAAGATGACGACTTCGCCGACCTCGGCGTTGATACGGGTGACGACGCCGTCGATGGGAGACGCGATGGTGGTGTAGCTGAGGGCCTCCTGCGCCTGTTCGATGCGGGCGTCGGCCGCTTCGAGATTGTGCCCGAGGACGGTGAGGTTCAGCTCGGCCGCCTCGAGTGTGTGGCCGGCGGCGGCAAGCTGGGCCGTGAGGTCGTCGAGACGCAGTCTGGTCTGGTCATAGTCAGCCTGGGCGATGTCCTTGGTCTTGAGCAGAGTCTCCTGCCGCTGCAAGTCGGTGTGGGCCTGGGCCACGGAGGCCTCCAGACCGGTGAGCGTGGCCTTCTGCCCGGCGATACGGGCATTCTCCACCTGAATCTGGGCGGCCTGAGCCGCGTAGGCGGCCTTGGCGGAACGGAGCTGGCTTTCGAGGTCCCGTGAATCGAGCTTGACGAGGATCGACGGGGGGATGGGGGGGGCGGCGTTGGGGTCGCCGGCCGTGACGCGGTCCCCCTCTTTGTGGGGCAGCTCGACGATGCGGGCTGAGACCTTGGCGCTGATCTCCACCTTGGTTCGCGGTTCGATCTCTCCAGGGGCGCTGACGAACTCCGTGAGGATGCCGCGCTCGACCGCCTCGATCCGCACCATGGTCGCGTTCTGGCCTTTCTTGAGCCTGCCGCGGACGACATAGCCGGCGATCAGCAGGCCCGCAACAACCAGGAGGACCACTATGATCACGATTCTTGACTTCTTCACGTCCATATCCTTGTGAGAGTACAATACCGGACCGCCGCGTGTCGACCGTCACAGATTATACCAGATATATACGCGCAGGTGAACCGGACGTTACAAAATCACCCCGATCGCCGAGGCCGATTCCATGTGATAGCCGGACGGAGGATTGTTCGGCCCTGGACCAGGGGCAGATTCCCGCGGGGCGCGGAGGCTTGATGCAGGGTCAATACATGGGGTCCGAGCCGGGTCAGCGGCGCCATTCGGCTTTTCGGACCATGAGGGGAGGGAGATTGTGTGGGCAGGGGCGTTTGGGTCCGGTCGTGATGCAGCTCTTGGCCGAAGGATACCAGTGGATGGCCAGAATCTTCGGCTTGAGTCTCAGGGCTGTCTTCTTGGACATTGCGGTCACAATCGGCCTTTCTCAAACGGTGTGCGAGGTGTACCTACCGTCCTATCGGCCCGGAAACGGCACGACTTTGGCAGGCGGCGTCAAAAAGCCGGCGGCGCACAGGTCCGGCCGGGGCAGTGGCGATAACGCTGTCAAGACCACTGTCGAAAGTCGTGCCGTTTGTATCGACTGGGGGGATTAGGACGCACCCAAATGGCCCTGAGCCCGGCGGAAGCGTGTCTTGACGCGGCTCTTGTGAGGTGGTAATCTGGCTTGTGTAAGAATGATCGCAATGTGTTTTGACATGGAGGCCAGATATGGCTAAGGCGGCAATGCCTCATCCGGGACACGACAAGCACCTGTGTTACCTCAACAATCTTGGGTTTCAGATCAGTAACCCGGATGACTACAAGTCGCTGGTGAGGGACGGGAAGTTCATGTGCAAAGTCTGTGGTCGCGTGGCGGCCGACGGCAAGAACCTCTGCAAGCCGGAAAAGCTCTGATTCACACGGCGTTCTCCCAGCCACGGATTGGCACGGATTCACACGGATTGAGTTCTTTGGGCAGGGCTTGTCCGGGCACAGTCTGCGGACCGGCCGCGAGGTCCGGAGGACAATGAACGAAGTAAGACGGGCGACAGGCGCGTCCATCGGACTTTCCGGTCCGAGAGGTGGGATGATCCTCATGTGTGGGCAGCAAGGCCATGCCACCTTGGCTTACGGCCCGTCTCTTTGGGCGGTCTCGGCGGAGATCTTCTTGTGCAACTCGCGGGCGTGGTCGCCTTTGGGGGTGGCGGCCTTCAGATGCGGTTCGAGCAGGGATTGGATAAGCTCCTTGTCGGCGCCGCGGGCTAGCAGCCCGTTGAAAAAGT
>DDXG01000241.1 GCA_002347125.1 Phycisphaerales bacterium UBA2266
CATCCAGCTCTCAGGAACCGGCGCCCTGGCGGACTTCCTGGCGGCTGAGATTAAGTCAAAACTCAAGATTAAGCGTGTCCGCGCCGATACTTTTGGGTATCTGCAGCGGAGCTTTCCCGGCTTGCAGTCGGCGGTGGATGCGGATGAGGCCCGCCGGTGCGGACGCGAGGCCGTTCGCCTGGCAATGAAGATGGACAACGGTTCGGTGGCGATGAAGCGGCTGGGCAATGGGGCCGGGTACGGCGTGGAGTTGTTCCGCACCGAGCTGAAGAACGTCGCCGAGAAGACCAAGTCCATGCCTGACGAGTTTATCAACGCCGAAGGAAACAACGTAACCGAGGCGTTCGTAGAATACGCCGGGCCGCTGGCCGGACCGCTTCCGAAGACGGAGTACCTGGGCAATCGCCCGCAGGTATGATGGCCGGCACGGGCCGCCTGGGTCGCCAAATCTGAACAGGTAGCTGTCAACATGCAATGCGGTCGCCTCGGCGCCAAGCGTTTGCAACAGAGTTAGGAATGGTCATTTGAGCACATCGAACAAGGAACTATCCCGCCAGATTGGCTTGGAGGTCGGCTCCATCTGCGGCAAATATTTCCTGGACCTGGACCACCTGCATTACGGCTACTGGCCCGGGGATCTGCCGGTCACGGTCGCCAACGTCAAGAAGGCGCAGGAACTGTATACACGTTTCGTCATCGACCGGATACCCGCGGGCGTCAAGACGATTCTCGACGTCGGCTGCGGCGGCGGCCATGTCGCCAAGGAACTGCTGGGCCGCGGGTATGAGGTCGATTGCGTCTCGCCCTGTCCGCACCTGGCGCAGAAGGCCGCAGAGCTGCTGGGCGACGCCTGCCACATCTATCAATGCCGCTATGAGGACCTGCAGGCGACAAGCCGCTACGACCTGATCCTCTTCTGTGAGAGCTTCCAGTACCTGGACATGAACCAGGCGATGGCCAAATGCGAGGAGTTGCTTAACCCCAAAGGGTATGTTCTGATCTGCGATTACTTCCGCAAGGACGTCAACGGCAAGGGCGGCGGCAGCGGCGGGCACAAGCTGGCGAAGTTCCACGGCGTAATGGCCAACCATCCGTTCGACCTGATGTGCAGTATGGACATCACGGCCGAGACGGCGCCGAATATGGACCTGATGGACGACATCATGCGGCAGGTCGTCAAGCCCGTGGCCGAGGCGGGCTCCCGACTGATTGAGGACCGGCATCCCTGGCTGTACAAGGTGGTGGCCTGGAAATACCGCAAGAAGATTGATAAGCTCAACACCAAATATTTCAGCGGGGAACGAACCGGCGACAGCTTCCGCCGGACACGCGCTTACCTGCTCCTGGTCTACCAGATGACCCCCGCGGGCCTGGGCCAAGGTCAAGGCCGGGTGCAATCGGTCGGTCAATCCGCGAGCACGCCCGAGTCGGTCTCGGCAACGACCTGATGAGGCCCTTCAGCGGCCCGACCGGCGCTCAAGCACCTCTACATCCAGCTTTGTGAATTGCCCCCAGAGTTGTTCTATCCGGTCGGCGGTGGGCATCCCCGCATGAACCCACAGGCCGTAGCGGAGACGCAGCGGCTTATCCGGCTCGACGGCGAGCGGTCCGTCGAATGTCAGGGAGGCCCCCATCCAGCCGTCGTTTCGCACGTGGAAGACGCTGGGATGGTTCGGGTTATCGGGGTGGTCGAGCAGCGTAATGCCTTCGACCATCTCATCGGTTATGGCCCCGGAGTAATCGACCCACCTGGCGGGTTTCCAGAGCACGTCGTCCTCGTTGACGCCTCCGGCGCTGTTGCGAATCCGCCCGTTGCCGTCGTGGACGCCGATGCTCTTGGCCATGCGGACGCCGACCATGCCGAAGGGCGTCTTGCCCAGTGTGACGGCCTTGTCGGGTGCCCGCAGGTCCAGGTCGATCAGCAGCAACCACTGTCTTTCCTCCTGCAGGACAACCACGACTTGTCGGCTCTCGCGCAACAACGTCCTGCCATCCGGGGCCACCCAATCGTTCTCGGCGACGATCTTGGATGCCCGGCCGCCGTCTTCATATCGGACGATTCGCTTGTGGATGATCCGTCCGGCGTTCTGGTCGCTCCAGAAGCTGACGCCCGCGACATCGTTATGGGAGACCCACACGGAATTGTGGTGGCTGTGGGATTCGGGGTCCCAGGGGTGGCCCATTCGTGTCAGAGAACGGCCCGCCGAGCCCATGATCGGGTAAAGGAACGGGCGACGTAGGTCTGCGCCGAAATGATAGCGGGCGATCTCGACGCCGTCCCGCACAAAAGCCGCCTGATCGTAGGGCATTGGCAGGACCTGCAAGAGAGGGACGGGTTTGGGGCTCCAGGGCTCCTCGGACCCGGCCGCGAGCGCGACAATGGTCAGGGTGATGCCGATCGTCCGCCACGTAACAACTATCCACTGTGTCATGACGAATCCTCCTTGCGAACCGCGGCTGGAACCTGTCAGTCGAAAAGGGCCTCGACGAATTTGTCGGGGTCGAATTCGGCTATGTCTTCGGGCTTCTCACCCAGTCCGACGAATTTGACGGGGATGTCGAGCTGGTCTTTGATGGCAATGACAATGCCGCCGCGGGCCGTGCCGTCGAGCTTGGCCAGCACAATGCCGGTCACATCGATGGCTTCAGTGAATATCTTGGCCTGGGAAATGGCGTTCTGACCGGTGGTGGCGTCCAGCACCAGCAGGACCTCGTGAGGGGCGCCCGGCAACTGGCGGGCGACGACATCGCGTATCTTGACCAGTTGGAGCATCAGGTCCTTGGCGGTGTGCAGCCGTCCGGCCGTGTCGAGGATGAGGTAGTCGGCGCCGCGGGCAACGGCGGCCTGGCAGGCGTCGAACGCCACGGCCGCAGGGTCGGCGCCGCTACGGTGCTTGATAATCTGCACACCCAGGCGTTCGGCCCAGATGGTCAACTGTTCGACGGCCGCGGCACGAAACGTGTCGCACGCCGCGACGATGACGTTACGGCCCTCGCGGCTGAGGATGTAGGCGAGTTTCGCAATGCTGGTCGTCTTGCCGGTTCCGTTGACGCCGGCGACCAGGATGACCGTCGGGCCGGTCTCGGCAATGTGCAATTGCCTGTCCTGCCGGGGCCAGTAGCTCTTGATATGCTCCTTGAGGAACGGGCGGATCTCGTCGGTGGTGCGGACTTTGCGGGCCCGGTAGGCCGTCCGCAGCTCGGTCATCAGCTTGTCCGTGGTCTGGACACCGATGTCGTCGCCGATGAGCGTCTCCTCCAGCTCGTTGAGCAGATCGTCGTCGATCTTGCGGCCGAGGCTGAGCACCGAGGCCAGGGAGGAACTGATCTTGCTGCGGGTCTTACCCAGCCTGCCTTTGAGGAACTCGGCGGTCTTTGAGAATATGCCCATCTACGAACCTCCGTCATGCACGGGTGTCGAGGTAAAACCCGATGGTACCGGGATATTGGCAAATTGCAAGTGTGCCGGGCGAAAACGCGGCGCCATCCGGTGCGCGGTCGGGGGCGAAATTGCTTGTCGGTATCGCGGCCCGCTGGTATACTCACGACCTTTGAAATCGGACAAATACCGCTGATTCACGGATGCACCGGCAGTTCTATGCAGTTCAATTCACTGGCATTCATCCTATTCACGGGTCTGTTCTTCGCCAGCTGGCCCGTGCTCAAGCGACGCAACACCACACGGTGGATGTATCTGGTGGTGGCGTCGTTCATATTCTACGGCTGGTGGGACTGGCGGTTTCTGTTTCTGATCATCGGCAGCGGGCTGATCGACTTCTTCGCGGGACTGGCGATGCAGCGGTATTCGTCGCGCCGCAGGCTGTGGCTTGTTCTGTCGGTCTGCGGGAACGTCGGGTCGTTGGCGATATTCAAGTATCTCGACTTTGGGATCGGCAACCTGAACTGGCTTCTGGGGGCCTTCGGGATCGATGGCCAGATCCCGGCCGCCCGCCTGATTCTGCCGGTGGGCATCAGCTTCTACACGTTCCAGTCAATGAGTTACACCATCGACGTGTATCGAGGACTGCTCCAGCCCACGCACAACATCTTCCATTTCTTCGCCTACCTGTCGTTGTTCCCGCAGCTTGTGGCCGGGCCCATCGTCCGCGCCAAAGACCTGTTGCCCCAACTGGAGACCGCCGGCGAGGTCTCGGCGGATGAGCGGTGGGATGGGCTGAATCTGATCGTCTTCGGATTCTTCAAGAAGGTCGTGGTGGCCGATACGCTCGCCGGGACGGTCAACGCCGCATTCGCCACCCCGGAGCTGTCGCCTTCGGCGGGTTACTGGTGGATTATCATGGTGATGTTCGCCTTTCAGATATATTGCGACTTCAGCGGTTACAGCGACATCGCCAGAGGGCTTGGCAAGTGGATGGGGTACGAGTTCCCGGTCAATTTCCGCAACCCCTATATTGCGTCGAGCTTTCAGGAGTTCTGGCAGCGGTGGCACATCTCGCTGTCCACGTGGTTTCGGGATTATGTGTACATTCCCTTGGGCGGGTCGCGCAAGGGGCCGCTGCGCAACCAAGTCAATCTCTGGATAACGATGCTGATCTCCGGGCTCTGGCACGGGGCGGCGTGGCATTTCATCTTCTGGGCGATTACTCACTCGTTCTATCTGACGGTCGAACGTTTCACGGCCTGGCCCCGGAAGCTCACGCGGCTGCCGGGCGGCCGGCATCTGGCGACGCTGGCGGTCTTCGTGCTGACGGTCCTGGCGTGGGTGTTCTTCCGGGCCCAGACGCTGGAGCAGGCCGTGGGCGTGTTTCGGATGATGTTCGATTTCGGGAACTTCAACTTCGCCCTGGCCGACCGGCTGATCGACAACAACGCCCGTAACGTCCTGCTGATCATCATCGGCTCCCAGTTGTTCTTCCATTTGGGGCTGGACAAGGGTCAATGGACCACGTCGCGTTCCCGGCCCAAGCTGGCGTTTGATTCGCTGTTCATCGCGGTGTTGATCGCGGTCTGCGTCTTCAACCGGGCCCCGAGTAACATATTCATCTACTTCCAGTTCTGACCCATGACCGTGATCCCAACACAACCGAACAACGCGAGCAAGCCCCGTCATACGGGCCGATGGTGGGCCGAGAGGACGTTTGCCACGCTGCTGCTGGCCGGTGCGATGATTTACGTGATGGGTTCGCTGCGTCCCAGGAAGGACATTGGGATGTACCCCGACGAATTCTGGGCCCGCAAGATCGCCTGGGAGCGATGCGCCGATGCGGTGCTGACGGGGGATTCCCGCGTTCTGATGGGCGTCGCGCCGCAGGAGTTGAGTCCGGCGCTGCCCTACAAGCAGATTCGCAACTACGGCTTCGGCGCCAACTGGTACAGTCCGGAGTACCTCGACGCGGTCGAGAAGATGCTGCTTCCAGAGAGCCCTCGCAAGGCCGTGTTCATGGGCATTACGCCACACTCGCTGACCGGCCGCACCAACGACGTGATGGGCAACTATCTGGAGTTGAAGAAGATGTCGCGACGCGATATTTACGTCGCCACGCACTTTGGGGGGCTTATGTATTTCTTCCAGCCGATGTCGCTGCGGGATGCGTTTCACGGCCTGTTCCCCAGCCAGGCGCCCACGAACACGATACGGGATTACCGCGATGACGGCTGGGTGGCGGTACATAAGACGCCGCTTGCGATGAACGAAGTCAAGCGTTACAGAAAGCTCTTCGTCGACCGGCATGTCTCGCAGGAAATCGTTGATACGATCACCGCCTACGTTCAGCGGTGGACACGGCAGGGGATCCGGGTCTATGGCTTCATTATGCCGAGTTGCAAGGAAATGGTGCAGGTGGAGTTGGAGTTGAGCGGCTTCGAGCAGGAGGCGTTTATCGCCGCCTTCACGGCCGCCGGCGGGCGGTGGATCGAGACGAACCTGGATGCCTATGAGAGCTTCGACGGCTCGCATCTGCAGAAAGAGGCCGCGTTGCAGTTCTCCAAAGACCTGGCGCGGGCGGTCAGCCTGTACGAGCAGGAGACCCCCTCGACGGCGACCTCCCAGGCGAAGGCCGAATCGCTTGACGTATCGGACTGACGAAGGGGACCCTCATCACCGTGGCCGGAGGCGCCCATGCAGCCGCTTCAGGTTGAATCTCTGACAAAGCGATACGGCCCGGTGACGGGCGCCGAGGATATTACGTTCGCCGTGGGTCGGGGGGAGGTGTTCGGATACCTGGGGCCGAACGGTTCGGGCAAGACAACCACCATCCGGTTTCTGATGGGCCTGTTGCGGCCGACAGGGGGACGGTGTCGAATCCTGGGAGAACCCGTTCGCGTCGGCCGGGCCACGCAGCATCAGCATGTGGGGTATCTGCCGGGGGATTTTCGCGTCTGGTCGGATCTGTCGGCCCGGCGGGTCCTGGCCCTGCTGGCGGCGCTGGGAGACGGGCCGTCATGCAGTAGCCGACGCGACGAACTGGCCGAACGATTGGGTTTAGACATGGACCGGCGGATGACCGATCTGTCCAAGGGCAATCGCCAGAAGGTCGGCGTCGTCGGGGCGTTTCAATGCGATGCGGACGTGCTGATCCTGGATGAGCCGACCATCGGGTTGGATCCGCTGGTGCGTCAGACGGTGCTGGAATTGATTCGGGAGGCGGCCGGCCGCGGCGCGGCCGTTCTTCTGTCGTCGCACGATTTGAGCGAGGTCGCGGCCGTCTGTGGGCGGGCGGCCATCCTGCGGCAAGGTCGGCTCGTGGAGTTGGCCGCCGTCGCGAAGATCACTGAACAGCAGCAGCGGCGGCTTGAGGTGTGGTTCAGCGGACCGGTGGCCTGCGATGCCTTGGCCGCGATGCCCGTGGAGGCGCACGTGCTCGAACAGACGCCGGATACACTCCACCTGGCATACCACGGGTCGGTCGATCCGATTGTCAAATGGTTGGCCCGATACCCGGTGGAACGTCTGATCACGCCGCAGACGAGTCTGGAGGAGGCCTTTATCCAGTATTACAGCCCGGATGCCGCGGAGGACGCCGAATGAACGCCAGGCCGCCATTTCCCGCCATGTTGCTGCGTTTCTGGCTTGGCAGGATCCTGCCGGGCTGGTGCCTGATCGCCCTGATGATCTTCCTGATGCAGATTGCGGTCTGCGGAATCGTCCACGACAACGAGAACGTCAAGACATTGCTGCAATTCCTGGACGTTCTGCCCGGATTCCTCAAGGCCGCTCTCGGCGGCGAGTCGTTGCAGGTCGGTAATCTGCCGTCGCTGATCGCCATCGGGCACAGCCACCCGCTTGTGCTCAGTCTCTTCATGCTCTTTGCCGTGGCGACGCCGACGGGGATGCTGGCGGGGGAGGTGCAGCGGGGGACGATGGAGTTGATTCTGAGCCGTCGAGCCACGAAGACGCAGGTCTACGTATGCGCCGGCGTGGTGAGTGTCACGGGCATGGTCGTTCTGGTCATGGTGATGTTCCTGGGGACGGCGGCGGGCACGAGTCTCTACGATTTCGGCCAGCCGGTGCGGTTGTATCCGTTCTTCCAACTGGCCGTCAATGGGGGCCTGCTCGCCGGGACGATCGGAGCCGTCTCACTGCTGACGGCGGCGGCCTTTCGCCGGCGAGGTCAGGCGGTGGGTGTGGCGGTCGCCTTCATCGTCTTGAACTACTTTGTGGCGATTATCTCAGGATCGTGGCCCCGAATGCGATGGCTCAGCCCGTGGACCATCATGCATTACGTCAACGGGCGGATGATCTTCGTCGAACACCGGTGGCCTGTCGGTGACATGTTCGTGCTGGCGGCGATACTGACCCTGGCGGCGATAGTGGGAGCGGTCATCTGGCAGCGGCGGGACCTGCCTCTGTAGCACCGGCCTGCCATCCCGATGAACACAGTTGGGCACTGAGTCTGCCAAACACCTCTTCGACGGCGATATGGCGAATGTCGTAGCCGGGGTCGAAGTTGTCGGCCTTGAAGCCTCTGCCGGTCGGGTCTATGGCGGCCGCACATTGAGGGCGTCCATAGGGTAAGACGCGGGCGGGATTGGACCGGCCGAAGATGAGCACCAGCGGACGATGAAGCGCCGCGGCGATATGGCCGGGGCCCGTGTCGTTACTGACGACAACCGCGGCGGTTCGCATCAGAGCCACAAGTTGGCGAATCGAGGTCCGTCCCGCCAGGTTCACGACCGCGCCCCTGGCCCGCTGGGCCAGTTCCTGGACTGTCGGGGCCTCACCGGCGGTTCCGGTGGCGATGATCGACAGGCCGAATCGTTCGGTGATACGGTCCGCCAGATCCGCAAATCGTTCGACAGGCCAGCATTTGTCGGCATGCGCGGACCCAGGAACCAGAACGGCATAGCGACATGCCTGCACGCCGTGCTCGGCCAGGAGCTGCCGTACCGCACACTCGGCGTCGGCGTCGGCAGGCAGGTCAAATCGAGGCTCAGCGCCCTCGATTCCGGCGGCGGCGAGCATGTCGAGGTAGTAGTCCACCAGATGGATGCTCTCAGGCTTCTGCGCAATCCGATGCGTGTAGAACCCCCTGGACAGCTCTCTTGTGCCGGCCATGCCGATTCGCACGGGGCAGCCGGACAGCCACCCAAATGCGGAAGTGCGGAAGAGACCCTGGAAATCGAGCACCAGGTCGAATCGGCCGCGACGCAACCGGTCGATGAGCTTGACCAATGCGGCGAAGGCCCTTGGGTTCCACCATGCCTTGCCCAGATACCGCCGGTCGAACAGGATAACCTCATCCAGGTCGGGGTGGCCCTCAATCAGGGGGGCGAACTCCCGGCGGACGAACCAGCTTATGCGGGCGTGCGGACAGCCCTGGCGAAGACGATGCAACACCGGCAGGACCTGAATCAGATCGCCCAAGGCGCTCGGCTTGATTATCAGGATGTTCCTGTACGTTTGCGACACGGTGCAGTGATTGTACGACGACACGCCGCTGCGGGCAAGTCGGACCCTCGCAGGAAGCTGCCTTGCCTTGGTTGTTTGGCGGCCGGGCTTCTGAAGAATAGCACTGGCAAGACACCGCGTTCCCTGTAGAATCGTCCGTGACGCCCGACCGTTAAGAGACTATCTCAAGACTGGTACCGGCCTTGTCATGCTGAACGCCGCGAAGCATCAGGTCCTGGAATCGGAGCCATCACAAATTGGAAGCCCGGATTCTTCGCTTCGCTCAGAATGACAATTCTCGTCTTGGGATGGTCTCCAGGCGGCGGAGCGATGATCCTGGAGTGTATGACGTGGCGAAAAAGGGACGGTATGTGTATGCGTGGCCGAGGCCGATGGTGACGGCCGACGCCCTCGTGTTTGGCTTCTTCCGCGGCAGGGCGCGAGTGCTGCTGGTGCGCCGGGGCAAGGAACCCTATAAGGATTACTGGGCCGTACCGGGCGGGTTCGTGGAGATCGATGAGGAGCTGGCCGATGCCGCCGCGAGGGAACTGGCCGAGGAGACGGGCCTGACCGGTATCCCACTCGAACAGATGCACACGTTCGGGACCCTCGGGCGCGACCCGCGGGGCCGGCAGATCACTGTTGTCCACATGGGCATTGCCCCAAAGGGATGCACCCGCGTCGCCGGCGGCGACGACGCCGCCGAGGCGCGATGGTTCGATATCGACCGACTCCCGGAGCGCATGGCCTTCGACCACGCCGAGGTGGTGGCGATGGCGGTGGGACGGTTGAAACGCCGTGCGGTCTACCGACGCATGACTCGGGCATGACGGCCGGCGGTCGGCCCCGGGTGTCATGGGGATGGCTCGGCGTCGGGATTCGTCACGCGCTGGTTGAACATTCGCAACTGGATGTCGGCGGCGCTGAGGGCCCACTCGATGTAGTGCAGCTTGTGGACGGGTCGGCGGTGTCGTTCATTCATAAGACCCTCTTTGGCGATTTTCAGGAATCGGGAGATGGTCTGAGACGCAATAGGGGTCGGGTCGTCGGCCCATGCCTTAAGTTCGTTGTACTCCTTGCGTAATCTGCTGCTGGCGCGAAGCTGTTCGGCGCTGACGTAGTCACCGGGATTGCATGCCACTTGGAGACCCTTGAGGCACAGAATCAGGGGTTCGTAGTTCGCGCGCCGTTCGAGACGGACGAACTTGTACTGATGGACTGAGGCAATGGCTTGGACAGGCGGGCGCACGGCGAATTCGTCGCTGCCGAGAAACCACTTGCGACGGCTGGTCCTGGCAAAGACCAGCTCTTCGCCGTAGCCGTACTGCTTGATCTCGTCGTTGCCCATGCGCGAGACCCAGAGTCGGCCGCCGTAGCGCACTTCCGGCCCGCCGCCCAGCGCCAGCAGACATTTCACGAAGGACAGCGGCAGGACCTCCTGTTTGCCCACCTGCCGTTTGAACATCTGAAACGAAAGGTGCAGACTGTGCGGCCGCACGTCGTAGAACTTCGTGATTTCATGAACAAGCTGGTTGAGCACCCAGGGGTCCGCGGTGGCCGGGCGGGAGAGTTCGCCGGCGATACTCAACCGACCCGGCGCAAACTCGAGGAAACCACTGCGTCGGGCCATATCCGTGGAGCCGCTGTGGTCGTCGATGTAGCCGCCGAGCTTCCATGTCAGGATATCCATGCAGAAGTCGGCGAAGTACTTGAAGCCATTATAGACCGGATCGAACACCTTGAAAGCGGATCGTGCCGGTTCGACGGCCGCCCGCCCGAGATTGCTCAGTTCAATTTCGGCGCCCAGGGGAATCAGACCGCCCTGGAGATGTGAGGCGACACGGTCGAGGCCCGCGCGGGCCACGCGCGGGTCAAAGAGGCTGTCGGCGGCCGCGATGGCATACTTGACGTAGTCAATCAGGTCGTACTTCTCGTAGGGCATGGTGGCGAGGCACTTCTCCACAATCAGCCGGACGTTGGCGGTGCTGGAGTTGATGATGAGCAAGGCCGCCAGCAGGCTGATCGAACGCTTGAAGTACCGCTCGGAGGGCAACATGCGTTCGATCTCGAACCGGAAATGAGACTGCATCTGCTCATCCAGTTCGTTGAGCAGGACTTGTCGGACGACAAGGACAAGGTAGTTCTCGATATAGGGACGGGCCTCCGCATCATCCAGCAGATGGCGGATGCTCGGCCGTGGGCGCTGGAGTTCGCGTTCGAGGTAGTAATCGCTGACGGCATCGGAGCGGTAATGGCTGATCACCAGATCGCGCTCGGTCGTGGCCAAGAGCATGCGCTCGGCGCGGCGCTCCAGGTCCGCGTCGGCCGTCCTGTCGCCCGGACGCGTGTGCTTGCGGATGAACTTCTCGATGCGTTTGCGCAGCCACAACTCGTGAATGAGGTTGACATGAAAGCGGTCCCCGAAGTGGCGTGTCATCGTTTCGACGCTGGCCAGATACGCCTGACAGTCCACGGGCCCCGTGGCGGTATTCACCGTCACGGTCTCGCGCTTGTAGCGTTTGCCCTCATACCAGTCGATCTGTTTCATGGCGGCGGCGGGCAGGCGGTGAATGACGATCCCCTCAATGCGTGAGGTCTCATTGCGGACGGCGTAGTAGTAGACGTTGTCGGGCGTGACGCGGCGATAGCCGGAGAGGAAGGCGGGCTCGGCGAAGACGCGGTGCTCGTCGACTCTGGAGCGGCTCAGCGTGAATCCGAGACCGCTGACACTCTGGAATACGTGTACGTCGCGCAGGGAGCCGTAAATGAAGAGGTTAAAAACCTGCGACTCGCACGGCGGCGGTGCGACGGCGGCGTCAATTCTGGGATCGGATGCGTCCATAGAGTTGGAACAGTTCTCTGAAAGCCCGGATGATGACCCGCGGCGAGGCGCCGGTCGAGGCGCCGGCGGTGCGGGGATAGTGATGAACGCCGCACTGCGTGATGCGACAGCCCCTGCGGGCGGCGCGCGCGAGGATTTCGGTGTCGATCAATGCCCCGGAACTGGCCATCACCATGTCGTCGAAGATGGACCGCTTGTAGAGTTTGAACGCGCAGTCGATATCCCGGACCCGCAGGGCGAACAGGCGGCAGACAAGCTGCGTCCAGGCCCAGCCGTTGATCCTGCGGATGAAGTTGTCCTTGCGGTCGATGCGGTAGCAACTGACGATATCATACTCCTGCATCAACGGCAGCAGCGCAGGCATCTCGCCGAAGTCGAATTGACCGTCGCCGTCGGTGTAGAAAACCAGGGGCCGGGTGGCGGTCCGAAAGCCGCTGATCAGGGCGGCGCCGTAGCCGCGGTTGGATGGGTGGCGCACAACGCGGATGCGGGAGTTGCCGCGGGCCAGATCGTCGGCGATGCGAGCCGTGTCATCGGTGCTTCCGTCGTCGACGACGATGATCTCATAGTCCGCGCGGATGCCTTCGAGCACCTCCACCGCCCGGCCGACGGTCCTCGCTATGTTCGCCTGCTCGTTGTAACAGGGAAAGAACACGCTGATGGAGACGGGTCGGCCGGCGGGGCTGTCACAGGACGTGTCGGTCACAGGTCACCACCTCTTGTCCAGTATCGCCCTTGTGATCTCAAATCGACAGGCGTTCAACTCGGCGCGATACTCATTCGCGGCGGCGGTGTCTTCGCGGCTCTTAGCCTGCTGGAGCAGATAGTCCAGGACGATACGAGCCGCTTCGAACCGCAGGCGGTAGCCGTCCTGACGCAGATACTCGTCCTTGTCGGCGCGGAATTTGGCGATGAACGTCTCGCAGAACCGGTTGACATCCGGCAACAGATCGCTGTGTCGCGGGGCGATGACGATGATATCCAGCAGCGGCGCCGGCGAGGGGTGCTCATGGAACGCCGCGATGGCCATATCGAGGGCCCGCTTCCTGTCGGCCCGCGTCTTGCCGAAGATGAAGGTGTTGCGCGCCAGCGTAAGGTTCTTCGAAAACTCGTCCGGGTAAACCGTGGCGCCGGTCGACATGCCGTTGAACAGAGCCATACCCTTTTCGGTCTTGATATCGACCCAGAGGCGCTGCTTGTTGTTGATGAACAGATGCGGCCATTCCCCGTTGTGTTCGAGGGCGCGGACGAAAGGCTCGTCGAACTGCGTGGCCGGCATGATGACGATCCAGACGTTCTGCTCCCGGAGCCTTTCGCCGATCCACTCGCCGACCTGGCGATACTGCTCCGTGGTCAGAGTGGGCCGGCTTGTACGTTGCCGTATCCGCTCGTTGGTGACGATACTGCCGCCGGCGACGATATGCGTCCAGAGATCGAAGGTCCCGCGGTCATAGGCGGCCTGGGCCCGGCCATCCATGAACAGTTGCAGTGGCGTCTTGCCGGTCTCAGGATCGGCGTCCTGGAGGAAGGCCAGCGCCCCGCCCTCGGTCCAGTAGTTGAACATCTTGCCGGACAACTTGTTGTCGCGGATGAACTTGCCGACATGGAACGGTTTGGCGTCGGACGCCGTCATGCGCATAAAGACGCTCGACAACTCAGGGTCGTTGGGCCACGGGTCAAGATAGACGTCCTTGAACCTCCAACCCCACCAGATCGTCAGATAGGCGACGGCGACGACGGCGGCGCCGGTCAGGGCCGTCTGAACGGGGCGAGAAAGGGCTGAGACCACGGCCTTGCGGTGCCGCCGCAGGTTCCAGACGACGCTGGCCGAGCAGCAAATCCGGTGGATCAGCATGGCCGCCACAGGCCCGGCCGTATATCCCGCCACCGGGATGAATCGGCGGGAACGAATGGCCATGTAGACCGTCAGGGCGGCAATGACCATGACCGGAAGGTCGATCTTGAACGGTGTATACGGTGTGCCGACGACGGCGGCGCCGGCGGCCGGGTCGTGGGGCCTTTCGACGGCCAGGCGGTGAACGAGGGGACTGAGGAACCAGTAGACGGCGGCGATGATGTTGGCGGCATAGAAGGCGATAAACAGGTTCGTGTAACCGAGCCCCCCGGAACCCTTGTAGGCGGCTCGCCAGACCTCGCGGGTGATAGCAAACTGGCCGAGGTGGTACAACGGCTTGTCGAAATTGAAGGGATTGAATGCGACAACATCGAGCAGCAGAAGGAACACGGCCGCACCAAACACTATACCGAGATCGGCATTCCTCTTGGGGCGAATCCGCTGCGAGATGGCGCCCAGGAGGCTTCGCAGCATGACATAGGCGGGGACAAGGATGAACGGGTAGATGTAGGCGGCGCCATGGCCGGGCGATTCACGCATGCGAGCCACCGCGATGTTGATGAAGGCAATCGCTACGGCCCCGGCGAGGAAGCCGATGTGATACCGGATGGCCGCCGCCAGCGCGACCAGGAACAGGGCCGAACAGATGAAACTCTCGGTACTGAGGTGCAGGATACCCAATGTCAGTCCGGCCAGCCACCCCACAAGAACAATGACCGTCAGCACAAACAGAACAACCAGGCGATCATACGTCTGATCAGCAGCCATCGACCGGCCCGTCGTCCGACTCTGGCGGGCCACAAGATAACGGGACAGAAGCCACAGAGCGACCAATCCCAACCCCAGCACGTAAAGAATCAGAAAAGGCCATGCCGTGCCGACCGGATTGCTCCACGAGAAGGCCGGGTGCCATTCGTGAATATCCCGCCACCGCTCGGCGTGCTTGCTGACACTGATTTCAAACGTGTGCGTGAGGTTCGTCAGATGGAACGGGTTCAGCACAATCGAAGCCACAAACGCCGCAACCCCCACACCCGCGGTGTGCGCCACTCCCCTCATGCCGATGTCCGCGAAGCGGTCCTTGAACAACGCCGCGACGACGGTCAGGCCGACGGCCAGGCCGAACGCCGCCACATACATCAACTGGTTGTGCGCACAGTACGCGTTGAGTTCGGCGGCCTGCTCGGCGGCCAGTCCTCGGGCGTGCGGGAGAAACCGCGCCAACAGAATCACCAGGAACGCCAGAACGGAGATGGCGATGTGGTATGTGTAGAACAACTCATCCTTGATGTTCCTGACCGCCAGCACGATGCCCGTGGTCGCCAGTGCCACGACGAGATAGAACAGGATGTCGCGGTGGGGCGCCGGCGGAGCAAATCCGCCTACGCCGCCGAATTCAAGGACGTTGGCGTTGAAGCCGGCCCGGAACTTGTATGACAAGAACCACAACCCCAGCCACAGAAAACCCGCCCCGGCGGTCACCGTCCATCGCCTCGGCAGCGCGATCAGCAGGTGCAGAACGAAGAACGGCACGAGCATGATGAAGGCGTAGATGTAGCCGCCGTGCACGTTGCACCAGAATACCACCAGGGGCACGAGCAGCCAGAGGTAGAGAATTCGGCGGTAGGTCGCCAGGATGAGGATCAGGAAGAAGACCGCCACCAGGACGTTGGAAAACCCCGCCGGCCGTATGTCGAGAAACGACCGGCCGTTGAACATGGCGAAACACGCGAAGATCGCCGCCAACACCGGATTGGCCCCCAGCCGAACACCCGCATAGTACACGCAGACGACCGTTATCACGTAGATGGCGAACTTCCAGTAGACCAGCGCATCGTAGTACGGGTCCTCCGGCGAACCCAGGGCGGTGGTCAGGCGGTAGAAGATCACGTGCGTCAGCCAGTTCTGATTCACCCAGCCGGTGGGATGCCATTTGCGAACCGTCTCAATACCGACGGTATGAGCGATCCTCTGTGCCCACCCGGGCCAGTTGGCGATGTCCTGCTCGGTAGGGCCGGCGGCATGGGAATTGGCGCTGAACGGCTCCACCGTGTCCACACCGTGATTGACAAAGTGCCTCCCACAGGCCATGGCGACCCACGTGTCGCCGGCGGCCACCATGTGCGTGCACGCATGGAAGGTGAACAGCAGCATGGCGAACCAGGCTACGACCATGGGCCAGCCGCTGAAGGCCCGCTGCTGCCCGGTCAACAGGGTCGGGTCCTGCACATCCGGCGAAGTGCCCGCCTGCGGGCCTCTACCCGTGCGTTTTTCTACTGGTTGAGCCATTTCTCAAGTCGGTCGAGACCCTTGGTAATCTGCTCAAGTGAACAGGCAAAGCTGAAACGGACGTTGCGGTCGCAGCCGAACGGCAGCCCCGGCACGACGGCCACGTGCCCCTGTTCGAGCAGCACCGCGGCAAAGTCCATACTGCCCTTGATAGTGGTCCCATTCACATTTCGGCCGTAGTGCGCCGAAACATCAGGGAAACAGTAGAAAGCGCCGGTTGCCTCAGGACATTCGACGCCGTCCATCGCATTGAGGCGGTCGGTCATGTACCGGCCGCGATTCTCGAACTCGACCCGCATCTTCTCGATGGCCTCGTTCTGCTGGGGCCCCATGGCCTCGACTGCGGCATACTGGCAGAACGTGACCGTGTTGGACGTGCTGTGGTCCTGCAAACGGCTCATGGCCTTGATAACATCCAGCGGACCGGCGGTGTAGCCCAGGCGCCAACCGGTCATGGAGAAGGCCTTGCTAAAACCGTTTAACGTCAGCGTCCGAGCAAACGCATCCTTGCTCAGCGATGCGAAACTCACGAACTTCGTATCGCCGAAGACCAGCTTCTCGTAGATCTCATCGGACATGACCATGACGTCCGTGCCTTCCAGCACCCTGGCCAGGGCGGCCAACTCCTGCGGGCTGTAGGTGAATCCGCCAGGATTGTTGGGCGAGTTAATGATGAGCATAGCGGTCTTGGGGGTGATGGCCGCCTTGAGCTGGGCGGGTGTCAGCTTGTAGCTGTTGGCCTTGTCGGTCTGGACCACCCTGGCCACAGCGCCGGCGAGCTTGATGGCCTCGGGATACGTGACCCAGAACGGCGCCGGCAGAATCACCTCATCGCCCGGATCCAGGACCGCCTGCATGGCTTCATAGACCGAGTGCTTGCCGCCCATATTAACGATGATCTGGGTCGGGGCGTAATCGAGGCCGTTTTCGACCTTGAGCTTCTCGGCGATCTTTGCTCGCAGCTCCATGATGCCCGCGGCGGGCGTGTACTTCGTGTGGCCGGCCTTGAGGGCCTTGATACAGGCCTCTTTGATGTAATCCGGCGTGTCAAAATCCGGGGCGCCCGCACCAAAACCCACCACGTCGATGCCCTGAGCCTTCAGTTCCTGGGCCCGGGCGGTCACGGCGATCGTTGCGGACGGTGGAACCTGCTGGGCTCGTTGGCTTACTTTCATAGGAATGATCCGACCTTTCGAGTAATGAGAAATCCTGAAGAATACTCTACTAGAAGGCAAAGCCCGTCCGCAGTCAAGCAAATTGGCCGATTCGGGCAGGTCACAGGCAACTCAGCGAGGGTTTCCGTGAGCAGGGCCGCTGGGAAATCAGGGGGTTTGGGTAATTCGGGTCGTCAGATCGCTGAGCAAGGCGTGCATGCGGGGATCGGAAAGGCGAGCCTGTTCGATCTTGCTGCACGCGTGCATGACGGTGGTGTGGTCTCGCCCGCCGAAGTGGCCCCCGATCTCCTCCAGACTGTGGCGGGTAAGGCTGCGGGCATGATACATACATACCTGTCGGGGTTCGGCGATGCTCTGGCTGCGTTTCTTGCTCTGGAGGTCCGCCAGTCGGACGTCAAAATGGCTGGTGACCACGTCCGTGATGCCCGTGAGGGAAATGGGTTTGGCCGAGAGGCTGATCTGGCCGTCCAGCGCTGTCTGGGCCAGTTCCAGAGTGATGGGCTGAGCGCTGGTGACCGCAAGGGCGTAGATGGTGGTCAGAGCCCCTTCAAGCTCGCGGATATTGGCGTGGACCTTGCGGGCGATGTACTCGGCGATTTCGTCGGTGATCTCCAGGCCCCGCAAATGGGCTTTCTTTTTGACGATGGCAATGCGTGTTTCATAGCTGGGGGGGTCGATCCTCGCCACGAGGCCCCAGTTGAAACGGCTGATCAGCCTCGCTTCAAGCGATGGAATCTCGCTGGGCGGGCTGTCGCCGCTGAGGATGATCTGGCGGCCGCTGTTGTAGAGGGCGTTGAACGTATGAAAGAACTCCTCCTGGCTCTGCTCCCGCTGGCGGAGGAACTGAACATCGTCGATGATGAGCATATCGACCGTTCGACACTGCCTTTGGAAGTCAGTGAGTTTGCCCTCTTCGATGGCCCCGATGAAGCGGTTGACGAACTGCTCGCAGTTCAGGAAGCAGATCACTGCGTCTTGCAGGCGGCGACGGGTCTCGGCACAGATCGCATGAAGCAGGTGGGTCTTGCCCAGGCCGCTGTTGCCGTAGATAAACAGCGGATTGTACGTATCGCCGGGGGACTGGCTGACCGCGACGCAACTGGCGTGCGCCAGCCGGTTGCTGGGACCGATGACGAAATTGTCGAATGTGTAGTCCGGATGGAGCCTGGGCCCGGAATCGGGCGCATCAAGGACGCCGCCGGTCGGCCGGCCGGGGCGGAAGTCAACCGCGACCAGATGACCGGTGATCTGTTGGGCCGCACGGGTAAAACTACCCTTGCAGTTCTCTTTGAGAAAATCGGCGGTCGAACCGTCCGGACAGCCCACCTCCAGAGAGCCGCCGTCGAAGTCCAGCACGGTGAGCTGATCGAACCAACTGCGGGTATTGGCCGGGTCCAGCGACCTGGCCCTGTCGAGAATCTCGGCGAAGATATTCAGCGCTTCGCGGGGGGGCAAGGCACACTCCTTTCATTCCGTCGGCCGTCCTTGAAACACCTGCGGCGCCGAGGGCATCATCCGGGTCCGTGATCCGTTGCGCAAAATGCAGCGGCCCTTCCCACCCAAGAACGCTGTCAGTCGAATTGCCACGGGGCGGGAATGGTACGGCGACTCTATCGGCGATCCGCCGTCTTGTCAAAGAAAATCCGCTCGGTCCGGCGTCGGGTGTCGGCCGCATCGTGAAACACCCTTGCAGTTCGACAGTCAATGGCCTATAAGACAGGTCCTCGGCCCGTGATGGAGCCCCTCGGAAGGTCGAACTGTCTGTCGGCCTGCGGCGGGCGGTCAGAATGATATGGAAAAGGCCATCAGTGTAATTGTGTTCACGATGAACCGACCCTTGCAGTTGGAGGGGTATCTGCGTAGTCTTCGAGCACATATCCGGCCCGAGTTCCTGCGGGTCTTTGTGGTCTACAGGCCGGACCGGTTCGACGCGCAGTACCGGACGGTCTTCGAGCAGCACCCTTGCACGGTCATTCAGGAGCGGAACTTCCACCGGGATGTGCTCGATTTGTTCGATCGGATCGACACTCGCTACGTGTTGTTCGGCGTGGACGATGTTGTCTGTTTTGACACCATTGACTTTGGGGCCATCGACCGAACATTCGAGGCACGTGGCGATGACGCCTTCGGTTTTTCGTTCCGCTTCAGTGCGGATGCGGTGCGGCGGGGGGGGGATGCCGTGGAGGATGTTGACGTGGGCGGGGCGTGTGTCCATCGGTTCCGGTGGACGCAGGGGGCTACCGATGATACACGCTACCCGTTCGAGCTTTCCTCGACGGTGTATCCG
>DDXG01000335.1 GCA_002347125.1 Phycisphaerales bacterium UBA2266
AGCGGGCCGCCACACCAGCGTCGGCCCATTACAGCTATCAACTGATCTCCTCATGCCACACTTCCGTACACGTGTCAAGAGCCCGGCTCAGGGAAGGACTGGGGCAACTGCTACTGCGCTTGCAGGGCTCGCTCGGTCGGAAAGAGCGACGCGAACAGTGGCAATTGTTCGAGGTGGCCCTGAGGTGCTACCTGCCCTCCGGCGCGACGAGGTGTGAGCATGAGTGACGAGAAGATGCTTCGCGTCAGTAAGACAAGGCCCTGTCCGGTTTGCGGGAAGCCGGACTGGTGTCTGACCACAGAAGGCGGCTCGGTGGCGATATGTGCTCGGGTGTCAGACGGAGCCAAGAAACGCTGTGGCGATGCCGGATGGTTACACGTGCTACGAAACGATCCCAACCAACTGAAATCCCGGCGCTCCTACCGTATACGGGTCAATCTGGATGGCAGAGCCGCTATCCGCGACCAGTTCAGGGAGCTTGCGGCAATGTACCACGGGCAGATTCAGCCGCACCAGTTGATCGGGCTATCGGCGGCCCTCGGCGTGTCGGCGCAAAGCCTCCGCCGACTTCAAGTTGGCTGGGACGGCAGGGCGTTCGTGTTCCCAATGAACGATGCCCGTGGTCGGGTCATCGGCCTCCGGCGGCGGTTCCGCGAAGGAGCGAAGGCGGCTGTCACAGGCAGCAAGTCCGGCCTCTTCGTCCCACTGGGACTATCCGGGCAGGGGCCGCTACTTGTGGTCGAGGGTGAAAGCGATTGTGCGGCCGGGTTGGATTTGGGCTTTGACACCATTGGGCGCCCGGGCTGCCGAGCCTGCGTCAGTATGACCGTAGAGTATGCCCACAGCCGCGAAGAGATCGTTGTTGTTGGCGACAATGACGAACCAGGTCAAGACGGTGCGCGCAACTTGGCGACGGTACTGGCGCTCCACTGCCGATGCGTGAAGATCATCTTCCCGCCCGACGGCATGAAGGACTTGCGGCAGTGGCTGCTGGGTGGGGCGACGCACGAGACAGTCTCGAATACCCTTGAGAATACCACTGCGAGGCGAGTTGTCATTGCACCCAGCTTCAGGAGTTGAAACGTGGACGAAATAGAACTGAAGTTCACCCCCAACAGAAACAGTACGAGCCCAACCAAGGGTTCCGTAGCCGTGGTTCACGGCNNTCGATGAGCGGTTGATGGAATTCGCGATGGAAGCCACCGAGAGGCGTGCGGCAACAGAGGCCGAGGATCATGCTCAAGAGGCCAATACGCCGCTGGCGATGAGCCGTGACGCGCTGTCGGATACGGACCCGGAACTTGTTCGATACGCCGAGCAATTATTGAGGTCTCCGAACCTGATTGACATTGCTATCGACCACGCCCATCAGCTAGGGGTAGCCGGTGAAGACGACCTGATCGTGGCCCTCTACATCGTCGGCACGTCGAGACTCCTGCCTAAGCCCCTAGCGGCCGTCGTCTTGGGGCAAAGTAGCACCGGCAAGAGTTTCTGCATTGATCTTGTGGCTAAGCTTTTCCCAAACGAGACAGTTCTACGGGCACACCAAATAAGCCCCAAGGCGCTGCAGTACCTCCCCCCAGGCTCTCTCGTCCACCGTTTCGTGGTGGCTGGCGAACGGTCGCGGCAGCAAGACGATGCGGCCACGGAGGCTACGCGGGCGTTGCGAGAGATGATCTCGGACGGCCGCTTATCTGCGCTTGTTTCAACGGCACAGAAATCCGGGCCGCATACAACCGTGCATATCGAGCAGGAAGGTCCAATTGCGTACGTGGAATCCACCACACTGGGCGTCCAGCAAATATTCAGCGAGGACCGAACCCGATTCCTCCTGCTCTGTGCGAACGAAAGTGCTCAGCAAACACGGGCAATCATCGACCGGATTGCCGACTCGGCGTCCCGGCCGGGCGACCTCGACACGCCGGACAGCATCATCGCTCTCCACCACACCGCTCAGCGAATGCTCGAATCGCTCCGTGTGACGATCCCGTTCGCGCATGGGTTGCGTGATTGTCTGCCCGCCGAGCGCGTGGAGGCCCGCCGGACATTCGGCCATCTGCTGAGCTTGATTCAGGCCGTTGGACTCCTCTTTCAGAAACAACGCGACCGCGATGAGAGCGGTCAGGTCATTGCGACTGTGGATGACTACGAGATCGTCCGCCGGTACTTGGTCAGGCCGCTGGCGACTGCCTTGGGTAAGATGTTGACCCCGGGTGCCGAACAGCTTCTGGATGTCGTTTCGCGGTTGGGCGAGTTCACCGTCCAAGAAGCACGTGCCGCCGTACCGGGTCTGCCCGCGGAGAATACCGTCCGCGGACGGATAAGGGAGCTTGTCGCGGCCGGGCAGGTGGAAGTGGTCGAGGAAAGCAGGGGTCGGGTTTCAACGAAGTACAGGGTCATCAGCGACGCGTCGCCACCTCATGGTCTGGCCCTCCCGGCCCTCGGGGGCCACACGGGAGGATATTTCTTATCAGATTCTCCGACGGTCGCTGCGGACAAACCGTAAGTCTTTGTCTATCAAGGAGATATGTGTGCAATCGGCCCATTTGAGCACAAAGAAGACAACGGAACAAACGAGGGTTGTGCACTTTGTCCGCAAAGACGGCCATTGCGCACATAAGTATCTTTCTAATAAGGACTTATGTCTTGTCCGCAACCGATGGCTCCCTATCTGAGAGAAAAAAATGGCAGTGAGGATCGACATAATCAAACGACTGCTTGAGCCGCCTGCCCACCATGTTGATGAGTCCGAGGACTGGCAGTCTCCGACTGGTTCGGTTGCGGACCTGCCTTTCGAATGGCGCGTCGAGTTTGAGGAGCGGGCCGCAATTCTCGAATACGACGGCGGGCTGGCCCGAGAGGAGGCCGAACGCCGAGCCTTCGCCGAGGTACTCAGGCGAATCCGGGCATCTGGAGATACCGCAGTATGAGACCCAAGGACCATGCACCGTTGGAGAATAGGCTGTCCGGGCGGTCGTTGGAGGTTCTGAATAACGCCAATCAGGGACAACACCGTAAATGAGACGACAGGACCACTGGACAGCGCGCGAAGTGGGCCGGTCTTCGGAATCAATGTAGCAAGAAGGAGTAATCAACGATGATCAGTGTACAACAAAAACAACCCCCGACGAAAACACCACAGATACCATGTTTGGCCATGCGACCGGCCCAGGCTGCGAAGGCGCTCGACATCAGCGAGCGCACGCTCCGCGACCGGGTGGCTGATGGTATCATCTCATGCATTCGCATCGGGGGCGTCGTGCATCTGCCGGCCAAGCCCCTAAAAAAGCGACTGGAAGAACTTGCCAAGGCTGGGGGATCGGTTGCCGGCGAGAGGGAAAAACACGAAAATACTACTTGACAGATAGAGAACATTAGTCTATTCTTGGCTCAGATACGGTTAGCTTGGCTGTGGCCTGAACGAATACTGAGACTATTCGGGATGACACGAAGGAGCGCAGAGCAGTACGATGGCGAGTGTATTCAGAAGAAGGCGTAGAGTGCGATTGGCCAACGGCAAGACCGTTGTCCGCCAGTCAACGAAGTGGCATGTCAAGTACATGGATGCCGACGGGATCGAGCGGCGGGAGATCGGTTTTACGGACAAGGGGGCTACGGCTCAGTTGGCGGCTAAGCTCGAAAAGGAAGCAGCACTGGCCAAGGCTGGTGTTGTGGATCGGTTCAAAGAACACCGTCGTCGGCCACTTCTTGGGCACTTGAGCGAGTACAAGGCCAACTTGCTGCACAGAGGCACGACCGCAAAACAAGCGAAGCTCGTATACGAGCGGGCCAAGGCCGTAGTTGATGGCTGCGGCTTCATGTATGTCAACGACATATCGCCCTCCAAGACGCAAAGGTATCTGGCGGACAGAAGACAAGCCGGCTTGAGCGTTCGCACGAGCAACTTCTATCTCCAGGCAATGAAGCAATTCTGCCAGTGGATGGTCGCCGACAACAGGACCGGTGAGAGTGTCGTGGCCCATCTGAAGGGGCAGAATCCGAATGTTGACCTGCGCCATTCTCGGCGTTCACTTGAGCCCAATGAGATTCGGAGGCTCCTGGATGCGACGGCCGCCAGTGCAACCCGGTTCGGCATGAGCGGATATGAACGATGCCTCCTCTACCGGTTTGCCACCGAAACCGGCCTCCGAGCGAATGAAGTGCGGAACCTGGTCGTCGGAGACTTCGATTTCGAGAACCTCACAGTGACCGTGAAGGCTGCGTATAGCAAGCACAGGCGGGAGGATCAACTGCCGCTGAGGCCCGATACAGCAGTTGAGTTAGCGCAATTCCTTAAGGCGAAGCTGCCCGAAGTGTACGCTTTCGGGGGTTCAAATGGGAGGCTGACGCAACGGACGTCAGAGATGATGAAGGCCGATCTGGCGGACGCTGGGATACCCTACGTGGACGACGCAGGTCGATACGCGGATTTTCACAGTCTCCGACACACGTGCGGAAGCCTCCTGGCGGCCAGTGGCGTGCACCCGAAAGTGGCCCAGTCCATTATGCGGCACAGCGACATCAACCTTACGATGTCGCGGTATACCCACACACTCGTAGGCCAGGAGGCTGAAGCAGTCGCCAGATTGCCCAATTTCTACTTACCGAGTGCCGGCAGACAGGTCGCCACAGGCACCGACGGCGGGCCGGCAGACTCCGAACCCACTGTACTGGAATTGACACCAGATTTGACACCCCGGTTGACACCAACAGCGGACCCGGATAGTACCAAGTCGGCAGCGTTTGGCATGGCAACGACCGAAATCGCGTACACGGCCTTAGAATCTAAATCGTTTTCAAATAAAGAGTTAGACGCTAGAAACGCACGGTTGTCATTCCATGACAACAACGGAGCGGGAGGGATTCGAACCCCCGGTGCCTTTCGGCACAGCGGTTTTCAAGACCGCCGCCTTAAGCCGCTCGGCCACCGCTCCGGAAGGTGCCGGGTCCCAGGCGGGCTGGTATCGGCCCGACCGAGCCCGTACATCCGAACTGCATTATATAGAGGAATCGCGCCACGACAACGGCCGGCCCGTCGAATCCCTTGCCGCCGCCTGGCAGTCCATCCTGTACAGCGTCCAGCGGGGGTTGAAAAGCGGCGTTTTTTCTGCATAATCCAAACCTCTGCCGCATCATCCGCGTATAGGCACGCAAAGAACCCGCGGCGGCCCAAGGGGACCGGGCCGGCGCTGAAAACGCGGAATGAGGAACCGAACGCGGTTGAACCGAAGGCTTTCTTTATAGGAGCAAGCCCGAAAATGGCAACAGACGTTAAGCAGATTGGCGAACTGGTGCAACACAAGAGCGAGTTCATTCGAGCCCTCTTCGGGGAGATGGACAAAGTCATTGTCGGCCAACGATACATGCTCGAACGCATGCTCATCGGCCTGCTGGCTAACGGCCATATCCTGCTCGAAGGCGTTCCCGGGCTGGCCAAGACCATGGCCGTGACCACACTGGCCAGGGCCATCAACGCGGATTTTCACCGTATCCAGTTTACGCCGGACCTGCTGCCTGCGGATCTTATCGGAACCCAGATATACCGGCAGTCCGACGGCGAGTTCTTCACCCGCAAGGGGCCTGTCTTCGCCAATATCATTCTCGCCGACGAGATCAACCGGGCGCCCGCCAAGGTCCAGAGCGCCCTGCTCGAAGCCATGCAGGAGCGCCACGTCTCCATCGGCGAGCAGACGTTCTCGCTGCCGGAGCCGTTCTTGGTTCTGGCGACTCAGAACCCCATCGAGCAAGAGGGCACCTATCCGCTGCCGGAGGCCCAGCTCGACCGCTTCATGCTCAAGCTCAAGATCGACTACCCGGACAAACCGCAGGAGCGACAGATCCTCGACCGCATGGCCGCGACGAGCCGCACGTTCGATATCCGGGCGGTCATCAGCCCCAGGGATATCGCCGACGTGCGGGCCGTGGTCGATGAAATCTACATCGACGAGAAGATCAAGGACTACATCGTCGACGTTGTCTGCGCCACCCGTGACCCGAAGAAGTACGGCATCAACCTAGGCAATTTCATCAGCTACGGCGCCTCACCCCGCGCCACGATCTATCTGGCGATCGCCGCCAAGGCCCATGCCTTCATGCAGCAGCGGGGCTTCGTCACCCCCCAGGACGTCAAGAGCATCGGGATGGACGTCCTGCGCCATCGGGTTATCGTCAGCTATGAGGCCGAGGCCGAAGACAAGACCAGCGAAGACATCATCCAGACTCTCTTCGACAATATCGAAGTCCCATGATTCCGGAAGAACTCGTACAGAAGATTCGCCAGATTCAGATCTTCACGTCGCGCGCCGTGGACGCCGGCTTTGCAGGCCAGTATGAGAGCGTCTTCAAAGGCATGGGCATGACGTTCGAAGAGGTCCGCGAATACATGCCCGGTGACGACATCCGCACCATCGACTGGAACGTCACGGCCCGCACGGGCAAGCCGTACATCAAGCGCTTCACGGAAGAGCGCGAGATGACGGCGTTGTTTGCCGTGGACCTCAGCGCATCGGGGCAGTTCGGCACGGTCAACAAGACGAAGAACGAACTGGCCGCCGAGTTCTGCGCGGTGCTGGCCTTCGCCGCCGCCAAGAACAACGACAAGGTGGGTCTGCTCATCTTCACCGACGACATCGAGTTGTTCATCCCGCCGCAGAAGGGCAGCCG
This sequence comes from Phycisphaerales bacterium UBA2266, assembly GCA_002347125.1. Taxonomy (GTDB): domain Bacteria; phylum Planctomycetota; class Phycisphaerae; order Sedimentisphaerales; family Anaerobacaceae; genus UBA2266. The sequence continues at coordinate 6,664 of DDXG01000335.1, forward strand.
GCATGTGCTGCGTCTTATCCGCGAGTTGCTCTATTTCAAGATGCCCCGCCGCAGGACCGACATCCCGCTGGCGCTCGACTACATCGGGCGAATCCTGCGCCGTCGGGCCACGGTCTTCCTGGTGTCGGACTTCATTGAGAGCGATTTCAAGAAGCCGCTGAGCCTGCTGAACAGGCGCCATGACGTCATCGCCGTTCCGGTCCGCGACCGGCTCGAGATGGCCATGCCATCGGTGGGCCTTGTGGAGTTTCAGGACGCCGAGACCGGCGAGATGGTGCTTATCGACACATCGAGCGGGCGGTTCCGCAGCCGGTATGATATTGCCGGCCGCCGGTCCTTCGACCAACTGAAGGGGACGCTGCGCTCCATCAAGGTGGATTGCATACCCATCAGCACGGATCGTCCGTACATACACGACGTGATTCAGTTCTTTCACATGAGACACAGGCGATATTGAGGGCAGGAGATAAGAGCATAAGGGCATAAGAGCATAAGGCATAAGGTATGGAAGAGAAGCTGGATTTTTCGTTGCCTGAGAAGAACCCCCGGGGTTCTCTGGCCGGCCCCCTGGCGGGCCTCTTGCTTGCGGCCGTTGTGATTCTGACGGCCGCGAATACGTACATCCTCACAACACGGCGAGATGCCGCTGAGCCGGCGGTTTCGCCGGGCCTTTCGGCCTCCCAGGCCAAACAACTGGCTACAAAGCTGTCCCTGCGCGACCTGCACGAACAGGCGGCCGCCGTCTGGGCCGAGTACCTGCAATCGCCGGCGCTCAGCCCGCAGGACCGCGCCCGCGCCCTGTTTCAGGTGGGTCTGCTCTACGAGAAGGTCGGGCGCTACGGTCAGGCCATTGAGCATTTCTATCGCAGCGAAATGGCGGCCCCGCTTGAGGAACTGGCCCCCCAGATTAACACGCACATCAAGAGCTGCTTTGAGCAGAGAGGCGCATTCTCGGCCCTGCGGTACGAACTGATGGACCGCACGGGCCTGGGCCCAACGGCGACGGCCGGTCAGACGGTGGTTGCGGAGATCGGCCCGGAGAAGATCACCGATGCGGACCTCGACGCCATGATTGAGAACGCCGTTGAGAACCAGTTGGCCCCGATGACGCCGTTCATGACGGCTGATCAGGCCGCCCAGGAGAAGCAGGGCATGTTGAGCCGGTTCAGAACGCCCCAGGCCCGCCTGCAATTCCTCCAGAGCCGTCTGGCTGAGGAGGTCCTCTATCGTCAGGCCCTGACCGAGTCCCTGCCCGACAAGCCGCAGGTCAAGCAATTGCTTACCGATGTTTCCCGCAGCGTCCTTAGCAGCCAACTGATGAACGAGCAGCTTGCCGCCAAGATCAGCATTACCGAGACGGACTTGCAGACCTTCTACGAGGCCAACAAGACGAAGTACATCGCCCCGGCCTCCGCGAAAGTCAGCCACATCCTCCTTGACGACCGTGGGAAGGCCCTCGATGTCATCGGACGTGTTCAGTCGGGCGAGGATTTCGCGGAACTGGCCAGGACGCTCTCCCAGGACCCGAGCACGAAGGACAGCGGGGGGGCTATTGACGCCGACGTTGTCAAGGGCCGGTACATCCCCGTCATCGGCGACGCCAATGGACTCGAACAGGCCATCTTCGCAGCCAAGCCCGGTGAGGTCCTGCCCGAACCCTACCAGAGCGACAAGGGCTGGCATGTCGTCCAGTTGCGCCAACTGACCGAGGCGCGGCAGCAGACGTTCGACGAGGTCCGCCAGGATGTGATGATGACCCTCATGGAACGCAAACGCCAGGACGTCCAGCAGCAGTTTATCAAGGCGATGATGGACAAGTACGGCGTGATTATACATACCTCGGCCATTACAAAGACGCCCGAATCCTCCGAAGATGCTCCGGGGAAGTCATAGCCCTGATGTGACCCAGGTCTCGGCAATATGAGAGTGACCTACAGTCAACGTGTCATGGTGCTCGGCCTGCAGGCCCTGCTGATCTGCCTGATGGTCGGCGGCTGCGGGAAGCGCTCGCCTGACCGTCGTGGCTCCATCGACTACCAGGTGGACAAGTCCTACGAACGCGGGCCGCTGGCCGTCCACGTCCGCCTCGAAAAGAGCGAACTCTCCCTTGCGGAGACCGCCACGCTTGAACTCGAAGCCGCCGTAGAGCCGGCCTATGAAGTGAGGTTTCCCACGGTCAACGAGATTCTCCGGGACTTCGGCATTGTCGACTGGCAGCGCCCGGAGAGCCGCCTCGATGACGCCGGACGCATTGTCCAGACCTACCGCTACCGCCTCGAACCTTTCGTGTCCGGCGAGTACGCTGTGCCCGCCTTCACATTCCGGTTCCACGATGTCAACGAGCCCGACAAGACATACGAACTGGCCACCGAGCCTATCGACCTCAAGGTCACTTCGTTGCTCGATCCCCAGCGGGATGAGCTGGTGATCGCCGACATCGAGGGGCCGGTCGAGATTGCCAAGCCGCCGTCCTACGCCTGGGTATGGCTTCTCGGCGCCGTCACGCTGATGGTCGCCGCCGCCATCCTCATACTGCGGCGAAGGAAGAAGGTCGCAGCCCTGGTCCGGATATTCAAGCCCGCTCATGAGGTCGCCTACGCCAGGCTCCGTCGGCTGGTGGCCGAGAAGCTCGTGGAATCCGGCCGCATCAAGGGGTTCTACGAACGTATCAGCGGCATATTGCGGCACTACATCGAAGACCGCTTCGACCTGCGGGCGCCTGAACGCACCACCGAGGAATTCCTCGCGGAGTTGGGAAGCGCCGATGTCCTGGCCCCTTCCCACAAGGCCTGCCTGGAGGAGTTTCTCACCCACTGCGACCTCGTCAAGTTCGCCCGCCACCAGCCGACGGCTGAACAGATTCAACGCACCTTCGACGTTGTCCGGCAGTTCATCGAGCAGACTCAATCCTCCGATCGCCGGATTGATGTCACTGACCATATCGACGCGGGGCCGGGCCGTCAAGCGGAGGTGGCCTAGATGGAGTTCCATTCGCCCTACGTGTTGCTGCTGTTGCCGGCGCTGCCGGCCCTTGCGTACCTTATGCTGCGCCGTAAACGTACAGCCGCCATCAGTTTCTCGAGTGTGGCCCGCCTCAAGGGTGGGCCGATCTCGTGGCGTTTGCGGCTGCGTCCGGTGGTCGTAGTGCTGCGTCTGGTCTGTATCGGTTTGTTAATCGTGGCCCTAGCCCGTCCCCGCAAGGGCACGGTGCTCTCGGAGGTGTCCACCGAGGGCATCGCCATCGAGGCCGTCGTCGACCGCTCCGGCAGTATGCAGGCTGAGATGGACTATCGGGGCGAGAACCTCAATCGCCTTGAGGTCGTGAAGAAGGTCCTGGCCGACTTCATCCAGGGCGACGGCCGCCAGCTAACGGGCCGATCCGGCGACCTCATCGGGCTTATTACTTTTGCCCGCTACGCAGATACCGTCTGCCCGCTGGTTCATGGGCACGATGTCCTGCTCGAATTCCTCAAACGCACCGATCTTGTCAAGCTGCGAAATGAAGACGGCACGGCCATCGGCGACGCCATCGCGCTGGCGGCGGCCCGTCTCAAGAAGGCCGAAGAGGAGATTCAGCGGCGCAATGTGCGACTGTCCGGCCAGGATGCCCCCGCCGATAGTTTCACCATCAAGAGCAAGGTCATGGTCCTGCTGACCGACGGCCGCAACAACATGGGCCAGTACGATCCCCTCGCCGCCGCCCAGCTCGCCAAGGACTGGGGCATCACCATCTACACCGTCGGTATCGGCTCGGCCCAGGCCTTCACCACGGTCCAGACCCCCCTTGGCGCCTTCAAGATGCCAACGCAGGACGATCTCGACGAGCCACTGCTCAAGGCCATCGCCGAGAAGACCGGGGGTTTCTACCGCCGGGCCGACGACGCCGAGGCCCTCCGCGCCATCGTCCGCGAGATCGACCAGTTGGAAAAGACGCAGGTCAAGTCCGTTCAGTACGCCCAGTACCACGAACGCTTCGGTCCGTGGACCCTCGCGGCCCTGAGCGTGCTGGTCCTGGAGATACTCGCCGGCTGCACCGTCTTTAGAAAGATACCATGAACCTGGGCAATTACAACGCATTATGGCTGCTTTTTGCCGTGCCGGTCCTGCTGGTCCCGGCATACGTCTGGCTCTTCTGGGGGAAGGCCCGCGCCCTTCGAATCCTGGCCAGCCATGAGATGCTCCGTAAGATCAACGTCTCGGTCAGCCTCTGCAGGCAGATTGTCAAGGCGTGTCTGCTGGTGGGTGCCTTCATCGCGGTTGTGATCGCCCAGACCGAACCCCGGTGGAACCCGCAGCCGCAGGAGATCCGCCGCCGCGGCCGCGATATTGCCATTCTCCTGGACACCTCCCGCTCCATGCTCGCCGAAGACATCAAGCCCAACCGCCTCGAACGCAGCAAGCTGGCCATCGGCGACCTGCTCGAATCCCTCCAGGGTGACCGCATCGCCATCGTCACATTTGCCGGCAACAGCTCCGTGAAGTGCCCCCTGACCCAGGACTACGCCTTTGTCCGTATGGCCCTGGCCGACATCTCCACGGAGAGCACCTCTCGCGGCGGCACGATGATCGGCGACGCTATCCGCAAGGCTGCGGAAGAGGTCTTCGATACGGCCGGCCGCCAGTACAAGGACATTATCCTCATCACCGACGGCGAGGACCACGACAGCTTCCCCGTTCAGGCCGCTGAGAAGGCCGCCGAGCAGGGTATCCGTATCATCGCCATCGGCCTGGGCGATGAGAACGAAGGCGCCCGCATCCCTATCACCGATGCCCAGGGGCGCACGAGCTTTGTGACGTACAACGGCCAGGAGGTCTGGACCAAGCTGGATGCCGATACCCTCCGGCAGGTCGTCTACGCCACCGAAGGCGGCCGGTTCCTGGCCGTCCGACCGGGCGAGACCTTCGGCCTCAACGAAATCTACGCCGACATGATCGCCACCGCGGCCAAGCGCGAGCTTGAATCCGCCACCATGATGAAATACGATGAAAAGTTCCAGGTCTTCGTGGCCCTGGCCCTGATTCTCCTGACCGCCGAGGCATTCATCAGTGAACGCAAGAAAGCCTGAAATCCTGATCTTCCCGCTGGTTCTGCTGGCCACTCTATCCGCCGGCGCCCAGTCGCTGCGGAGCCTTGTCCAACAGGGCAACAGCCTTTACGCCGCCGGCAACTACGCCGAGGCCATTGCTCAATATGAGCAGGCCCTTGTTGAAGCCCCCGGCTCGATGGAGGTCCTGTTCAATCAGGCCAACGGCTACTATCGCCTCGACGACCTCGACAAGGCCGTGGATGCCTTCCGCCGCGTTGCCGCCGAGAGCCGCGACATGATGCTGGTCGGCCGCGCCCGTTACAACCTCGGTAACTGCTTCTTCACGCGGGGTGTGAAGCAGCGCGATTCGGACCTGCAGAAGGCACTGGAGGACTTGCAGGCCGCTATCGGCCACTGGCGGCAGGTCCTCGACGTCGAACCCGACAACGCCAAGGCCGCCCGCAATATCGAGGTCGCCCGGTTGATCATCAAGGACATCGTCGACCGCATCAACCAGCAGAAGCAGCAACAGCAGCAACAACAGCAACTTGCTGAGAAGCTCAAGGAACTGCTGGAGAGACAGAAAGGCCTGACGCAGAAGACGAAGGAGGCCGTCGCGGCCGTCGAGGAGCGTCAGATCGACCCCAATCAGGCCGCCCAGCGGTATGCCGCCCAGCAGGCCGAGCAATCCGAGATCCGCCGGGAAACCGAGCAGGCGGCCGCCCAATTGCAGCAGCAGGACCCCAACCAACCCCAGCCGCCGCAGGTGCGGCAGGCTGCGGAGGAACTGGCCCGGGCGACCGACAGCCAGAAGACGGCCGAATCCCAGCTTGGCCAATCCGCAGGGTCTGCGGCTCAACAATCGGAGGAGAAGGCCGCCGAGCACATTGCGAAGGCGCTTGAAGCCCTCTCTCAGAGCGACCAGCAGCCGCAGCAGGACCAGCAGGGCGACCCACAACAGGAGCAGCAGCCACAGCAAGCGTCGGAACCCAACGAGCCGGCCGAGCCTAACGAGCCTCAGCAGCCACCCCAACAACAGGCCGCCCCCGACGCCACCGCCCAGGAAATCCTCGACCGCGAACAGAAGCAGAAAGAACAACGTCAGATGATGCAGAGACCCCCATATCAGAAGGTGGACAAGGACTGGTGATATGCGACTGTCGCTGACACTTGCCATCCTCGGTCTAACCTATGCGTCGGCCTTCGGCGCCGCGGGCGACAATGTTCGCGTCAGCGCCCAGGTC
>DDXG01000065.1 GCA_002347125.1 Phycisphaerales bacterium UBA2266
CCTGTTCATCGACGAAATCCACCGATTCAACCGTGCGCAGCAGGACGTCCTGCTCGACGACGTCGAGCGAGGCGTCGTCATCCTCGTGGGTGCCACGACGGAGAACCCGTATTTCAGCGTCAATTCGCCGTTGATCTCGCGGAGCACGGTGTTTCGATTCGAGCCGCTCGAGATGGAAGAGGTGGTCGCGCTGCTGCGGCGGGCCATCGCCGACCGCGAGCGGGGGCTGGCTCGGTATCAGGTCCAAGCCGGCGATGAGGCCCTCAAGTACGTGGCCGTCATGAGCGACGGCGACGCCCGGCGGGCCCTGACGGCACTGGAGATCGGCGTGCTCTCGCAGGCGGCCGGGCGCCGCGACGGACCCATCCTGTTCGACCTGGGCGTGGCCCGCGAGTCGATCCAGCAGAAGACAATGGTCTACGACGGCGCGGGCGATACCCATTACGACCTGGCCAGCGCCCTGCAGAAGAGTATGCGAGGGTCCGACCCGGATGCGACGGTTTACTGGCTGGCCCGCATGCTCAGCGGCGGCGAGGATATCCGATTCATTGCCCGCCGGATCGCCGTCTGTGCGGCCGAGGACGTGGGAAACGCCGACCCCATGGCGAGCGTCCTGGCCGCGGCCGCCCTGCAGATCGCCGAGTTCATTGGAATGCCCGAAGCCCAGTTGCCTCTGGCCCAGGCGGCGATCTACGTCGCCTGCGCGCCGAAGTCGAATGCCTGTGCCTCGGCTATCTGGCGGGCGATGTCGGACGTCCGCAGTGAACCGGTCGGCCAGGTGCCCAACCATCTCAGGGACAGCCACTACGCCGCCGCCCGCAAGGCCGGTTTCGGCGTCGAGTACAACTACCCGCATGACTTTCCGGGCGGCTACGTTGCCCAGCGGTACCTGCCCGACGGCATGGACAAGACCTATTACACGCCGAAGGACGCCGGATGCGAAAAAACCATCGCTCACTATTTACAGAAGCTCCGGGAACTGCTATAAAAGGGTGTTCTGACAGCGAACGACCACGTGGATAAGGATATCTGATGGACAAGGCCCGGTTGCGCCGCGATTTACAGGAACAGCTTGCGGAGATGACCCCGCAGCAGCGCAGCGCCAAGAGCCATGCCGCCTGCCAACGGTTGATCGAAACAGCCGAATTCCAGAAGGCTTCCGTCGTAATGATGTACCTGTCGCTGCCCCACGAGGTCGATACGTCCGAGGCCATTCTCCACGCATGGCAAATGGAGAAGGCCGTCGTCGTTCCCAAGGTCTCATGGGAGCAGCGCCACATGATCCCCGTGCGGATTCATTCCCTGGAAACGGGGATTTCAACGGGGATTTCGGGCCTTCGCAATCCCGTCACCGGCGAGCCGATACCGCCGGAAGAGATTGACCTGGTGGTGGCGCCGGCCCTTGGGTTCGACCGCCGGGGCAATCGACTGGGCCGGGGCGGGTCGTACTACGACCGGTTCTTTGCGAACCCCGCGCTGCCGGCCTCTCGCTGTGGATTCGCCTTCGCCGAGCAGGTGGTGGATTCGGTTCCCGCGATCGAGCACGATGAGCCGGTCGACTTTCTTGTCACCGATGAAGAAGTGCTCTACTTCAACCATCGAAAAGGAGTGTAGGATGGCGCGTTTACCGTCGAGTACCGCCCGAGGAGGGCGGACCCGCAGTCTGATATACATCTTCGCGGCCGTGGCCATTGTCGTCGGCGTGGTGGTCTTTGTGTACCGACCTGGGCCGCCGGCCGGTGTCGAAACCGGCAACCCGCTCGATCGCAATCTCAATATGCCCATCGAGGCCAATGCCGCACGGCTGACGGCCAACCCCGCGCCCGCCCAGCCACAGCCCCAAGCGCGGGATACCGAACCGACGCCTGTTGCGGAGGCTCCGCGCAATGCCCCCGAACCGAACATTGAACCGGCGATGGTCGAGACCGCCATGCCCGTGGTGCCCGTCCAAGGCACCGCCAGCCCGAAGGTCTCGGCGATGATCCTCCAAGCGGCCGATCTGTCCAACACCGGCCGAGTCGTCGAGGCGCGAGGCACTCTCAATGAGGCGCTGGCCCTGACGATGACCCCGCAGCAACGGGCCTACATTCGTAACCAACTATCGAGGCTTTCCCAGGAGTGGCTCTTCACGCGCGGCGTATTCCCGGAAGACAAACTATGCACCGCCTACAAGGTCCAGCCCGGAGACCTCCTGACCTCGATCGCGGCCCGCCACAAGGTCCCCTATGAGCTGCTCATGGACATCAACGGCATCAAACGGCCGGAACTGCTCAAGGCCGGCGAAACCATCAAGGTTGTCAACGGCCCGTTCCATGTCAGGATCTACCGTTCGACGTACACCCTGGATGTGTACCTCCAGAATACTCTCGTCCGTAGTTTCAATGTCGGGCTGGGCAAGCCCGGGCACGAGACGCCCACGGGCTTGTGGGTGGTGAAGAATCGCATGATCAAGCCGCGGTGGACCGACCCCGACACCGGCCGCGTCTATGAGCCAACGGACCCCGATTATCCTCTCGGCTCCCGATGGATCGGCCTGGAAGGCAAGAAGGGCGATGCCCTCGGACGCGATGGGTTCGCCATCCACGGCACCAACAAGCCGGAGGAAATCGGAACAAACACCTCCCGCGGCTGCATCCGCCTGCACAACGGCGACGCCGTGACCGTGTATAATATGCTCAAGGAAGGCCTCTCGCAGGTTGAGGTGATAAACTGACATATCAGTACAGTTTCGACGGACCAACGGATGGGTTTGTCAGGGATTACACCAACGCACTCGGGGCAATGGGCCACATGGAAGCATCGGTGGGGCCCCACTGCCGTTGCCGGCGCCGTTTCCGCGGCCATCCACGTGGTGGCGCTGGTCTGCCTGTGTTTCGTTGAGTTCTCGCGATCCAGCGCCGAGGCCGCCCCGTTGCCGAGCCCCAGCGCGGCCGTACAGCGCATCAGCCAACTCGCCCGGCAGGTCCGCGTGTTGCCCAAGCCCAAGGTACAGCGCCCGCCCGTGACCGCCGGTCCCGGCGCCCGGCCGGCAACGGTCGAGAGGGTGTTCGACTCCCTCAGGGCTCTGCCGACGTTTGAGCCCAATGTTCCGGCGGCGACGACCGTATTGCCCTTTGAGTGGCCCGACCGCGCGCGGATCGGCGAGCAAGTTGAGTTCTTCGGCAGCAAGGCGGCCCGTCGGCGCGTCTGTTACATCGTGGAATGCTCGTCGGCCATGCAGGGCTCGCTCGAACAAGTTCGCCGCGCGCTGATCCAATCGATTGAGGCCCTGCAGCCGGACCAGTATTTCGGCATCATCTTCTTTGGGGGAGGCCGGCTGTGGGAGTTCGGCGCCGACCCATTGCTGCGGGCCACCCCACGCACCGTAAGCTCGGCGGCAGCCTTCATCAAGGCCGTCGAGCCCTCCGGCTCGGCCGATCCCGCGGCGGCGTTCGAACGGGCCGTGCAGATCGGCGGCCGCCGCCAGGGCGGCGGGCTGGTGATCTACTTCCTGACCCGGGGCTTTGAGGCGGCTGGGATTGACGCCGTCCGGGCCTCCCAACACATCTACAGCCTGCTCGACGGGTTCGCCCCGGGGGTGCAGGTCAATACAATCGGCCTGTCCGTCCCGGGGATGGATCGCCGAGCGCTTGAGCAAATTGCCGAGGCCACCGGCGGGCTGTTCGTTTCGCCGGGCCGACCGGGTGATGATACCGGCGATACGACGGATATCGCCGGACACAGTTTTCTCGATACCATGGTGGATAACGATGAATAGAGGATTCCTTATCAAGATGGGGCTGCTCGCCGCCACCCTGCTCGTGGTGCTCGTCGTCATGATTTCGGCCATGATGATGACGGGAGCCGAGGCCGACGGAAGGGCACGCCACTCGCTCTTCGGACAATTCGTGATTGCCGGCGGCCCTATCGTCTGGCTGCTGTTGCTGCCGATGTCCGTGGCGATGGTGTACTGGGCGATCGATTGCGCGATCCGAATCCGGCGACAGCGTTTGTTGCCCGCCGGCGTCGGCCGCCGACTGGCCGAGATGGTCCGCACCGGAGCCGCTGGACCCCTGGAGCAGCAACTCGCCGAGGGACGCGATCTCGCCAGTGTCGCCGCGTCCGACGCCGTCACGCAAAGCCCCGGAGACCTCCATCGCAT
>DDXG01000231.1 GCA_002347125.1 Phycisphaerales bacterium UBA2266
GCTGGTGGCCGACTGGCTCGAGGATGACTACTATCTTAATACGGCCCAGCCGACCGGCCCGGTTGTGGCGCACTACAGCTTCGAGCAGGCCGTCAACGACAGCAGCGGCAACGGCCATAACGGTACTGCCTACGGCGCCCCAACGTATGCGGCGGGCAAGATCGGCTTCGCCGTCAAGCTCGATGGAGTTGACGACTACGTCGGCATGGGCGGGATCGGCGTGACCGCGGCGGCGGCTCGGACGATCGCAGGGTGGGTCAAGGCCGATAGTATGGACGTGCAGGGCTGGACGAATGTGTTCGGTTTCACTCACGACGGCACGGACGGGCATACGAACCGGCATTTCGACATTCAACGGCTGGGCAACCAGGGCGGCGGCTATGGCCTTCACGTGCACGGCTGGGAACGACCGATCATGGCGTTCGATCTGGAATGGCACTATCTGGCCGCGACGTATGACGGTACGACGATTGCGTGGTACGGCGATGGTCGTCCGGTGGGCAGCGAGGCCCGGGTTCTCAATACGGCCGGGACCTTCCACGTGGGCAAGCGTGCCGACCTCGACCGCTTCTTCGGTGGTTTGGTCGATGAAGTCAGCGTCTACAGTCGCGCCTTGTCGGAGGCGGAGTTGGGATGGCTGGCGGCCAATGGCGCAGCGCAGTGGTACGTGCCGGTCTTATCTGCGGCGAACCTCTCGGACGCCGAGCCGCAGGGCAGCCGCATTGTGAATTTCAAGGACTTGGCCCTGATCCTGGAGAAGTTCCTGGCCACACAGGTATGGCCCGCTCCGTAGCGACCCGTTTATGGGACTATACACGGCAGGGCTCAAGCAACGGCCGTCTCTCGGGATGGGCAGATAGTGTCGGTTCGGCGGCGGCGGGGTTGTGTGAATTCCGCGCCGAAGGATCGCCAGCACCTGGATCCGGATGCCTTCATCTCTTTTGTGCATCCCAGTAGCGATTACGCCACCTCTTCTTGGGTCAACGACAAGAACCCGACCTTCTGTACTACGGAGAACTCGATATGAAACAGGACTCTCATTCCTCAATGCCCGCACGGCCCGGTTCTTCCCGTCGGACCATCCTCAAGCGTGGCGGAGGCCTGCTTGCGGCCTCCACACTGGGGGCCCTCAACATCCCGGCCATGTATGCCGCCGGGGACGACACCATAGGTCTGGCCCTGATCGGCTGTGGCGGTCGCGGCTGCGGCGCCGCGGCCAACGCATTTGACTCGCCGAACGGTCCGGTCAAGCTCGTGGCGATGGCAGACTTCTTTGAGAATCGGCTGGCCGGCGCCCACAAGGTCCTCAGCGAGCCATACGGCGAGCGGATGGATGTGCCGCCCGAGAGGCGGTTTGTCGGCTTCGATGCCTGGCGCAAGGCGATTGACTGTCTGCGGCCGGGCGATGTGGCCATGCTGGCCGGATACGCGGGCTTTCGGCCCCAGCAACTGGAGTACGCCGTCGCCAGGGGTATCAACGTCTTCATGGAAAAGTCCTTTGCGACCGATCCGCCGGCGGTGCGGCGCGTCATCGAGGCAGGTCAAGCCGCCCAAACGAAGAACCTCAAGATCGCCGCCGGATTGCAGTGCCGCCATTCGGGAAACCGCCAGGAACTCATCAAACGCATTCGGGATGGGCAGCTTGGCGAGATCCAGCTCGTCCGCGCCTATCGGATGCAGCCCTGCGGGTTGCTGGGCCCACGCCCCGATTCCGTGAAAGACCTGCACTGGCAGATTCGCAACTTCACGCATTTCCTCTGGGTCTCCGGCGGCTTGTTCGCGGAGATGAACATCCACCAGATCGACGAGATCTGCTGGATCAAGGACGCCTGGCCGGTGTCGGCACACGGTATCAGCGGCCGCTGCGCCAACAGCACCGACCGCGGCCAGAGTCTGGATTCATTCACCATCGAATGGACGTTTCCGGATGGGACCAGGGCCTTTGATGTGGTCCGCTGGCTGCCGGGTTGCCATACCGAATTCGCCACGTATATTCATGGGACCCGGTGTGCCGCGCAGTTCTCCGGGAGCAATCATGAAGGCGCGGTCCACACGTACAAGGACCAGCGCTGCGCCAATGACAACGTCTCCTGGCGTGCCCCCAGGGAGCCCGTCACGCCCTGGCAGGCCGAATGGGATGTGCTGCTCGACGCCATCCGCCGTGACCGCCCGCACAACGAGGCCGAGCGGGCCGCGATGTCGAATCTCGCCGACATCATGGGCCGGGCCGCCGCACACTCGGGCAAGGTCATCACGTGGGAGCAGGCGATGGCCTCCGATTTCCGATTCTGCCCGAATATCGACAACCTGACCGACGACAGTGAGCCGCCCGTCCACGCCGACGACCAGGGACGATACCCGGCGCCGGTCCCGGGCCAGTGGACCGAGATCTGACGCGATGCAGCGACACTGACCAACACTGCCGAAGGGTGCGATAGCGATGGCCGTAAACATGAAGATGCACACAAGCCCACCGATTATCAAGGTCGTCCGGACCCTGTTGCCGTGGGTCATTTCGCTCTGCGTACCGGCGGCCGTCGCGAGTGCAACCGACAACACCGCCGCCATCCGCGTCGCGAAGGAGGACGACCACTGGACCATCCACGGGCGTGCGAACCGCGTGCAGTTCGACCCCTCCGACCTGCAAATGACCCTGCGAACGGCAAACCGCGCCTGGGCAATGGTCCCCTCGTTCCCCGGCGATTTGATCGTTGAGAAAGCTGGGCAGAGGTTGTCGCTTCGCCTGGCCGATGCCGGGCACAAGGACGTCTCACCCTATAGCACCGGCTTCAAGAGCGGCATCAAGGTGGCCCTGGCGGGCCTGCGCTACGGTGAGATGACGATGGACCTGAGAATCAGCCTTTTCATCTGTCTCGAAGGCCCGCGGGAAGACCTCGTGTGCGAACTGGTCGCGCAGGAGAAGGACACGAATATCGTGGAGTGCTGCTGGCCGCCGGCCGTGAACGAGGCATCGTTCGACACGACGGTGGTGCCCTTCATGCAGGGCATGTTGTTGCCGAAGGAGTGGTCCAGGCAGGTCCATCTCTACGACCCGGTATGTTACGGACGGGGTCTGTACATGCCGTGGTGGGGGCACCAGAAAGAAGGCTCCGCCGCCCTGGTCCTGATCGAGACCCCCGAGGATGCCGGCTGCCGTTTCGAGCACCCCGCCGGCGGGCCGACGCGAATGCAGTTGCGATGGATGGACTCGCTCGGCGCGCTGCGATACCCCCGGCGTGTGCGGCTGTGCTTCTTCGACACGGGCAGCTACGTCACGATGGCCAAACGATACCGCCAACACGTCAAAGAAACCGGGCACTTCGTGTCGCTACGGGAGAAACTGGCCCGCACGCCTCTGCTGGAGAAGCTCATCGGCAGCCCGGTCATCCACACCGGCATTCTGTCCCACATACAGCCCGAGTCGAACTACTATCACAAGGACAACCCGGCCGCCAACCACCAATGGACGAGCTTCGACGACAGGGCCGACCAACTCCGCCGGCTCGCGGAAAAGGGCGTCAGCCGCGCCTACGTGCACCTCGATGGTTGGGGTTTTCGCGGATACGACAATCTGCACCCGGACATTCTGCCTCCATGCCCGGAAGCGGGGGGGTGGGAAGGCATGAAGCGATTCGCCGACACCTGCGAGCAACTGGGCTTCGTCTTTGCCATCCACGACCAGTACCGCGATTACTACCTCGACGCGAACTCTTATGACCCGCGGCACACGATTCTGGATCGCAGCGGGAATCGACCTTTCCACAGCATCTGGTTCGGCGGCCGACAGTCGGTGCTCTGCTCGCGGCTGGCCCTGGGCCACGTCAAGAAGAACTACACAGCCTTGCTCGACCACGGCGTGAAGGTCCGCGGGGCCTATCTGGACGTCTTCGCCGTCGTCTCTCCCGATGAATGCTACAATCCGGAGCACCCGGCCACCCGCGCCGATTGCCTCAAGTACCGTGGCCTGTGCCTGGATTTCATCCGCTCGACCGGCGGGGTCGTCAGTTCCGAGGAACCGGCCGATTGGGCCATCCCCCACATCGACCTGGTGCATCACGGACCCTTTGCGCTGGACCCGGACCCCGGCCGGGGGCCGGCCATGGGAATCCCAGTACCGTTGTTCAGTCTCGTCTACCACGACGCTCTCTTGCTGCCCTGGTCGTTGGACAAGGGCGCCTGGGGCATTCCGGAGACGGACCTCGGCTACTTGCACGGCCTGGCCCATGCCGGCATGCCATACCTGTCGTTGCAGGGCGGCGACGAGGAACTCAAGCAGGTGCGGACAATGTGCGCCCTGAACGCCCGCGTCGGGCTCCTGGAGATGACAAACCACGAATTCCTCGACACGTCATTTCGCCGACAACGCACGACGTTCGCCGACGGTACGACTGTCACAATCGACCTGGACAAGGATACGTTTGATATCTCCCCGGCGATACCTGCCCCGGCTGAGAGCGGAACGAAGAACGGCCCCTAAGCGGCGTTTGATGCAGCCATTGTGTGCGGAGACAGGTGTGGCTCGCGCAGCGCCGCTGACATCGGGTGCATTACAGCGGTGGCGGCGGAATTTGCCGAAACGCGTGTTTCTTGCCCGCCGGCGCGGGTTTCATACTGAACGTTCTCAACGGACGTTTCTACAAGATATAGGGGGCACGCATGGCGCGAGACCGCATCCGGTTGGCTTCGGGATCACCGACAAACTCGGCCCCGCGAAGATCGAACGTCAGGTTCCGCTTCAACTGCTCGCAGATGTCCGCCGCCAGGCAGATGTTCATGGACCGATGCATGACGTCCGGATCCGCCACCGCGGGTCGGCGCGACCGGATGCAGTCAAAGAAATCCCGCACGTGGTCCAGGGACCGTTGTGTGCGGGCCGTGTAGTCCGCCAGCACCTTCTTGTATTCGCGCATCAGCGCCGGCGATGAGACGTCGGGTGCTGAATAGCCGTCGGCGGCCGCAGCCCATCCTTCCGAACCATCAAACCGCTCGCCACAGGCGCCGTGCCAGTACTGGCACGGTTCCCAAACGGAGCCGGCGACTCGGAACAGAACCAGTTTCACGCCGTTGGAAAGGCGTGTCACCATTGTCGCATCGGGTCCCTCGTACTCGAACTCGATGAATGACACGTTCGTCATGTCGAGCCCGGCGAGGGCCTGGGCCACCGAGTGAGCGCCCCACATCGCGACGTCGGTGGCGAAATCATAGAAACGGTACCACCCGCCGCCACTCACGTAACCGGCGTTATAGGGTCGCCACGGACATGGACCGAGCCAGACATCCCAGTCCAGTTCATCCTTGGGCGGTTGGGGTTCCGCCGGCAACCAGTCGTGACGCAGTCCATCGCGCCAACGGATGTCGGCGTAGACAGTATGAATCGGGCCCAACCGGCCGGATCGGGCCATTTCTATGGCAAACACATGATGGGGCTCGCTGAGCCGCTGGGCGCCGGTCTGATAGACCCGGCCGTACCGACGGGCGGTCTCCACGACCGCCTGCCCCTGCGCCATCGTGAGGCAGGCCGGCTTCTCACAATAGACATCCTTGCCGGCCCGCATCGCCAGGATCGATGCCAACGCGTGCCAGCGATCGCCGGTGGCTATCAACACGGCATCCACATCCGTCCGTTCGGCCAGGAACTGGCGCATATCGCCATACGCAGCACAATCCTTGTTTCCGTATTTACTGTCGACCGTGCTTTTGGCTGCTTCCTGCCGGCTCTTCAGGACATCACAGACGGCGACCCACTGCACATCCGGCGCAGTCAGCATGTAGCCCAAATCATAAGAACCGCGGCCACCCATTCCAATTCCGCCCATTATGATGCGTTCGCTGGGCGCAACCGCTCCGCCAAGCCCCAGCGCCGGGGCCGGAACATAATACGGCAACGCCACCGCCCCTGCCGCCATTGCCCCTCGTGTCAGAAACCGACGCCGCGTGAGTGTCGCACCACTGTCCATGCTCATGGGGTTCTCTTTCTACTGAATCTCATGGTCTTTATTGAGCCGCCGGAACTCCCCAACGGATCACATTCCGGATACGCCATTTAACGTCATGATCGGTGTTCCGGCACGCCACACCGTCGATAGTACCACAACATGGGGCTCGATTTCAATGCTCCGCAGCCGTCTCTCGCTCAATGGACTGAAGTCTCTGCTCTCTGGGGCTTGCGGTTGCCCCGCCCCGCGGCGGGGGCGTGGAGGAGATTCGCTTTGGAAGTTATATTCCTTGATATTCCCAGGGGTATTTCGTAGGATGGTCGGCGGTGTACGGAGACGGTCGCATACTGTCCGGTCGTATAGATGGTGATTGTCGGATGAATCGCGTTGGATTCAGAATCGAGATGATTCAAAGCAGTTTTCCAGACTGACTCAAGGAAAGGATCAACACGTGGCAAATGACAAGAACGGACCAACGAAAGGCCGGGGTTCATCTCTCGGTCGAAGAGCGTTCCTAAAAGCAACGGCGGCATCGGTGGCCCTGCCCTACCTGATCCCGGCGTCCGCGATGGGGGCCGACGGCAACACGGCGCCCAGCAACCGTATCGTGATGGCCGGCATCGGCATCGGCAACATGGGCCGGGGCGATCTGGGTTCATTCCTGGGCCGGGGCGATGTTCAATATGTGGCCGTCTGTGACGTGAAAAGGGAAGCCCGTGACGGCGCCGCGGCCCGCGTGAACGAGAAGTACGGCAACCAAGACTGCAAGGTGTACGGCGACTTCCGCGAGGTCATGGCACAAGAGGGTATCGACGCGGTGCATTGCGCTACACCGGACCACTGGCACGCGATTATCGTGATCGAGGCATGCCGCAACGGAAAAGACATCTACTGCCAGAAGCCCGAAACCAAGACGCTTCGTGAAGGCAAGCTGATGGTCGACGCCGCACGGCGTTACAGCCGCGTGGTCTCCGGGGGCAGCCAGCGCGTTCTGGAGGACTACCGCAAGATCGTCGGCGCCTGCTGGAGCGGCCAGATGGGCGACGTCAAGTCGATCAATGTGAATGTCGGTCCGCTGCCGACGGAGTGCAACAAGGAAGGCCAACCGATCCCCGACGGCTTTGACTGGGATATGTGGCTGGGCCCGGCCCCCTGGGCGCCGTACCATCCCCACCGGTGCAGCGGCAGCTACAGCATCGACGGAACAAGCTGGCGGTCGTTCAGGGATTACTCCGGCGGCGGCATGACGGACTGGGGCGCCCATCATTTCGGTGGCGCAACCTTCGCCATCGATGTCAGGGAACTGGACCCCGAAGAGGTCATCTTCCATAATGAAAACGGCCGGAAGTTCGCCACCTGCCGTTATCCGAACGGCAAGATGATCCATCACAATTACCCGGAGCGAGGCAACCTGCAGGTGGAAGGGACGAATGAACCGGGCCCCTCCAAGCCCGTTCCAGGGTACGCCGGCAGCGGCGGCATCTACGGCGACTTTATCGACTGCGTCAAGACCCGGCGCAGACCCTTCCGCGACATCGAATTAGCGGCCCACACGGCCACCGTATGCCACCTGTTCCTTATTGCCTACGAACTGGAACGGTCGCTGAAGTGGGACACCGTGAAACAGCAGTTCGTTAACGACGACGAAGCCAACCGCCTTGTCGACGTGGCAAGAAGAGAGCCTTGGGTGATTTAAGAAAGCGACCGTTGCGACAAGGAGATGTAACTATGACGAGCAAGGAAACAACTGGAATGACACTGGTGGCCGGGGCGGCGGGTGTAGCCGTTGCCCAGATGGATTCGGCCGCCGTAGACACGGCATTTGAAGCGCTCAAGGCCTATGACTGGGGCGCCGACCGCGCGGTCCTGAGTCCCATCGATCGGGCGATCATCGCCACGCACGGGGATGCCGATGCACGCAAGTCGCTCGAAAAGAGACTGGTGGACGCGCTTGCCGGCGGCATCTCACGATCCGCACAGGACTATGTGTGCCGAAGACTGAGAGTCATGGGCACCGCCCAGTCCGTCGAGACCCTCGCCGTCCTTCTGCAGGCGGAGGAGACCTCGCACATCGCACGCTACGCCCTGGAGCGCATTCCGGACCAGAGAGCGGTCGATGCGCTGCGGGATGCTTTGCCCAAGGTCGGCAACAAGCTCAAGCCGGGCATCATCGGTTCGCTGGGTGTGCGTCGCGACAGGAATAGCATCGCGGTCATTGCGGGGTTTCTCGGCGACTCCGACATCCAGGTCGCCAGAACCGCGGCCCAGTCGCTTGGTCTGATCGGCACACCGGCCGCCGCCAAGGAACTGAGCCGGTTTGCGAAGAAGGCATCCGCCGACATGAAGATGCCGGTAGCCGATGCCTGCTTGGCCTGTGCCGAGCAGTTGCTGGCCGACGGCGAGAAGTCCGAGGCAGTCGCTTTGTACAAAGAACTACAGGATGGTGACCAGCCCACGAGCATCAAGGCTGCCGCCATGAAAGGCTCGCTGACCGCTGCGACGAAGTAGCAAAGCCGTACAACGAGCAAACACATGATTCAGGACGAAGGCCTGCGCCGTACACGGTGTTTGCCGATTAGGGGGGCTGTCCGTCCAGACCGCATCCGCGCAAAGGTCCGCCCAGCGATTCCTGTAGCGCCAACATCGACCTGGCCCATGCCGCCACCCTCACCGTTCGCATCGGGAGCCAACGGTGGGAGGCCTTCCCTGGAAACGGTGAACGGCCGCAAAGCCTTGATCCATAGCGCGAAGCATCTCGACCGTAAGCTGGGATGGTTCCGCCTCCTCCGCGGGGGCGAGCCGTAGGGAATAGGGGCAAAACCGGCCGAGGGCGGCAACCTTTCTGCTCCGGGACGCCGACACGAGGCGGTCGCGACGTCATCCGGTCCTTCCTTGTGACGGCATGCGCAGTAGATTCGCTTTGCCTATCATGGCACGGCCCGCTATACTCCGGGCATGTGTGATGGCTGTGCCTCGCAGACGGTTGTTCATCAGGAGGTCAAGTATGTATAAGGAAAAAGTCAGTATAAACCGGCGGCGCTTTCTCAAGACCGCACTGCAAACCGGTGCCTGTTTGGCGGCGCCGCAGGTCATCCCAGCCACGGTGTTGGGCAAGAATGGCGGCGTGGCCCCCAGTGAACGAATCATACTGGGCGCCGTTGGAATCGGCAATCGCGGGCGTTACGTGCTGAGCTGCTTCCTCCGGGAGCAGGACCTGCGGTGCGTAGCCGTATGCGACGTCCGCGGCGACAATCGCCAACGCGCCAAGGACCAGGTCGATACCATCAACGGCGACAAGGACTGTGCGACGTACATCGACATGCGGGATCTGCTCGCTCGCGACGACATCGACGCCGTATTGATCGCCACCGGCCCGAATTGGCACGCGACGGCCTCCGTCATGGCGGCCAGGGCCGGTAAGGATGTCTACTGCGAGAAACCTTGCACGAAGAACATTGCCCAAAGCCTTGCCCTGGCCGAGGTTTTTCGTCGGACAGGCCGTGTATTCCAGGCCGGCACGCAGCGCCGCAGCTTGCCCAATTTCGCCTACGCCGTCGAATTGGCCCAGGCCGGCAAGCTTGGGCCGCTCAAGACGCTCCACGCCCACCCCGGCGGACTGGGCAGCGATATGAGCGGCTGGCTCCCCGCCGAACCCGCGCCGCCGCGAGAGCAGGTGGATTGGGATATGTACCTCGGTCCGGCCGCCTGGCGGCCCTACACCAGCAAGCTCATGAACGCCTTTCACTTCGAGAAGGGCGGCGGCATGGTGGGCGGCGGATGCCTCGAATGGGGATCCCACTGCGTGGACCTGTGTCAATGGGCCAACCAGGCCGATGA
>DDXG01000176.1 GCA_002347125.1 Phycisphaerales bacterium UBA2266
CTCTACGGCAACTACATCGACGAGGTCCTCTACAGTTGGGGCGCCTCGCCGAGCGATCCGCGAACCTACTACGTCCACGACCACCTCTACAGCCCGGTCGCCCTGGTCAACTACGCCGGCACGGTCGTCGAACGCTACGAAGCAGCCTGTCCCGACATGTTTTTGGTCGGGAACGCCTACGGCGAACCGAATATCCTGGACGGCTCGTACAATCCCCGCAGTCCGCAGGCCTCCACTTGCGATAATTCCTACATGTTCACCGGCCGGCAGGTGGACATCCTCGACGGCGGCGCGTTGAAAATCCAGTACAACCGAAACCGCTATTACGGCTACTACACGGGAAGATGGACGACGCAGGATCCGTTGGGGATTACGCCGAATGTGGGCCCACGCGATATGCTCCTGCCTTTAGCTCAATACGTCGGCACAGCGAGTCTCTTTCAGTATCTTCAGAGTAATCCCACAGCGGGAGCCGATCCACTTGGACTTTGGGGTCCAGAAGTCCATGCACACCGAACATGCACTTGGGCAAGTGAGGTGGGGATGTGCTTTGCATGGAACATTGGAGGCTGGGCAAACACACCTGATACCGACTATCGCAGCCCAGTATCAGGAAGTATCGCTGGGCTGAGCCACCTGGTGTCTATCACTCGATTTCTGGATGCTATACGGCATTTCCGGGATCCCTTAGGAGAAACTCCGAGCGGAATTGGCGCTGATGCGCTTACCCTCATTGCCTATTGGCATTTCCCCGGTGCGGACATCGGTGAGCCAGTTGAACCTGGCGGACTGGCGGCACACAGGGAAGTCAAACTTGGCATTAGGCTCTGTAATTTGCGGATATTCTCTGAAGGCTTGCATCAGTTGCAGGATTCGTATTCCCATCAATCGGGTGGGCGACTACCTCCGGTGTACGACTTGGTAGCACACAGTCGGGATAGCACCGGATTCTATTGGGAGAACTGGGAGAGTGTGTCTCTACCAGGTGTTGTCAGCGCAGTTGTGAGCCGCTTGAGCGCTGAACATCAGGCGTGGGCACGTCAGATGTGGCGCAAATATGCCGTCGCAACAAGCCATGAGGCAGATAATATACAGTTATTTAAGCGTGATCTTGATGCGACAGAAGTGGACACAAAGGGAGCTATGGATGAGTTCATGCGCCGCTGTTGCTGCATCAAGAGTGGGCCCTTCACGGGGCACCGGAGCCGTTGCCGTGACCGCTGAGGGGTCGGCTCAGAGTTGGCGTTGCGCAGACGTGCGCCGAGTGAGCTAACATTACTGGGGCGGCTGGCCGCCCAAAAGGGGCATGGCCTACGGATGATCAGGTGAATCATGAATCTTAAAGTTGTATCCCACTCGAGGGACATATCCATATCGGCCAGCGCTCTTTGTGCCATCACCAGCTTCATTCTGCTCTGGAGCGCGGGCTGTTCAGACGACGGCCCTGCGGCACAACCCGCTCAAGATACTCCTGATCAGGAGATTCTGCTGAGCATTGATTCGGAGAGCGTATTGGTCGCGACATGCGGCGATTTGCTGACGGTGGCGGGCTCCAATGTTCTGCAGTGCTGGCGATGGGGAGACCTGGCCACATCCCCGCGAGAGTTCCGTTTTGACCTCGATTGGCTGCCGCAATGGAAATCTCGTGCAACGCCGTATCCACTGAACGATGTCTACGGGGTCATGGATGGTGACGTGTTTGTTTGCCCTTTACACCAGAAGGACGACACATTCCTGACTGTCAGGAGCTTGCAGGATGGTGGTGAGATCAAGAGATGGTCACTTGGGAGGGAATGGTGCTGCAGGCGTCTGCGCGGCAGCCGAGACGGCGCGTATATGGCAATCTACGTCCAGCAGGACATCATGGTCGTTCCAGCTTGGACAGCGAGACACCGCGTGGGTCTTATCCAAGGCCAATCGGAGAGCGTTCAATGGATTACGGAGATCCAGGTGCGGCCCTTCGGGAAACCGGCCATTGGTGGTATAGCCTGCTCCGACAACGGTGAGTATGTAGTGGCCGTGGGGGCGTGCGAGGGGGGCTTCATCCATGTTGCGAGTGTTCCAAAGCAAGGACTGCTGTGGGAGAAGGTCCCCACAGCCTCCGAAATCCCTATCGGGCGATGGACGGTCAATTTTAATGATGTGTGTTTCTCGCCGGACTCGACACGGGTCTACGTCGCTGGGAACACTGGTTTGTTCTGTTTCGATACCGTTACGGGCTCTATTCTCGGCCAGTGGGAGGTGCCTACTCGTTGTATGAGCGTTGCCGTGAGCCCTGACGGTCGGCTCGTAGCTGGCGCGCTGCTCGCCAATGGGCGCGTCTATGTCTGGGACGCGGATACAGGCCAACGCCTCCATGATATCCAGAGTGGCCAGCATTCCGTATATGGTTTGGCGTTTTCGCCCGATGGCAGTCTATTGGCCACCTCTGGGGTAATGAACACAGGCGTAAGAATTTGGAGTATGTCCGACTAGCACCGAGCACAAGTCGCCCGGCGTCAACACGATTGCTCCCGACGACAGAGCCGACAGACCTCCATCACCGGCTATGCGGATGGGTCTACGGCGCAGACTACGGTTTATACTTATGATGGGCTTGAGCGGGTTACGGCGGTGGTGTATCCTGATGGCAACGATATCCGGTATGCGTACAATGCGGCCGGTAAGGTTATCGAGCGGATTGACCAGCGGGGTATCGTGACGAGCTACAGTTACGACGGCAACGGCAATAGCGAGACGATTGATGATTGAGGCTACCATGGGACTCAAACAGCCTGTAGCTGCAATAGGTGTTGCGCTGACCGTCCTGATCTGTACAGGTTGCGAATCGGCACAACCGTCCGCCGCACAAGCCAAGCCCGACAGCGTAGCCTCCGCGCAACCCATCGCTACGCAGAACCAGCAGCAGCCGGAGACCGACCAGAGCATCGTTGCGCCAGCCATCGCTTTCGGGACCACCACCCACGACCTCGGCGAAATCGGCTTCGACGTGAGCAATACGTGCGAATTCCGGTTCACCAACACCGGCCGGGCCGACCTCAAGATCACCGGCATCAAGAAGACCTGCGGCTGCACGGTGCCGGAACTGGCCAGGCAGGACTACGCCCCCGGCGAATCCGGCGTCGTCAAGGTCAGCTACACCTCAGCCAAGGCCACGGCCGCGATGCAGAAGAACATCTACGTCTCGACCAACGACCCGGCCAATCCCAATAGGGTTGCATGGATGTAGCGGCGGTTGCGGGAAGGCGTTTCGTCGCATTCGTGGCCCGGACGCATGCCCTTTGCTTTGCTCAGGGCCGGCAGGGCAGGATTGGGGTCAGCGGGAATGCTCGGCCGCGGACTGAGCCGCCCTACCGGGCGCCCTTGCCGGGCAGGTAAGATGCGATCTTGTCGGTGGTCGTCTCGATGAGTCCGGCGAGTCTGGCGGCCCGCTGGGCCCGGCGGATTTTGCGTCGCAGGGCCGTCATCTCCCGAGCCGGACCCGCCGCCGCCTCGGCCCGGGCAATCCGCTCGGCCGCCTCATCCAGCCGCCCCATCGCCAGGTACACCTTCGCCGAGTCCCGCAGCGCCTCGGCGTGCCCGGCGTCGATATCGAGGGCGTGCCCGAAGAACTCGCACGCATCCTGCAGGTCTCCGCGAATCGCCCCGGCCAGTCCCAGATAGTAGTACGCCTCCGCGTTCGACCAGTCCTTGTCCACCGCCCGCAGCAGGCAATCGGCGGCGTGTTCGGCGTCCCCCATCGCCAGGAACATCGACCCCAGTGATGTCAGCACATAAGAATCCTCCGGCTTCGTCCGCAACTCGGCCAGCAGGTACATCCGGGCCTGCCGGATGTCGCCCGCGATCAGGGCACACTGACCCAGCCGGTAATTGGCCCCCGCCGATTCGCGTCCCCCGCCGTCCTTGGCCAGCGCCTCGGTGTAGAGCCCCTGGGCCCGCCCGTAGTGCCCGTTGTGAAAGGCAATCTCGCCCAGATAGAACACGGCCTGCACATGCTCCGGCCTCAACTCCAGAATGCGGTTGAACTTCTCCCTGGCCGCCTCCATATCCCCCAGCTCGAGCAGAAACAGCCCGAAGTCCAGGATGACCTCGACGTCGCCGGGGCTCAGCCGCAACTCCCGCAGGAAGTACTCCCTCGCCTCGGTGGTGTTGCCGTCGGCCCAGTAGGCCTGGGCGATGCGGTAGTTGATTTGGGGATGCGCGGCCTCCAGTTCGGCCGTCTTGCGCCAGCAATGGATCGCCTTCTTGTACTGCCGCCGGGCGAAGAGACTGTTGCCGATGTTGTAGTAGCACAGGGCACAATCCGGGTCGATCTGCTGGGCCATGTAGAACATCTGCTCAGCCGCCTCGTGCTTGCCCATCTCGGCGTAGGTGATGATCCGGTTGCAGTAGCACGGCTCGAACGTCGGGTCCATCCGCTCGACCTGCTCGAATACCTCCAGCGCCCGGTCATACTGGCCGGTTCGCGTGTAATCCACCGCCAGACAGTTGAGAACCTCCACATCGCTCGGGTTCAACTCCAGCGCCGCCTCGAATGACTCGATCGCCTTGTCGAACCGGTTCACCGCGTCCAGGGTCAGGCCCCGGTTGAAGTGCCATGCGCTGTTCGACGGGTTGACCTCAATGGCCGCCTCCAGTTCATCAAGCGCCTGGTGCAGATCGCCGTCTTCGTATAGCTCGTGGGCCCGGCGGGCCTTCTGCTCGGCCCCGTCGTAGGGACTCGATTCGCTGTTGTCAAAACTGTCAGAAAGCATAGCTCAACCTGTCCGCGAAAGACCTATCGGCCGTGCCGGTTCGGTCCACTTCATACCAATCTAACGCCTCCTGCGCATGCCTTGCGGCGGCCCCGGCGTCCCTGTGCGGCCCACCATGTGCCCATATCGCCCGAAAAACAGCGGCCGCTTAGCCCTTTTGCCCGAGCCGCATCCCTTTTTGCCCGCGTGGAAATTCCTCTGGCGTGCGGAGCTGTAAATCTTTATAATGCAACATGTTAGGACAGCCGGCGGCGGCGTCCTGATAAGGGCCGCTCGGACGAATCGCGGTTTTTGTGGAAAGCTGATTTCGACCGTCTTATAATGTGTGCTTATAGAAATCCCTCGGCAACGCCCTGGCGGGTCTGTGTCGGGGGCCATAAACCGGTTTCGACGCCGGTTGAGCCATTGAGGAAAACGATTATGGTAAAGCAGATACAAGGCCAGATCACAGCAGGCAGAGGCCGTTACGCCATCGTGGTGAGCCGTTTCAATGAGTTCATCACCTCGAAGCTGCTCGGCGGCGCCATTGATTGCCTGACCCGTCACGGCGCGTCCGAGGACCAGATCACGGTCGTGTGGGTCCCCGGGGCCTGCGAGATCACCATCGCCGCCCGGAAGATGGCCATGGCCGGGGATTATGCCGCGGTCCTGTGCCTTGGCGCGGTGATCCGCGGCCAGACCAGCCACTATGAGGCCGTCTGTCAGCAGGTGGTTCGGGGCGTGGGGCAGCTCAATTATGAAGGCCCGATCCCGGCCGTCTTCGGCGTGCTGACCTGCGAGACCCTCGAACAGGCCGTCGAGCGGGCCGGCGCCAAGATGGGCAACGCCGGCGCCGACGCCGCCCGGACCGCCATGGAAATGGTCAACGTGTTGGAGCAGATCTAGACAATTAAAGGGGTCCGGTACATTTTCCACTCGGTTACAGCCCGCGAATCCCCCGGAAGGTCGGCGAAGAGTGTACCGAACCCCTTTCGGCCCGCACGGATGAAAGCACAGAAGGACGAGCGCGTGGACAAGAGAACCAGGGCCAGAGAGTTAGCCATGCAGGCGTTGTACTCGCTTGACGTCCAGGGCGACGACGCCTTCGGCTGCGTGACCCAGTTCTTCGCCGAGTCCGGCGCCAACGAACAGACCCGCCAAATCGCCGCCGAGTGGACTCGGGGCGCCTGGAGTGACGCGGCCGCCTGCGACGAGCTGATCAAGTCCGCCGCCATCAAGTGGCAGTTCCAGCGGTTGTCGCCGGTCGACCGCAGCATCCTTCGCCTGGCGGTCTACCAGCTTGCCCGTTGCCCCAAGATCCCGCCGAAAGTCGCCATCAACGAGGCCATCGAACTGGCCAAGAAGTTCAGCACCGAGAAAGCACCCGGATTCATCAACGGCGTGCTCGACGCCATCCATAGAAAACTCACCGAGCAGCGCCAAGGAGGGTAATGTTTTGAGAACCATAGCCGTACTGAACCAGAAGGGGGGCGTGGGAAAGACCACGACCGTCACGAACACCGCCGCGGCCCTGGCCCGCATGGGGGCCCGGGTGCTGGTGATCGACCTTGACCCTCAGGCGCATCTGACCATCCATCTCGGCGTGGAGCCCGATTCGGCCGGTCCGGGGGCGTATGAGATTCTGACGCAGTCGGCGGACATCAAGAACGCCATCCGCCAGGTCCGGGACAACCTCTGTCTGATTCCCACGAACGTCAACCTCGTCGGCGCCGAGAGCGAGCTGGTCAGCGTCGTCGGACGCGAGGTCATCCTCAGCGAAGCGGTTGGGACAATCGAAGACCGCTTCGACTATCTCTTCATCGACTGTCCGCCGTCGCTGGGACTGCTGACGCTCAACGCCCTGGCGGCCGTCAAGGAGGTCCTCATCCCACTGCAGCCGCATTTTTTGGCCCTGCAGGGGTTCGGCAAGCTCCTGCAGACCGTCGAGATCGTCAGCCGCCGCATCAACCCGGGGCTCAAGGTCTCCGGCATCCTTCTGTGCATGTACGACAGCCGGGCGCTGCTGCCCAGCGAGGTCAAGGCGGATATCGAGCAGTTCCTCCGCGAGGCCCGCGGCACCCGCAGCGCCTGGTCCGAGGCCCGCATCATCCCGCGTCTGATCCGCCGCAATATCAAGCTGGCCGAGGCCCCCAGCTACGGCAAGACCATCTTCGAGTACGAACCGGGCTGCAACGGGGCCGAGGACTATGCGGCCGTAGCCCAGTACATCCACAAGCAGACGCTCACCGCCGCGGGCCTGCCCGCCGATGAGATTGAGGCCATCATTCACGGTCCGCAGCCTGCCGGCGGCACGGGAGGAGCACAGGAGCACAAGAGCGCAAGTGCACAGGAGCACAAGGGCGCAAGTGCACAGGAGCACAAGAGCACAAGAGCACAAGAGCNNACAAGAGCACAAGAGCACAAGAGCCTTCGGCTCCCAGGTCCGATGCCCGCGACACGGCGGGCGTCGGCCTC
Organism: Phycisphaerales bacterium UBA2266; assembly: GCA_002347125.1. GTDB lineage: Bacteria > Planctomycetota > Phycisphaerae > Sedimentisphaerales > Anaerobacaceae > UBA2266. The sequence goes on from DDXG01000176.1 coordinate 7,209, forward strand.
ATGCACGGGCATCCTGCCCGTGCCACGGCAGGGGTACAGGAGCACAAGGGCACAAGTGCACAGGAGTCCTCGAATCGTGGGTCAGACCCCCACGACACGTCGGAGGCCCTTGACGCACCAGGCAACTTGGGCACATCCGGCACAGTCGAGGCAGGTACGGTTCAGCCGCAGCGCCCGCCCCAAGGCGTCCCGGCGACGGAGGGGCATCCCTTGCCGTCTCCGGAGTGGCATCCCTTGCCTGCGGCAAGGGATGGTGGTGCAAACGCCGACGCTGCGGGAGGCGCTGTGCCGCGAGCGGCCACCCCCGATGCTGCAGCCGGCCCCGCCGGCCGGCAGCCTGCGCCAGTCGGGCGAATCGAGCCGGGACAGGCTCCTGCTCGCTCCGCCGCACCGCCTCGGCACCACGCTCCGACCCAACCGGCGGCGGCAACCCCCAGACAACCCCAACCGATTGTCGCCCGCCCGGCCGTGCTCTCTCCGAATCAGGCCCGCCCACAAGCGGCCCGCCCGGCAACGGCAGGCCCGGCCGCCCCGACATCGAGGCCGGCCACGCCAGACAGAGCAACCGCCGCCCCTGCCCGTACCGCCTCCACCGGCGGTGGCCCCGGCGCCTCGCCCACAATCCAGTCCTGCCCACGACCGTCCAACAGCCGGCTCAGCCCTCAATCGCTGCGTCCACCGA
>DDXG01000226.1 GCA_002347125.1 Phycisphaerales bacterium UBA2266
ACGGCCACACTGTCGCCAGCACAAGCAACAGCGCCGCGAACGCCCCGACATCCGCCATCAACAGCCGCACCAGCGGCACGCTCGCCGTCCAGTCCGTCCGCGACGCATGGCGCAGCGCCTCGCCGATCACCCGCTCCTGCAGGTAACCCAACTGCCCGTCCGGGCCCCTGGCCTTCTGCTCGATGGCCGTCAACAGCAGCACCTTCAAGTCCGGGTGGTCCCGTTCGATCGCCCGCGCAATCGCCCGATAGTCCGGCCGTACGCGCCGCGACCGGTACATCACGCAGATGGTCGCCGCCACAAACACCGCCGCCAGGGCCCTGGTCGCTCCCGACAGTCGCATGCCCCAATACCACTGCGCCCAGATGAGCCCGGCCCCAACCAGCCCCAGCACGAACCAGACCACCGACAGCCATACCGCCAGGTACAGGCTCTGCCTGTGCCGGACAATCGGCCGCAATCTATCGCGAAGCGCCTGCTCAATCATCGTTCATCTCCTTGAGATCCGCCGGGCGACCCGTCAGCCGGCCCGCCAGGACAGTCTCCACCAACAACACCCCCAGCGCCGCCGCCAGCAACCATCGCCACAGCTTCTGTCGCCGCTCGATCGCCGCCAGGGACGCTCGTTGCTGCCTTTCCTTCATCGCGGCCGTCGGCTCGGCCCTATCCGCCCCGAACCACACGCCCATCTTCTCCAATTCCTCCATGGCCATCACCGCCGTCCGACTCTCGGCCGTCGCCACGTTCACCGCAAACACGTCCTGTGAATCCTCCACCACATAAACCCCCGGTAAATCCGTGCCCGCGAACGTCATGCCATCCGCGGCCAGAGCCACCACCACCCCATCCGGCCGCCGCACAGACATCCGGGGCGGCATCCCTTCGCGCGGCGAAGGCATGGCTGATGCCCCGCCCAGATCCACCACATCCCCTACGAAGTACTGCCTCTGCTCGCCCAGCGAAGCCCCCCCATGCTCCAAACAACAATACAACAGCGGCACGAACTTCGACGATAATGCCAGATCGCTGTCTGCCCGCCCCCACCCGCACATCCAGACCAGCAATGTGCCCCGCCCCACGGACACTTCAATCCACGCCGGATCGCCGCTGTCAAACCACGCAAGCACCCGCGCCCCCGGCAGCCCGTCTACATCCACCTTGCGATACCGCCAGAAATGAACCCGGCTGAAATCCCCAAAACGCGGCTCGCCAAACACCGCCAGCAGCGGATGTCGAAAATCCAGTCTCCCCAGCATCGCATACCCATCCACCGCCGCCTCCCACAACCGCAGATTCTCAACTCCCGCCAGCCTGCCTAGCGTCGCTGATTCGTCGTTCGTATTGCGTGTTGCGAATTGCGTATCGGAGCCGCCGAGTCCCAGGGCTGTCGTCTGTGGCCCCTGCTCTGATACGGAGACCGTCTCCGCGTCCTCTGCGGTGAAACTCGTCTCTCGTCCCTCGTCCGTCGTCCCTCGTTCACCAGGCGTCCAGCCGCCGCATGCCACCCAAAGTGCCGTCCCCCCCGACTCCAGATAGCGCCGAACCGAGGTCGCATTCTCGCTCACCATTGCCCCGGCCACGATCGCCATAGCCGCCTGCTCCAGCGCTGTCCCTAATATCTCATCCGTCCGCCGCCAAGCCAGCACCGGCCGAACCCCTGGGCCACCAGCAAACGCCCGCCGCAGGTAGAACAGCATCCCGGCCGCATCGTTCGGATCATCATCCCCCACATACAAGATGTTCAACCGCCCCTGGCGCTGTGGCGCAACATACAGTGTATTGTCAAACTCATGCGCATCGCCGCTGAGCACCACCCGCCCCCCACGTGTCAACGGCATCGGGCCCAGCGTTGGATCCGAGGGACGAGGGACGAGAGACGAGGGACGCAACGGCGAGCGCTCGTCATGGGTCTGTCGTCCGTCGTCCGTCGTCCCGAACTCGCTTCGGGATCGTCCATCGTCTTTTCCGACGTGCACCACTGTGCTGTATCCCGGCGCCACATACACGTCCTTGGCGTCATTCGCATCGCCTGTCCCATCGCCCTCGACCCATCGCAAGACGAATTGCTCGACCGTGGAATCCGCTGCATTGCTCACCCGCACAGTCACCGGCTCATCGCCTGCCGCATCCGGACCCTGCACGCCGCTGATCCACTGCACCGAGGCGTTCGTTCCATCCTCACAACGCACCGCCCGCACCACCAGCGACACCTCCGCCGGCCACTCATACCCCGCCAGCGCCCCCAGGTCGCTTCCCTGCTGCAAGTCGCTGATGAGCACCACCTGCCCACCCGTGGCAGGTCCTGACGGACGAGGGACGAGGGATGAAGGACGCGCCTCGCGGGCATCCCGGCCGTACGCCCATCGTCCGTCGCTCACATCATCTTCCCCCATCGCCTCACACGCCGCCACCAGCGCCCGCCCCAGGTCCGTCGCCCCCCAGCCCGGCCGCAATGCCTCAATCGCCTCCATCGCGGCTCGTCGGGACTGCCCATGCATCCCGGCGGCCCACGCCTCAAACCCCACCACCGTCGCCACATCCCGGTCGAACCGCATCACGCACACCCGGTCAGCCGGGGCGGCCCCCTTGAGGACCTTGTCGGCCTCGGCCATGGCCTGCTCCCACAGCCCGGATCGTCTCATCGACGCGCTCGTATCGAGCAACAGCACGATCCGTCTGCCCGCGGCCCGCGGCGTCTCCTCAACCGGCGCAGCAAAGAACGGCCGGGCAAACGCCGCCGCCACCAGGCAGATCACCAGACACCGCAGAATCAGCAGCGGCCAGTTCTCCACCCGACTGCGGCTGGTGAACCGCGGCAGCGTCGTCGGCACGAACATCAGCGAGCTGAACGCCACGCGCTTGCGCGTCCGATGCCGGATCATATGCGCCAGTATCGGCAACGCAATCGCCGAAATCCCCGCCAGCAGCAACGGATACAAGAAACTCATACAGTCCCTCCCGTAACGAGGGCGTCCCGCCCTTGCGTAGCACGGGCATCTTGCCCGTGATAGAACTGTAAACTCAAGACTGAAAGCCCAAAGCCACAACTCAAACCCCCAAACAGCGCCGCCCGCGCGACATGCACACGGTTTTGGGCTTTGAGCTTTGGTTTTGGCCTTTGGTTTTTGCGTTTTGAGTTCAGTGTTCGGATCATTCGTATTCGTTTCGTATTTCGAGTTCTACGTTGCCCTTCCTCCAACCCGACTCCGCCGTCGGCTCATCCGCTTCGTTCGATTCATCCGGTCCTGCAGGAAATCCATCAGCGCCAGGTCGAACGGCCGATCCGTCGCAAACAGGTGGTAGTCAATACCAAGCTTGCGGCACACCCCCTTGAGCATCTCCAGATGCCGCCCCAGCCGCTTCTTATACCCCTCCCGCGCCGCCGCCGGCTCCACCATCATCCGCCGCCCGCTCTCGACATCCTCGAACAGACTCGGCGAATCAAATTCAAAACTCAACTCCGCTGGGTCCAGCACCTGGAAGACCACCACATCGTGCCCCCCCGCGCACAGATACCCCAAGTCCCGCTCCAGCCGCTCCACGCTCGTCAGCAGGTCCGAGATCAGCACCACGAGCCCGCGCTTGGTCAGAAGCTGCGCCAGCCTCTCCAGCGGCGGCCCCAGGTCCGTCGCCCGACCCTCCGGGCTGGCCTCCAGCGTCTGGATAATCCGCCGCAGATACCCCGGGCGATTGCGCGGGGGCAGATAACGGCCGATCCGCTGGTCAAACGTCGCCAGACCTACGGCGTCGCCCTGTGTGTACAGAAAATACGCCAGCGTCGCCGCCAGCGTACCGGCGTACCGGCTCTTGCTGTACGACCCGGACGCGTATCCCATCGACCGGCTGTGGTCCACCAGCAGATGGCACCGCAGGTTCGTCTCATCCTGGAACTTCTTGATGTACAACCGATCGCTCCGCGCGTACAGCCGCCAGTCGATATACCGCGGATCGTCCCCGCAGACATACTGGCGATACTCCGTGAACTCCACCGAGAACCCGTGATACGGGCTGCGATGAATCCCCTTCCAGAATCCCTCCACGATCACCTTGGCGCGCAGCTCCATCGACTTGATCCGCATCAGCGCCGCCGGATCAATCATCTCGTTGTTCGTATTTCGTCGTTCGTATTTCGTACTTCGTCCCTCGTCCATCGTCTATCGTCCGGCCCGAACCGCCTCCAACAGCCGCTCAATCAGACTATCCACCGTCACCCCCTCGGCCTCGGCCCGGTAATTCACCAGCACCCGATGCCGCAGCACCGGCTGGGCCAGCGCCCGGATGTCCTCGTAACTCACATGCGACCGCCCGTACAGCAGCGCCCGCGCCTTCGATCCCAGCACCATATACTGCGACGCCCGCAGCCCCGCCCCCCACGTCACCCACTCGTTCACGAAATCCGGCGCATCCTTGCCGCCCGGCCGCGACGCCGCCGCCAGCCGCACCGCGTACCGCACCACGTCTTCGGCCGTCGGCACCGCTCGCACCGTCTCGTGAAAACGCATCAGGTCCTTGCCGTCGAACAGCGCCTGGATCGGCTCCGGATCCCGCGTCGTCGTCTGGTTCACCACGGCCACCTCATCGTCCTCCGACAGATAGTCGATGTACACGTTGAACATAAACCGATCCAACTGGGCCTCCGGCAGCGGATACGTCCCCTCCATCTCAATCGGGTTTTGCGTCGCGAACACGTGGAACGGTTCGGCGATCGGGTAGCAGACCCCCGCCGCCGTCACGTGGTGCTCCTGCATCGCCTCCAGCAGCGCCGCCTGCGTCTTCGGCGGCGTCCGGTTGATCTCGTCGGCCAGGATCATATTAGCGAAAATCGGCCCCTTGACGAACACCATCCGCCGCTCGTGCTCACTGTCCTGCAGGATCTCCGTCCCCGTAATATCCGCCGGCATCAGGTCCGGCGT
>DDXG01000310.1 GCA_002347125.1 Phycisphaerales bacterium UBA2266
GGCCGAGCCCTGGGAGCCGGGCATCCCCCGCGTCCAGGTCAATCTGTATCGGGACTCCAACAAGGATGGCGTGATCGACGACCTGGATGGCTCCGGCGGACCGACCCTGGCGGACGTGGACAACTACCCGTTCGGCTGGATGGACGATCCGGGCCAGTTGGGACCGGAAGACGTGGATCGCAACAGCAACGGCGAGTTCGACGCCGGCGACGCCATTGCGATCACCACCACCGACAGTTGGGATGACAACAACCCCGAAGGGTCCATCCAGGACCCGATACCCGTCATCCACGGCGTGGAGCTTACGCCCGGATACGACAACTACGGCGTCTGGAACCAGGTTCGACCGGGCGTCTTTGACGGTGGTTACGCCTTCGATGCGTACTTCCCCGGCGGCATCGCCTCCGGCAGCAGTGAGGTCGAGGGCCTGCCGATGGGTTGCTACATCGTCGAGGCCACGACCCCGCCCGGGCACGTGCTGGTCAAGGAGGAAGATAAGAACGTCGATTTCGGCGATACCTACACGCCGGGCACCGCGCTGCTGCCGCCGATTCTCGTCGGCGACCTGCACCTGGTGCCGGATGAGCTGAGCCTCTTCCCCGGCGTCGAGTGCGCCTTTGCCGGCCAGATGCGTCCTTTGGCGGACCGCAAGCAGATTATGCTGAAGTCCAGCCAGAACGCGGCGGCCGACTTCTTCTTCTTTACGCCCGTTCCCAAGGCCGCCCGCGCCGTCGGATTCATCAACAACGACTTCGCGGCGGAATTTGACAAGTCCAGCCCGATCTTCGGCGAAAAGGCCGCACCGAGCTGGGTCCCGATCTCCTTCCAGGACTGGTATGGCAACGAGGTCGCCAGGGTCTATAGCGATGAATGGGGCTGCTACAATGCACTGCTGCCCTCGACCTTCACCACGAACATCCTGGCTCCGTCCGGCATGTCGCCGCAGATGTTGACGTTCATCATCAACCATCCCGGCCCCATCCCGGACCCCAACAACCCCGGCCAGATGATGATCGACCCCTGGTACAATCCTGATTGGGGGCAGAGTCCGTTCACGTTCAACTTCATGCCCGGCACCACCACGTATCTGGATACGCCGGTGGCCCCGGTCGGCGCGTTCGTGGGTTATCCCAACGGACCGCTCGATGTCGAACCGAACGATGGATACCCCCTGATCTACTCTGTCATGGGTCCCGACGGCGGCCCCCTGGTCTGCGACGACGGCGACACCGTGACTATCACAAGCCGCGGCAACCAGGCCGTCCCGAATCCGGCCTACGACGGAAAGGACGCCAACATACCGGCGATGGTTATAAGGGATCACGGCTTCGGAGACGTCGAGGGCGCCGTTACGGTCGGCGGAGCGACCCTGAACATCACCTCATGGAGCAACTCCACCATCACGGCGACGGTTGACTTCGGTGATGTCTCCACGGGCACACTGCACGTGGTCCGCGGCGACAACGGCAACAGCACGGACCTCGGAATCACGCTGCACGTCGGGGCCTGCGGCAATGTGACTCATGTCACCGGCGGGGCGATGTTCCCGCAGACGCCGATCCAGGACGCCATTGACGCGGCCACGGACGGCGCGCTCATCATCATTGAGCCCGGCTCCTACTGGGAAAACCCCATTGTGTACAAGAACGTGACCCTGCAGGGTTCCGGCGCCGAATCGACCATTATCTACGGCAACCCGGTTCCCACGCATAAGGTCAGCGCCTGGAACAACAAGATCGACGCGCTGGTCGCCGACGGGGATATCCCCGCGGCCGCGGCGAACTTCCTGGCCACGGCGGCGCCGGGCATCCTGGTCTACAGCCATCCCGGCATCTGGGACGCCAACGCACCAGCTTCCATCGATGGTCTGCAGATTGCAGGCGCCGTAGCCGGCGGCGGCATCCACCTGAACGCCTACGTGGACTACTTCGAGATCCGTAACAACAAGGTCCGCGGCAACCAGGGCACGCTCGGCGGCGGTGTTATCATCGGCCGCGATGAGGCGCTCGGTTTCCCGAACACCTACATCAAAGTCCACCACAACCACATCGTCAAGAACGGCGGTCTGGCGGGCGGCGGCGGCGGTGTGACGATCCTGGGCGGCTCGACCGGCTATGAAGTGACCGACAACCTCATCATGGGCAACTTCACAAGCTGGTACGGCGGCGGCATCGACCACTACGGCCTCAGCGACAACGGCCTGATCGCGCGCAACCGCATCATTGCCAACGAAGTCTTCTACGGCGCTCCGGCCGGCGGAAACGGCGGCGGCATCTACATCGCCAGCCGCATCGACCCGGAAGACCCCGGCGAACTCGATGACGGCAGCGGTTCGGTCACGATCATCAATAACCTGATCCAGGGCAACATGTCCGGCTCCGGACTCGGCGGCGGAATCTGCGCCGAAGTCGTCAACGGGGCCGACACACAGGACCCGGATCCCAACAACTGGTATACCCTGACGATCTTCAACAACATCATCGTCAACAACGTGGCGGCCAACGCCGCCGGCGGCATCTTCCTGCAGGACGTCGCACGGGCGCTGATCATCCACAACACGGTTGCCAACAACGACAGCACCGCGGCCGCGGCGAACACGTTTACCCCCGGCAATCTGCTGCTCTCCAACCCGCAGCCGGCCGGTATCGTGTCCAGGGCTCACAGCCAGAACCTGGCCAATCTCACCGGCCAGAGCTACTCCAACCCGGTGCTTGTCAACAACATCATCCACGGTAACCGTTCCTTCCACTGGGACGCCAGCCTTAACGGCGGCTCCGGCGGTTTGGCGGCCAATCCCACGACGCCTGTATGGGACCTCGCCGTCATCGGCCTACCCGGCGCCAACTGGCTCAACCCGGACAACTGTGTGCTGACCGCGCTGAGCTACGGCGACGGGGCGGATTACGACGACGGCTCCAACGTCGCCGGTGATCCGGGCTTTGCCTCGGCCTACAACAACACCCTGATGGTGGCGGCGGTCATCGACGAAGGCGGCAATTTCGTCACGACCCGGTTTGAGCCCATCGGCCGGGCCGGCGATTACCACATCACCTGCGGCTCCAACGCGATCAACGTCGGGGCGCCCGAACCGCTCGGCGACCACCTGGCGCTGAACTGGGACTATGACGGCCAGACGCGGCCGGGCGGCATCCTGCCGGACGCCGGGGCCGATGAGATCATCCCCGCCTGTTCGGCCGACTTCGACGTGGACGGCGACGTGGACAACATCGACCTGGCCATCTGGGCGGCTAACTGGCTGACCTACATTGACATCTACGAAACCAATCCGGTCGATCTCAACGGTGACGGAGACATTGACCTTGAGGACTTCGCGGTCATGCAGGACCAGTGGGGCCGAACCGATTGTTGCCCATAAACCGTGTTCGCAAACAGCGTTCCACCCGATGAATTGACTATCGAAGGGAGCATACGATGAATAGAAAAACGCTTCTCCAACAGACCCTTGTGCTGTTGGGCCTTATTGGCCTGTGGGCGCCGCTGTGTGCGGGCATTGTCTACACCCAGGCGCCGCCGGACACCGACGGGATCGACACCGACGGCGACGGCATTGTCGACAACGATCACGTATTCCTTCACATGGCCGCCGGCGACGGGTTCGTCAACATGGCCGACGGCAAGCTCCAGTACATGTTCGGTTTCGGGGATGCCACCGGCATCCCCGACATGGACGTCATGATGGACATGATGCTGGCCGCCGAATTTCCGGGACCGACCATCGTGGTCAAGGAAGGCCAGAAGCTCTTCCTGAACCTGACGAATGTCGGCATGGTGCACCGGGCCGACCTGTTCGACCCGCACACCATCCACTGGCACGGTTTCCCGGAGGCCGCCAGCATCTTCGACGGCGTCCCGGACCTGTCGGTCTCCATCAACATGGGGGCCACGCTGACGTACTTCTACAACGTCGTGGAGCCCGGCACCTACATGTGGCATTGCCACGTGGAGGCCACCGAGCACATGCAGAT
>DDXG01000135.1 GCA_002347125.1 Phycisphaerales bacterium UBA2266
GTAGGTCTCGCGGCGGCGGATGACTGTAAACACGTCGCCATCGGCGAGGACTTCCGGGGTCCGGCCGCGTGCGTTGTAGTTGCTGGCCATGGTAAAGCCGTAGGCCCCGGCGGTGAAAGCCGCCAGCAGGTCGCCGCGGGCCAATGGCGGCAACGCACGGTCCTTGGCGAGGAAGTCCGCCCCTTCACAGATGGGCCCGACGATGTCCACGACCTCGGTTCCGCGGATGGGGAGGTTCTCGTCTCGCCGGTTCGGGACGAATCGTTCGGCCGGGGCGGCTGGCCAGATGAAATGAAACGCCTGGTACAGCGATGGCCGAATCAGGTCGTTCATGCCCGCATCGACGATGATGAACTTCTTCTCGCCGCCGGTCTTAGTGTAGAGCACGCGCATCAGGAGGATGCCGGCATTGGCGCAGATGCTCTTGCCCGGCTCCAAGATCAGCCGAAGACCCTTACCCGCCAGGAGCGGAACCAGCCCCGCGGCGTAATCCTCGGCCGATGGGACGGAGTCGGATACGTAATCCGCCCCGTACCCACCGCCCAGGTCCAGCGCCTCGATGGCATGTCCGCGGCGGCGCAGCTCGGTGATGACCGGCAGTATCTTTCTGACGGCGTCGACATAGGGGTCGATAGTCTTGCCGCCGCTGCCCAGATGAACGTGCACGGCAGACAGACGGACGTCGGGATTGGCACCGTACATGTCGAAGACCTTCAGCGCCCGCTCGATGTCCACGCCGAACTTGGTCTGCTTGTGGCCGGTGGCGGTGTACTTATGTGTGCGGTAGTCCACGTCGGGATTGACCCGCAGGGCTGCACGGGTCCTGCATCCGGTTCGCCCGGCCAGGCAAATCAGGTTCTCCAGTTCGGCCTCGGACTCGATGTTGAAGTAGGCGATACCCGCGCGAAGGGCTTCGGTGATCTCGGTATCGGTCTTGCCGACGCCCGCGTAGACGATGGTCTTCGGGTCGGCCCCGGCCTGCATGGCGCGATACAACTCGCCGCCGCTGACGACGTCAAATCCGCTGCCGGCCCCAGCCATGAACCGCAGGATGTTAATGTTACCGCAGGCCTTGACGGAGAAGCAGACCGTGGTGTCCAGACGGCTGTAGGCCTTCTGGATCTTCCGCAGATGATCGAGGAAGGTGGCCTTGCTGTAGAGGTAGACGGGGGTGCCGACGGCGGCGGCGATGGCCTCGACGGCGACGTCCTCGGCATACAGTCTCGATTGGCGGTAGTGGAAGAAGTCCATGGCAGCGTATCAAGTCGCGTTTTTCGCCTGCGGAACGGCCCCCAACGGGCCGAACGAACCGGTCAGTATACGCCTCGGTCGCCCCATTGCAAGGGGTAGCGGCCCCTGCCGAAGGCGGAGTTCAAGGCTGCGGCCGCGGCGCCGGCATCCTGCCGACACCGCGTGGGCTGGATGGCCATGCCAGACATGCAAAGTCGCCGGCCCAAGGTCGAAGGTGTAGGAGAAGTCAAAAAAAATGGAAGGCCGCGACAGCGTCGGGCCTTCCATTTGTCACACAGACAGACCGCGTGATCTCTGTCACGCGGATCGCGCACGTGTGCTATTTCTTCTTCTTTGCGACTTTCTTCTTTGCGGCTTTCTTCGGGGCCTTCTTCGCGACTTTCTTCTTTGCTGCTTTCTTCGCCATACTTCGTTACCTCCTTATGGCAGTGCTGAAAACTTACGCGTCATCCATTAACGCTGCAAAAGACAAGTTGGAGAACGCTTCGTACACTATTCAAGAACTTAATAACTTCTCACGCATTGTTTATCGTCCAAAAATTTTCTGTTTCTTTATAAAAATTTTCTCCCTGTCGAGCCTATCGACGATCGCATTACGTCCGACAACGGCTCCGGCACGCTGCTGTCGGCGCTTCACCGGAGTGACAGTCACCGTGCCCGTCGGCAATGCAACGCCCAAAAACGCGAAATTCGGCCACTACAGGCCGTTTTGGCGGGGGATTAAGTGACATGTCGTGCGGCAGGCGCCCGACAAGTCACGCTCGACGCCGTGTCAAGCGGGATGTGGGATGGCTTTTGCCCCGACGAAAAAAAAGTTTGTCCGGCCGCCTCTGGGGGCACGCGAACGCCGCTTTTGCCTCCGGCCGACGGTTGATTTGCGCACAGTTCGGCTGTTAAGTATTGGTCTATGCAAGGGCGGATTGTACTTTTCGGCGGCAGTTTCGACCCGATTCATCTCGGCCACACAACGGTCGCACGAGATGCGATGGAGCAACTTTCGGGCGAGTCCGTGGTGTTCGTCCCGGCGAAGAGGTCTCCACTGAAGGGTTTCTTGCCCTTCGCCGGCGATGAAGATCGGCGCATGATGGCTTCGCTGGCCGTCGCCGGCGACGGACAATTCGTGGTCAGTGACTGCGAGTTGAATCGTCCCGGACCGAGCTACACGCTGGACACCGTGGCGTATTTCAGGAAGCAGTATGGCGAGCAGGTGGAGATCTGCTGGCTGATCGGCGCCGATGCCGTCGGCGACCTGGCGTACTGGCACCGGATCACGGACTTGATCGATACCTGTCGGTTGTGCACAATGTACCGCGCCGGCTGCGAAGCGCCTTCGTTTGACCGATACGAATCCTCATGGGGCGCTAAGCGCGCTGCCAAGCTGCAAGCCGATGTGCTTGAGACCCCCCTGGTGAATGTCAGCAGCACCGAGATCCGGCGAAGGCTGGCCACCGGCCGTGATGTGACGGGCATGATCGCCCCGGCCGTGCTGGACTACATCCGCGCACACGGGCTGTACAAGTCGTTGGAGCCGCCGTCATTCCTCTAGTGGCGTGTTTTCGACACGGTGGAAGGTTCAGGAACGGACGCGGGCGGCAAGCCAGTCGTACCAGCTTTCCATGCCCTGTCCGGTCCGCGCCGAGAGCGGGAATATCTCGATGGACCTGTTCAATAGCGAGGCATCGGTTCGCACCCGGTCGGTATCGAAGTCGGCCAGCCCCTCAGCCGCCAGGAGGTCAATCTTGTTAATGAGCAGGGCTGCGGACCTGGCGAAGATGGAGGGGTATTTGGCGGGCTTGTCGTCGCCTTCGGCCACCGAGAGCACCACAATCTTGGCGGATTCCCCCAGGGCGAACGAAGCCGGGCAGACGAGATTGCCCACGTTTTCGATAATGACCATATCCAGGTCGGCCAGCGGCAACTGCCCCAGGGCGCCGTGCACCTGCTCGGCCGACAGATGGCATGAACCCTTTGTCTCAATCTGCACGGCCGGGGCCTGCGTGGCCCGGATGCGCTGAGCGTCCAGGTCCGTTCGCAAATCACCCTCAATGACGCCGATTCGCAACCTGCCTCTCATGTCGGTGATCGTTCGCGCCAGGAGCGTGGTCTTACCCGACCCCGGCGATGAGATCATGTTCAGGCAGACAAGATTGTGTGCGGCCAGCAACTCGGCATTGCCCTGGGCGAACTGTTCGTTCGCACTGAGGATTCGCTTGCCAACGGTCTGTTTATCCATCGGTCACTCCGTTTCGAATTCAATCTCCTCGAGGACCAGCGGCGCATCGGGCAGCAGCGTGAAATGCACCCCTCCGCAATGCAGGCACCGGGGCTGCTCGAGGTCAACCCGGAAGTCCTTGTCGCAATCCGTGCAGTGAGCCTCAAGAGGTTTTTGCACGATTTCCAGTTTCAGCCCTTCACAGACCGACCCCTGCGAGGCGGCTCCAAATGCGAAGATCAGAACGTCCTCATTGACACCGTTGAGCAGCCCGCAACTGAGCCGCGCGGAAACCGGCCGCGCATGATGTTTGTCGGCCTCGGCCAAGATCGCTTCAAACAGGCTCTGGGCGACCATCGTCTCGTGCATCAGCAGATCCTCGGCAGCTCCCGGCCGTAGGGCATCTGCACAATGCGCCGGCCCCCAACCTTCGTAACGATTTCCACCAGCGGGGCCGCATGGCGCTGCCCCACCTCGCCGATGATAGCGGCCCTGGCCCCTAGCGGGTCGCGTCGGCAGATATCCAGACACTTCGCCGCTTCGTCGGGCGTCACGACGGCCACCAGCTTGCCCTCGTTG
>DDXG01000138.1 GCA_002347125.1 Phycisphaerales bacterium UBA2266
CTAGCCTCGGTCAACTACTACTTCGGTGGAAAGAACGGCCTCTACCAAGAGGTCTGGCGGGAACACATGCGGCGCGTGATGGAGGCAAGAATCGCCAGTCTCGACGCGGTGATGAGCCGCCACGATCAGAATCCACCGCTGGAGGCGGTGCTGCGGGCCTTCGCGAGGTCTTTTCCGGGGCCGTGGAACGATCAGGCGACGGCTGGTCGCCTGGTGCGCCTCATGGCCAGGGAGATGATTGACCCGCGCCTTCCGGCCGACATATTCGCCGCAGATGTCATCCAGCCGACGATGCAGATCATGCGGGCTCTTCTCGTGAAAGTCTGTCCGGGCATCGATCCGTCGAAGTTACCACTGATGATCTTCTCCATCGCGGCCCAGTTGGTGCACATGATCCGCGTCGAGGGCATGTTAGGTCACGACCTGCCCGCGGAAATGCGATGCTGGGATGTGGCAGAGGTCGTTGAGCACATCGTGAGGTTCTCTGCCGGCGGCATCCGGGCATACATGGAGAAGCAGGGCGGATGAAGACTCGGACGGCTCTGATGTACGTACTCACCTCGACGGCCGGGATGCTGCTGGCGGCCGGTTGCATGGTCGGCCCCAAGTACATCGCGCCCCAGGTTCCCGTTGACGCCAACCAGACTTTCGTTCGTGCCCAGCCGGCGCCCGTTTCGCTCGACGCCAACGACGTTGTGCGCCTGGACGGTTGGTGGGAGCGATTCGCCGACGGCGTCACGGCCGATCTCGTTGCCATGGCCCTGGACAACAACTACGACCTCAAGGCCGCCGCCTCTCGAGTTGTTCAGGCCCGCTCGATGTTTGAACAAGCCCGGGGCCGCGCTCTGCCCCAGGTCTCCTACAATCTCAGCCGTGATCGCAGCAAGCGTTCCTTCAACCTTGGCGCCGGGCCTTTCGGCGGCGGACGATTCAGCGTCCTGAACGAAACATGGCAGCAGGACTTCTCCGTCACCTATCTGCTGGACCTCTTCGGCAAGATCCGCCATGCTGAGCGGGCTGCCATGCAGGATATGCTCGCCTCGCAGGCCAATCAACAGGCCCTGATGAACTCCCTGATCGCCCAGGTCGTAGCCACCCGCATCAATATCGCCACGCTCCAGCGTCGCCTAGCCATCGCTCGGGCCAATACCGAAAGCCGCCGCAGAACCCTTGAGATCGTCGAACGCCGCTATAGCCAGGGACTCGTCGGGCCCGTGGACCTGAGGTTGGCGCGCGAGAACCTCGCTTCATCGCAAGCCGTCGAGCCGTCCGTGGAGCTGCAACTGATCACGGCGGGCCACACCCTGGACATTCTGTTGGGACGGCCGCCCGGACAATCGGACGATCTGCCTCAGACACTCGCGGACCTGCCGAGTCTGGAACCTGTTCCGGTGGGTCTGCCCGTCGCTCTGCTGGACCGCCGCCCGGACATCCGGGCCGCCGAACACTCGCTGCGTTCCGCCAACGAACAGGTGGGTGTCAGCATCGCCCAACTGTTCCCCGATCTGACCCTGACGGGCGTCTGGGGTCGAAGCGGTGATACATGGGAAGACCTCTGGATGGACGAGACGGAAATCTACTCGGCCATCTTCAGCCTTGCTCAGCCAATCTTCCGGGGCGGACAGATCAAAGCTCAGATCAACGCCGCCAAGGCCCGCTATGAGGAACTCGCCGCGACGTACGCATCGGTGATCCTCACAGCCCTTCGTGAGGTTGAGGATGCGCTTATCAGCGAGCGGCTCTTACAGGAACAACTGGTATACGCCAGACGCCAACTCGACGAGGCGGCCGCGGCTGAGGAGCTGTCACGGGACCGCTACCAGCGGGGCGTCGAGAGCATTCTGACGGTCCTCGAATCCGAACGCCGCCGCCGGCTGGGCCATGAGCAGGTGGCCATACTCATGGGCCAGATATGGACGGCCCGCGTGAATCTGTTCCTGGCCCTGGGCGGCGACTGGGTCCTCGATCAGGACGACCAGAACAAGCAGGACACGAAGCACGTGAAGGGTTAACGGGAATGAAACGCAAGCACGCCAACAGGCCGGGATTCAGCTTTATTCGGGCTGTCGTCTCGATAGCCGTCATCGGTGGGGGCGTCGCCGGCGCCTATACGCTGGTCAAGATGCGCAAGCCCCCCCAGAAACAGGAACTGCCGGTCATCGCCCCCCTTGTCAAAGTAGTCCGGGTCAAGCCGGCGGATATACCCATGATCATTCACGGCTATGGAACCGTCCGTCCCAGGGTGGAAGTGGACATCGTCCCAGAGGTCTCCGGCAAGGTCGTCTCCGTCCATCCGCAATTCAAGATTGGCGGTTTCATCGGCGCCGGCGAACCCCTGATGCAAATCGACCGGCGCGACTACGAACTGGCTCTGCGGCAGGCCAACGCCGCCGTCGCCGATGCGCAGGTTCGCCTGGACATGGAAGTCGCCGAGGCCGACGTGGCCCGGAGCGAGTGGGAACAGCTCCATCCCGACACCCAGCCGACCTCGCCGCTGGTCCTTCGGGCCCCTCAGATCGCCCAGGCCAGAGCGACCCTCGAATCGGCGCAGGCGCAACTGGCCACGGCTCAGTTGCGGCTCGACCGCACTACCCTGTCGCTGCCGTTCGACGTTCGCATCTTGAGTGAGAAGGTCGACGTCGGCCAGTATGTCGTCGCAGGCCAGTCCGTGGGAAGCGCCTACGGTATGGAGAGCGCCGAAGTCGAAGTGCCCCTGGAAGATGTGGACCTGGCCTGGTTCGACATTTTCCAGGGAGAAAAGGCTTCGGGCGGTGCGTCGGCCCGCACGCCCGCCCAGGTCATTGCCCGTTTCGCCGCCGCCGAGCACGTGCGGGAAGGCTATGTCACCCGAACCGTCGGCCAGGTGGACCGCATGTCACGGCAGGTCTCGGTTGTGGTGGAAGTCCCAAAGCCCTTTGAGCCCTTTGCGGATGCCGGCGACAGACCTCCGCTGTTGCCGGGGACGTTCGTGCAGGTGCGAATCCAAGGCAGGACGTTGGAGAACGCCCTGGCCATCCCCCGCGACGCCGTTCGCGCCGGCAATGAGCTATGGGTGGTCCGTGACGACCGCCTCCACATTGAAAAGCCGACCGTCATACGCGCCGACCGGGATTTCGCCTACATCCAGTCACCCGACGGCCAGGGCTTGACGGTCATCGTCAGCTCGCTCGACACGCCGGTCGAAGGGATGGCCCTTCGCACGCGCGCCAACGGCGAAGAAGCCCCGCGGACACCGAATCCGGGAGACCTTGACCGTGCGAACTGAGGGCACCGCCGTGGAAGATACGAACGAGAGAAAGGGCGTCCTGGCATGGTTCGCATCGAACCATGTCGCCGCCAATCTGCTGATGATCCTGATCATGGTGTCGGGACTTCTGGCGGCGTTCCGCGCCAGGATGGAGGTCTTTCCCGAGCTGAGCCTCGACATGGTGCATATCGTTGTTCCGTATCGAGGCGCCTCCCCTGAAGACGTCGAAGAGGGCGTCTGCCTGCGGGTGGAGGAGGCCATTGCGGCTGTCGAGGGTATTAAACGAATGACCTCCACCGCCGCCGAGGGCAGCGGATCGACGCTGGTCGAAGTGGAGGAATACGCCAATGTCACGGATGTCCTTGACGACATCAAGGCCGCGGTGGACACCATCATCACGTTCCCTCAGGAGACGGAAAAGCCCATCATCTCGGAGGTCACGACCCGCCACAAGGTCATCACGGTGGTGATCTACGGGGACATCTCCGAGCGCAACTTGCGCCGGCTTGCCGAGCGGATTCGCGACGATCTGACGGCGATTCAGGGCATCAGCCAGGTTACGCTCTCCGGCGTTCGGCCGTACGAAATCTCCATCGAGGTGTCGGAGGAGAGCCTGCGGCGCTATAATCTGAGCTTCGATCAGGTGTCAATGGCCGTGCGAAGGTCCTCGCTCGACGTTCCCGCCGGATCGGTCAAGACCCGCGGCGGCGAGATCCTCGTTCGAACCAAAGGTCAGCGGTACTACGGCCCCGAATTCGAGAACATCGTTGTCGTGACCCGAAACGACGGCACCACCGTCCGTCTGCGGGACATGGCCGTCGTCCGCGACGACTTCGAGGACGTCGACCTGGCCGCCCGTTTCGACGGCAAGCCCGCCGCCCAGATCCTTGTCTCGCGCATCGGCGAGGAAGACGCCCTCAACATCGCCGGGGCCGTCAAGGAATACGTCGCCGAGCAGAGGCCCCACATGCCCGAAGGTGTCTCGCTGGCCATCTGGCAGGATGATTCCCAGATACTCAAGGAGCGCATGAGCCTGCTGCTACGGAACGCCCGCCTCGGTCTGATCCTGGTGTTTGTGGCGCTGGTGCTCTTTCTGGACCTGCGTCTGGCTTTCTGGATTACGCTGGGAATCCCCACCGCGTTTCTCGGCGCCTTCTACATCATTCCGCACTGGGACGTGTCGATCAACATGATCAGCCTCTTCGCCTTCATCATGTCTCTGGGCATCGTCGTCGATGACGCGATCGTCGTGGGCGAGAACATATTCGCCTATCGGCAGCAGGGAATGGACGGCCGTTCCGCCGCCATCAAGGGCGTCAGAGAAATGGCCATGCCCGTGGTCCTGGCCGTCCTGACCACCCAGTTCGCTTTCATCCCGCTGGCCTATACCTCCGGAATCATGGGCAAAGTGCTTCGCCAGTTGCCCATCGTTGTCGTCAGCGTCCTGTTGATATCACTCGTCGAGGCCCTGTTGATTCTGCCGGCGCACCTGTCGGCCACCAGGCTATCGAGAAAGCGCGGCCTGGTCCTGCTGGCCGACTATGTCAGTCGCTTTACGGAACGGAGGCTGACGGCCTTCGTGGCCGGACCGTTCGCCTGGTTCGTCGGCAAGGCGGTCAAGTACCGCTACATCACGTTCTCCACGGGGCTGGCGATGCTCATCGTGACTATCGGCTTCATTGTCGGCGGCCACATCAAGATCGTCTTCTTCGACTCCGTCGAGGCCGACAACATGGTGGCGCTGCTGACCATGCCGCTGGGCACGCCCGTCGAACGCACCGAGGAGGTGGCCGAACGGCTTGAGGCCGCCGCACTGCAGGCACTCGAGGAATTCGAGCGGGGCCGCCAGGGCAAGCCGCCCCTTATGAGGCACATGGCCACCACCATCGGCGCCCATCCCATCCTGGCCCAGGCCGGCCCCATTCAGGTTGATGTCGGCGCCGGCGCCCAGTCGCACCTGGCGGAGGTCAATGTGGAACTGCTCGGCGGCGAGCGGAGAGATATCTCCAGCGTCCTTATCAAGAACCGCTGGCGGGAAATCACCGGCGAGGTGCCGGGTGTCTCGAAGCTTATCTTCGCCGCTGAATTCCTCGATACGGGCAACCCCATCGAGGTGGAGCTGTCCCACCAGGACTTCGACATGCTGCTGGCGGCCTCGGAGAGACTGAAAGCAATTCTGAAGAAGTATGATGGAACCAGCGACTGGGCCGATGACTTTGAGCCGGGCAAGACCGAACTCAAGCTCCAGCTCAAGGACACCGGCCGCATACTCGGGCTGACCCTCGCCGACCTTGCCACGCAGGTCCGTCAGGGCTTCTACGGCGACGAAGCCCAGCGGATCCAACGCGGCCGTGACGACATCCGCGTGATGGTTCGCTACCCGCTGGACCAGCGAAAGAGCCTCGCCGACGTGGAGAACATGCGGATTCGCCTGCCCGACGGCACGCAGATACCGTTCAACACCGTGGCCGAAGTCCAGTACGGCCGCGGCTACGCCACCATCAAGCGGGTGGACCGCCGCCGCGTCGTCAGCGTCTCGGCCGACGTTGACGAGAACGTCGCTAACGCCGGTGAAATCAACGCCGAGCTGTGGGAGTCTGCTCTGCCCGCGCTGCGCAGCGAGTTCCCAGGCCTGCAGTACCGTTTCGCCGGTGAGCAGCGTGAATGCAACGAGTCGCTCGGCAGTCTGAAGATGAACTTCGCCATCGCCTTGCTTGCCATCTACGGCTTGCTCGCGATGCAGTTCAGGAGCTACTTCCAGCCGGTCATCGTCATGTCCGCCATCCCCTTCGGCATCGTCGGCGCCACCCTGGGCCACCTGGTCATGGGCTTCAACCTCAGCATCCTCTCCATGTTCGGCATCGTCGCCCTGGCGGGCGTCGTGGTCAACGATTCGCTCATCATGATCGATCTGATCAACCGCGAGCGCAGTGAACATATACCTCTGCGCCAGGTCCTCCGAGACTGCGCCACGCGGCGATTCCGCCCCATTATGCTCACGACCCTGACCACCTTCTGTGGCTTGCTCTCGATGATCTTCGAGAAATCACTCCAGGCCCGATTCCTCATCCCCATGGCCATCAGTCTGGCCTTTGGAGTAGTCTTTGCCACCCTGATCACGCTTATACTAGTCCCTTCGCTCTACATGATCCTCGAAGACATCCGCGCCCCCTTCGTTCGCCGCGGGGGTGAGGCTGCAGAGAAGGTCGATTGATCCACTCTACACCCCGTACTTCCGCCGCCGGCGGATATCGCGCTTGCATGTCGGCGTGCCGGCCGTTATCATCGCCTCGGATGGGGTTGCGGTGTGAAAAGGCTCGGCTGCGCCGTGCCGCGTCAATGCCGGGCGATATTCACGGATTCGATGCGATTATCGGGACCATTACACAGTCAGGAGGACTACACATGAAGCGGTTTCTCATCGGCCCGGCCCTGATGGCGCTGTGGGTCGGCACGACACTCGCGGCCGAAACCAGACTCCTTCGATTCCCCGCCATCTGCGAGGACCGGATAGCCTTCACCTACGCCGGCGACCTCTACCTGGTCGGCGCCAAGGGAGGCGTCGCCCGCCGATTGACCGGACATGAGGGCATGGAGTTGTTCCCGCGATTCTCCCCGGATGGTCGCCATATCGCCTTCACGGGCCAGTACGACGGCAACACGGAGGTCTACGTCATGCCCGCCGCCGGGGGCCCGCCCCGGCGGCTGACCTTCACCGCCACGCTCGCCCGCGACGACGTCTCCGACCGCATGGGCCCCAACAATATTGTCATGGGCTGGACCCCCGACGGCCGCAGCATCATCTTCCGTTCGCGGATGAAGTCCTTCAACAGCTTCAACGGAAGGCTCTATACCGTGGACATCGCCGGTGGTATGCCCGGCGAGCTGCCCCTGCCGCGAGGCGGCTTCTGTTCGTACTCGCCCGACGGCGGACAACTCGCCTACAACCGCGTCTTTCGCGAGTTTCGCACATGGAAACGATACCGTGGCGGCATGGCCGACGACATCTGGGTATACGACTTCGAGAGCAAGCAGACACGGAATCTCACCGACGACCCCGCCCAGGATATCATCCCCATGTGGTCGGGCGACCGGGTCTATTTCCTCTCCGATCGCGACGAACACATGCGGATGAACCTCTACGTTTGCGACCTTACATCCCGCGAGACCCGTCGCCTGACCGATTTCGCCGAGTTCGACATCAAGTTCCCCTCGCTCGGAGATAAGGCCATCGCCTTTGAAAACGGCGGCTGTATCTACCTGTTCGACCTCGAATCCGAGCAATGCCGCAAGATTCCCGTCCGTATCCAGGAGGACCTCGCCGGCGGCCGTGGCGGCATTACCTCGGTCTCCGACAGCGTGGCCGGCTACGACATCGCCCCCGACGGCCGACGCGCCCTCTTCGGCGCCCGAGGCGATGTCTTCACCGTACCCGCCGAGCGGGGCCCCACTCGCAATCTGACATCCACCCCCGGTGTCCACGAGCGAAACAGCGTCTGGTCCCCGGATGGCCGCTGGATCGCCTACATCTCTGACGCCACTGGCGAGGACGAAATCTATGTTGTCGCCCAGGACGGCTCCGGCGCCCCCCGGCAGATCACCACCGGCGCCGAGACCTACAAGTATCGCATCGTCTGGTCGCCGGACAGCCGCAAGCTCCTCTGGAGCGACCGGCGGCAGCGCCTGCGATGCGTCGAAGTCAGAACCGGCGAAATCACCGACGTGGACGCATCCGCGAAGTGGGAGTTTCACAGCTACGAATGGTCGCCCGACAGCCGCTGGATCACCTACATCCGACCCGAGGTTGAAGGCATGGACCGCCTTTACATCTACTCGCTGACCCGGCGCAAGTCCTACCCTCTGACCGACGGCTGGTTCGATGTATCCGGCCCGATCTTCAGTTCGGACAGCCGATTCCTGTTCTTTGTCTCGGACCGCGACTTTGACCCCATCTACAGCCGCACGGAGTGGAACCACGCCTACCAGGACATGTCGCGCATCTACTTCATCACCCTCGCCAGGACTACCGAGTCGCCGTTCGAGGCCAAGAGTGATGAAGTCAGGATAGACGCAAAGCCCAAGGCCGACAAGGCCACCGGGGAACCCGAAGGAAAGGCCGACTCGAAGGAATCCGCCGACAAACCGAGCCGGATGCGTGTGGATGTCGAAGGCATACAGGCCCGCATCGGGGTCCTGCCGGTGGCTGTCGCGTCCTACTCCAACCTGGCCTCGGTAGGGGACCTGCTCTACTACAATCGCCGTTCCACCGCCGACGGGGGCCCGCGGCTGATGATGTACGACCTGGCCAAACGCAAGGAAACCGAACTGGGCCGCTTCGGGGGCTACAAGATTTCCAGCGACGGCAAGAAGATGCTCATTGCCTCTGGCGGCAGATACGCCATCATCGACCTTCCCAAGAGCCGCGTGGAGATGGGCGAGACCCTCGATCTGTCCGGCATGGAGGTCCGCTTGGACCGCCGCGCCGAGTGGACTCAGGTATTCAACGAATGCTGGCGGCAGATGCGGGAGTTCTTCTACGTGCCCAACATGCACGGGGTGCATTGGGATCTGATGCGTCAGCGCTATGAGCCCCTTGTCAAATACGTAAATCACCGCGTGGACCTCACTTACGTCATTGGGGAGATGATCGGCGAACTTAACGTCGGCCACACCTACGTCGGTGGCGGCCAGTATCCCCAGCCCCGCCGCATCCATACGGGTCTGCTGGGGGCCGAGATTGTGCGAGACCCCGCCTCAGGATACTTCCGCGTCGAACGTATCCTGCCGGGCCGCAACTGGGATACCTCCCTTCGCTGCCCCCTGACGGAGATGGGCGTTGATGTCAACGAAGGCGATTACATCCTTGCGGTCAACGGCAAGCCCACATCGAAAGTCGCCAACATCTATGAATTGCTCCTGAACACGGCCGGCAAACAGGTCGTTCTCCGCGTCAACAGCGAACCCTCGCGAAAGGACAGCCGAACGACCACGGCGATCCCCACCGACGATGAAGCCCAACTGTACTACCTCAACTGGGTACAGACCAACATCGATAAGGTCTCGAAAGCCACCGACGGCAAGGTCGGCTACCTCCACGTGCCGGATATGGGCCGCGACGGGCTCAACGAGTTCGTCAAGCACTTCTACCCCCAGCTTCGTAAGAAGGCCCTCATCGTCGATGTCCGGGGCAACGGCGGCGGCAACATCTCGCCTATGCTCATCGAACGCCTCCGGCGCGAGGCCGCCATGATTACCTTCGGCCGCAACGCCGCCCCGCAGCCCAACCCGGCCGAAATGATCTACGGCCCAATGGTCTGCCTGGCCGACGAATTCTCCGCCTCCGACGGCGACCTGTTCACGTACCGCTTCCAGAAGCACGGTCTCGGCAAGGTCGTCGGCAAGCGCACCTGGGGCGGCGTCGTTGGCATCCGAGGCTCCCTGCCGCTGCTCGACGGCGGCTACCTCAACAAGCCCGAGTTCTCCCGCTACGACCTCAATGGCAAGGACTGGATTATCGAGGGTGTCGGCGTCGAGCCGGACATCTACGTGGACAACGACCCCGCCCAGGAGTACGCCGGCATCGACCAGCAACTGGACAAGGCCATTGAGGTCATCCTTGAAGAACTCCTCACAAAGGAAAAGACCATCCCACCCCTACCCGACTACCCCGTCAAGTAGCCCGGCGGCCCCTCCAAGCCCGATACGAGATACGAACGACCAACAACGAACAACGAAAACACTGCCGGAGGTGGGAGTCGAACCCACACGAGGTTTAAGCCCCACGGGATTTTGAATCCCGCGCCGGCATCGAGAGACACTGGACTTGCGCTCGAAGGCGCAGAGGAAGGCGCTTCGGGCGATGACCCGCCGATAACCGACCCCGGCTTCACCCAAGTAGCGGCCGCTTGGGCGGGTCTTCCCAACCACATCCAAGCCGCGATTCTCACGCTGGTCAACTCGGCGAAGGAGGTCAAGCCATGACCAGTGCTACCGGCAAGCGACTTCCGCCGCACCACACCGTCCGCAGCGTCCGAACCGTCCGCAGGCACCTACCGTCAGCGGTTCGGGGGATGGCCGATGTGACACCTGCAACCGTCCGACGACCGTCCAACGCAAGCGGTCTGCTTTCTCCCAGCAGACTTGGCCATGAGCCGCCGCTTGGCCGCTCCGCCCTATCTGCGCGGCCCACGGCTCAACGCGGACGGTCTGGACGGTCTGGGAGGCGTCGAAGCAGGGCGGCAGCGCCACGAGGCAACGGGTCCTTCCGGCGGGGGTTA
>DDXG01000328.1 GCA_002347125.1 Phycisphaerales bacterium UBA2266
CTTTACGATTACATCACCTCGGAACCCTGGAAGTTCACCGATGGCGTTGAATTGACGTTTCCGTCGGTTCCGCCGGTGACGATACCGGCCGGGGGTTATCTGCTCGTGGTCAAGGATACGGCGGCATTCACTGCCTGCTACGGGGCGCCGCCGGCCGGTGTACAGATGCTGCCGTATGAATCCGGCAACCTTGACAACGCCGGCGAGAAGGTGGAGATTTCCATGCCCGGCGACGTGGACGGCAACGGCATCCGCTACTATATTCGGGTCGACCGCGTCAATTACAGCGACGGCTCGCACCCGCTGGGAAGCGATCCCTGGCCGGTGGCCGCCGATGGGGCCGGGCACAGCCTGCAGCGCAAGGGCGCGACCCTTTACGGAAACGACGCGGCCAACTGGCGGTCCGCCGCTCCAACGCCCGGCAGGCCATGACGCAGGAAACGGCCGGGCGGGTGAAGAACGGGTGGTTTTCTTGAGTGCAGGAGGCGACACGGATGTGCAAACGACGGGTGTACGCCCTGGCAGGAACGGTGGCTCTAGTGGTGAGCGTTGGCCGGTCGGCTGAGCCGGTGTCGGCGCCGCGGTACAGTGTCCACGAGGTGGCTTTCGCCGGGCCGCCCATGACCGCCAGGGACAGCCCCGCCAGGGACGTGGAGCTTGTCACGCTGTGGCGGCATGAGGACGGCCGGGAGACTCTGGCTGTACAGGGCTTCTGGGATGGCGACGGCAGGGGTTCCGCGGCCGGAGGTGTCTACAAAGTGCGGTTCTGCCCGACCCGCGAGGGGCTCTGGACCCTGGCCGAGACCCGGTCCAACCGTAGCGAACTGGCCGGACAAAACGAAGGGCACACAGTCCAATGTGCCGAATCGGGGCATCCGGGCTTCTGGTTGAGCGACCCGAATACGGAAGGCCGATGGTACATGCGGTCGGATGGTTCGCACCCGTACATCTACGGCGATACCCTGTATTCATTCCTCTCGGAGTGCGACAACAAAGGGCCGAGCGGCGGTAACATCCGCGACGATGTGGTCAACGTGGGGCGGTATTTCAAGAAGATCCGCTTCGGCATCACGGGGGACCGATACGTGCACCCGACGGACAAGCCATTCTTTGACGACGCGGGCGCACCCACCGACGACGGCAACTACAGTCATCGGCCCAATCCTGTCTGGTTCGGCCGTCGGGTCGATCTGGCTGTACGGACCGCTTGGGAGCAAGACGTGATTGCCGATATGATTCTCTGCGGTCCCGATACCTACGAGTCGCGGGCGACGCTGGCGGCCGGCGGCAACGATGGGGACCCAACGCCCTTCCTGCGGTACATGGCCGCGCGATACGGCAGCTACCCGAATGTCTGGTTCTGCCTGTGCAACGAGTTCGATATCAAGAAGCCCAGCTATACGACTGCGCAGATTGTCCGATTTGGAACGGCCATGCGGCAGTGTCTGCCGTACCCGGCGCCCATGAGCATCCATGCCAGGCCTCGCGACTGGTATGAAGAACTCAATGCCGGCCGGTGGCGGGATCATGTCATCCTTCAGCAGAAGCTCAAGCATCTGGCGGTCTCGGCGGACTGGATCGCGCGCAATTACACCCTCGGCGGCCGGGTCCCCGTCATCAACGATGAACTGGCCTACGAAGGGGCCGGCGACGGCTGGAGCGAAGCGGACGTAATCGCGGCACACGCGGGGGCGTTCCTCGGCGGTGGTTACGGAACCACCGGGCACAAGCCGGCCAACAAACAGGGCCACTACTTCTGGGGCAACTTCAAGGCGGAGGAACATCTCGCGGCCGACAACCTTCAGTGGCTCCGAGAGCAGATCGACCGGGATATCCCCTTCTGGAAGATGAGCCCTGCGCAGCCTCCAAAGCAGGGTGGCGGCGAAACAAGCATCTTCTCGAACGTCCATTCGGATTTCCGAGCGTTGGAGTGGCCGCGACACGGCTATGTGCTTGGCGCGACCCGGGCTTGGGCAGCTATTCGGGCGACGCTCCCGCGGGGCCGGTGGACCGTTACTATGTACGGCCCACTGTCCAAGGAACGGGGTATCGTGGGGGAGGGCATCATTGGCGAATTCACGTTCGATTCGCCCGAGAGGCGTGCTCTACTGTACTACTTCCAAAGAACGGATCCCTAACCGTCCAAGTGAGAAAGTCGGCTGTGTCCGTCCTGTCCCATACCGGCGCTGCAGAATCGCCACGGCGACGATAGCACCGGCGGGCGGCGCGGGGTCGCCGACGACTTGTGGGGCGGGACGTCATTGCCGCCAAGGTGCGGTAAACGTCTCTGCCTGGCTGCCATAGACCAGAGAGGCCTGGAGTCCGCCTCCGTTGGTCGTATAGAGTATCCGGCCGTTTGACACGAAGCCGCCGACGCACTGGAGGACATCAATCGAAGGCCCGGCATAGACCAGTTCATCACCGGGAGCGAAGCGGTGGATGTTCATGTTAGGACCCAGGAGATAGGGCTGCGAGAGTGTGAACCGTGTGCAGCGGTAGTCCTTGGTCAGGTCGCCAACGATTCCGCCGGTGTTCTTGTCTATGAGGTATCCCTGTCGGTATTGGGCGTGCGTGAAGAGGTAATCACTTCCGATGGTGATTACGTGTATGGCGCCGAGGACGGGATCGGACTTCCAGATCAGTGAGCCATCTGTGGCGTTGAGGCACCATACGCGGTTCGCCTTGTCCTCGACGGCGTTGTAACCCCCCAGATACAGGCGTCCGTCTTCGGCGGAGATCGTGCAGCCGGCGTGAAGGGCCTGCTGGGTGTTGGTCCAGAGGAGTTCGCCCGTGTCGGGATTAATGGCGGCGGTTACGCCTTTGGGTTCGACGTCCCCGAAATAGCAGGAGTAGAAGAGCGTGCCGTCCATCAGGCAGAGGCCCGCATCGTCGCCGCCGGAGCCGAATTGCGAGAAGTCCCTTGTCCAGACCTCCTTGCCGGTCTTGCTGTCCCAGGCGCGAACAATGGGCTTGTGGTCTTTTGGGAAGCCGAAGGTGCTCTGGTGTTCGAACAGCCACGCCTCGGCCGTGTACTTACCGGTGCTGAAGAGATAGATGACGAGATTGTTGTGAAGGACGGGCGGCTGCTGGCGGTTCCAGCTTGGAGAGCCGGTGAAGGGGGCCTGCCAGAGCAATTGGCCGGTGGCGGCGTCAAGGCATCGCACGTATGAGGCCTTGATCCCGGCCTGTGGCACATAAAGGCGCTCGGCGTGGTACAGGGGGGAGGTGTATGAGACGTGGACACCTGGGAAATACCGGCGCCAGAGCAGGCGGCCCGTCTCCTGCTCAACGGCGAGTACCTGACCTTCGGCGGTGTGCGTGTACATCCGCCCGCCGCCGCAGACGGAGAAGTGCTTGACTGTGCCCTCGTAACGGCGAATCCAGTTGATTCGGAAGGGCGGTTTGACGGCCTGGTCATTGCGGTTGGTGTTGGCGAAATCGGCGAAGCTGGTGAAGCGGTCGTACTTCGCGTCAGCCAGCGGACCCGATAGGGGGCTGCGGATTCTCCCGAGTTCGAGGTCCTTGACGCCAGGGGTCGGCAGCGGTTTGTCAGCCGGTCCCAAGACATAAAGATGGCCGTCCTCGGAGCCGAAATAGACATGGCCATCGCAGACAGCCGGCGGTGCGGAGAGCGGCTTGCCGGACGGGGTCTGGAACGACCACGCCTGGCCGCCGGGCGCCAGTGGCACAACATACAGCCTGCCGTCCAGGGCGGCGCAGACAGCCGAGTCCCGCAGAAGGACGGGCGGCGCGATGGATGGATACGCGCCCAAAGACTCCATCGGCTGTCCGGGGCGGTGGCGGCACAGACCGAAATCCTCCTGCGGACGGCATCGATAGACATCCTTGTCGCGGATGCTGACGGAGCTGAAACTCAAGAGGCCGGCGCCCCTGTAACTCGTCTCCGTGCCCCGCACGTAGTCCGTCTCGACCTCGCCGCGGCTAAGACGGAGGATTTCGATCCTCCCTTCGTTGTCGCGGCGCGTCCATTGCCGATATACCTCCCCGGACCGGCCGACGCTGAGACCCAGGGTGGACGGGCTTTCGCGGGGGCCGCCGAGATACGCGCCGCGAAGAGCGGGTTGCGGGCCCATATCCTCCAGCCAGATCACCCTTCCCCCAGCTGGAACAATCAGCATGTTTCCATCCAGGGCGATATTCCTGGAACAACAGAATTGATACTCCCATGTCGCCCGGCCGCGGTGGTCGCGCCAATCGTCGCCGCTCCAGCGGTCACCCTCAAAAGCGAACGTCTCTTTGACGAAATCCCAGGTCCAGCAGACCGTCCCGTCGGGTTGCAGGCAGTAGACTCGTGATCCGAGCGTGGCGAAGTACACGCGATCTCGGCCCGCCACGGGGGCGCTGAAGATCGGGTCGCCGCAGTGAATCTCCCGGACCAGGGTCCCCTTTTCGACATCGAGAACGATGTATGAGCCGGTCATGGTCCCGAAGTGGAGGTACTTGCCGATGAGCGCGGGGGATGAGACGTTGTTGCAGTTGGCCAGGCCGCCGCGGCTGCGGTAGGTCCACACTGTGCGAAGCGTGCGCCGGTCGAGACACAGTGCGACTCCCGAGCCATCCACCGCGTAGACATAGTCGCCCCTGACGACGGGCGAGGTGAAGATGGCGTCCGTCATTGGAGCACCAGCGAGCAACGTCAGGGGTGTGATCAATTGTCGAGATGGCACATTTCCGGAATGACGGGCGTCATATTGGAACTGCTCCCAGTCCTCGGAGGCGGAGGCAAGGACGGGCTGTGCCACGATAAGGGCTATGAGAAGTCGGCGTACCATAGGCTGCCTTTCGAAGATCCATGCACGGGTGAATTCCACGAGCATGACACCTGGAACAGGCTACCGGAATGACACAGATTTGTCAAAGCAAGTTCGGACGGAATGTCGGCCGCGTGATGGAAGTCGTGGTTGCCGGCCGGATGCGGATCGGGTAGAATTCCTGTTGCAGCAGGCGTCCTAATCGCCGGCAGGACTTGGGTAACGTCTATTGGGGACGCATTGGAGCCGGCTTTATCCGGCAGTGGGCA
Source organism: Phycisphaerales bacterium UBA2266 (assembly GCA_002347125.1). GTDB lineage: Bacteria > Planctomycetota > Phycisphaerae > Sedimentisphaerales > Anaerobacaceae > UBA2266. Next base: position 5,042 of record DDXG01000328.1, read on the forward strand.
GTCCGGCCATGAGATACCTCGTAAGACACAACGTCCTATGGGTTCCAGCGCTTACGGCCCTTGTCGGCGCAGGCGGCATGATGTGCGGAGGGTGCGCGACCCCTGAACGCGGAAGAAGGGAGGCAGTCAGTGTTCTGGCCTGCCGACTGACGAATTACGGCAGGTTTGAGGAGGCGGGATGGAAGCATCTGCAGTCGATCGATGTCCGGCACGTGTTTATCAGAGTGCCGCCGCCGGATGAGGTTGAGGCCGTCGGCCGACGCTCGGCCGAACACGGGCTGACGGCGGTGGTCATGGGCGGCCGCGCAGACCTCTCGCAGCCGGCGTGTGTTGACGACCTGGCCGTCCAACTGCGGACCTGCGCGCGGATGGGCGTCAAGTACATGTTCCTCTCGGCCGGACGGCACGAGGCCGACAGGCCGCTGGTCTACGAGCGTCTGCGGCAAGCTGGGGACATCGCCCGCATGCATGGCGTGACTATTGTCCTTGAGACCCACCCCGATCTGGGGACCAACGGTGATGTTCACCTTGATACGATGCGGCGGATCGACCATCCCAACGTGCGGGTCAACTTCGATACGGGCAATATCCACTTCTACAACCGGGACGCCGATGCGCCCACGGAGTTGAAGAAGATCGTCGATTACGTCGCCACGGTCGAGTTGAAGGACCACAACGGGCAGTACCAGACGTGG
>DDXG01000031.1:0-975 GCA_002347125.1 Phycisphaerales bacterium UBA2266
GACTGGGAGATAACCTACCGCTTCGCGGGGTCCCCCAACCGCTCCGGCATGACCATCGGCCCCATCACGGGTGTATCGAAGGCCGGCTGGGACTACATGTGGGTCCGCTACGCCGATACCGAGGACGACGACGCCAAGACCATCGTCAAGCGGCCCATCGCGGTGTATATCGAGCGGGTCTATGACGTGGCCGACTTCTCACTGCTGGGGATAGGCATATAGTTCACCGCTCAGAACGCTCCAGAACGCAGAGAAAACCCTAATTCAAAACCCTCTGCGGTCTTTGCGGTCTCGGCGGTAAAAAGGAGATACCATGAAGAAGGTCAAACCCGGCGATCCGATGGTCATACCCGCCGATACGTTCAACACCTTCGTGGACGCCGCCCGAAACGACCGCCAGAGGCTTCACAACCAGGGCGGCCGGGGCGTGCCGGCGGCCCCGCACAACTGCATCGTCCATATCCTCAGTGAGAGCATCGACCCACGCCAGCGATACGACATCCTGGGTGTCGGCAACGTGGGACCTCTGTTCGATCCGGCCACGGACGAGGAGGCGTTCAAGAACCACCCGATCATGAGGGGCTATATCCCGGCGCAGTTCAACCACGAGGGCAAGTTCGCCGTCCTGCTGGAGCCGGTCACGTGGAAGAAACTGGCCAGGGCGGTGTACTGCGGCGTGGTGCCCGTGCGATTGAACGTGCCGGATGAGGACTACGACTACTGGCGGGCCGAGATCACTGACGGCCAGGCCGGATACCTGACGGCCGCCCGGTGGGGTTCGGCCGCCATCCTCTGGCGTCAGGGCGGCGTCGGCGTCCAGTGGGCCCTGGTTCGGCTTGGTGATACCGTCGAACCTTACGTCTTTCCCGTGGGGTTGATCCAGACCGGAGGCAGCCAGGGGCCCCCGTCCACCTGGACCTACAGTGTTCAGGACGCGGTCTACGGGCGGGCGATGGGCACAAACGTGGACCCAAC
>DDXG01000031.1:1112-2523 GCA_002347125.1 Phycisphaerales bacterium UBA2266
AACTTCACGAACAACTCCTCGATAGCCACCATAGCCCCTTCAAAGTCCTCCGCCCAGTTACGAGCCACCACAATCGACGCCTGATCGCAGGTCGCCGAGCCCCCTTGGTCGGCGCCGATCCAGGGATGACTGGCTGTCCCGCCTCGTCCTTCCGCATCGCTTGCCGTCGGGCGCTATGGCGGACGGATGAAGACCGGCTATGGCGTGTGTGCGGGGTCTGTGGGATGCCGGTGGAGCGGACCGGTGGGGGACGGGTTACGGTCGATATACTCGGGTCGAACGGCGGGTACGGCCGCGTAACCCTTATTGTCGGCAATCCAAAAGTAATACACGGGCTGTACATAGGGCTGTTCAGGGCGGCAATGGTACATCAGTTCGATGGCCTTGACCTTTCCGCCGCGTGAGGCGATGAAGGCCTGCCCGCCGCTGTTGAGGATTTCAAAGGCATCCTGAGGCGTGATGATCGGGGCCATCTTCCATGGGCGACAGTCGAGCCATCGCTTCGCGACGCGTACAACTTCACCTCCCGGGCCCATCTGGAGGGAAATCTCTCCCCCGGGTCCCCATGTTCGATAGTCCCCAATTCGACGGCACCATCCGACATCCATTACGCCGGAGCCACGGATATTCGTATTGTTGGCCCTACCTTCAACAGCATCAGGTGGGAGCAGGTTATGTTCCCGAAGGTAGTCCGTGGCGATTTCGAGAGCCTCTGCGGCAGTTGGGAAATCGTTGGGGTCTCTGCTGCTAGTATTGGCCCAAGTAGAGGTAGCCATCATCAGGAACCCTGTCAGTCGATCATAACGGAGTCTGCGTGTCGGAGTTATGAGCGATACAGTCAGATGTGCAGGGTGGAATTCTGCATCGGCAGGAAAGTCGAAATGCCTCTGCGCTAATTCTCGGATATGTTCTTCAGAAACATCTTGCGGCGGTGGAACAACTTCATAAACCAGCATCTTATCCGGCATCTGCGGGAAGGGACCATCGAATATGAAAATGGGCCGGGCACCTGGAGGGCGATATCAACCCTCTCCGGTATTGGCGATCTGTTCGTCCGGACCCAGAAGAGGGAATTGGCCGAGTTCTGTTGGAGGCCGATATTGTCGAACAGTCATCGTTATGAGACCAAGACCAATAGATACACATATCAGTACTGATACTGCTATCGTCAGCCTATGCGGTCCGAGTGACCTCATCTGCATCTCCTTGTTAACGGTGCTCGTAGCGGGGTCGACGCATCCTTATTCTTGGACGAAGCACCCCATATTACCATAGACGTCTCTTAGTATCACTTGTCGAGAAAGACGCAGCCGTCATGGTGCATCAGGTAGGGTGGTCTTTACATAAACGTCTGTTTGCCAATCAGCAGATGGTGTTGGGTCACGCTGGGAGCTTGCCCCATCCGTAGTTG
>DDXG01000221.1 GCA_002347125.1 Phycisphaerales bacterium UBA2266
GGACAATAGGGCCGGTTCCTGTCGGCCGTCCACCATCTTCGCCGAGGTGAAATCGATGTCGTACGTCTGCCACTGCTCGGGCGGGGCGCACATATTGACGGCAGGGCGGCCCACCTGATAGATGCCGCCGCATTCGTTGTCCATGCCTTCGAGTCCATAGCTGTCCAGGACCTGCACCTCGTAGCGGTTCTGCAGATACACTCCGCTGTTGCCCCGGCCCTGACCGCGGGCGTTGGGCATGAACGGGGTTTTGAACTCGACGTGAAGCTTGAAGTCCGTGAAGTCGTTGCGTTTGGTGCGGATGGAGCCGTCATTGACCTGCATGGCGCCGTCTTTGATGATCCAGCGGGGCGTCTTGGGGTCGGCGTTGATCTCGACGAACCTCCAGGAGTCCTCGGCCGACGATTGTTCCGGCCCCAATTCGATATCCATAAGATCGGGTCCCGCCTTGCCATCGACGCGATACGGGCCGCAGACCCACCACCGGGTCAGAAAACCGTTATTGGCTTCGAGGTGATCCCTGGTGGGAGCCCCCTGGCCGTTGGCCTGATCATACTCCGCGACCGCCTCCAAGGCCTTGCCGCTGCCATCGGCCAATCTTGCGCAGACCGCCCAGTCGCCGCCGCCGTTGGTTACTTTGAGCATCAGACGATTGGGGCCTTTGACAAGATTGACCGGAATCTTGTCCTGGCCGGGCGACAGGCCGCGGCTGGCGTTATTCGTGTGCACAACACTACCGTTCATCCAGACCTTGACGCCGTCGTCGCTGCCAATCTCCAGGACGGCCTGCCGTGCGGTTTCGCTGTTGAACGTCGTCCTCACGTAGGCGGCTGCGTTGTCCGAGCCGACGAGCTTGGCCAGGTTGACCATGCCTTCGCCGCCGCCGATTCGCTCCCACTGGTCGAGGTTCCTGCCGTCGAACAGGACGATGGCCCCCTGGGGAGGTCTTGCCCCGAGTGTCGGTGATAGGCGCACGATGCGCTTCATCTCAAAACGGCCGTCAACATCGCCCTCGTAGAAACCGCGAAAGACGTCGCCGTCGAGGGCGCCGCTGCCTGTATAGGCCCCTGCGTCGGCTGTGTAGGGGAACTTGCCGTCTTTGAGCACGCCATCCATGACGTGTATCGGCTTCTCTCGCACGTCGAATGCCCGCAGGACGTTGATCCGGTATTGTCCGTCGCCCTGTGCGATGACCTGAGCGACGAAGTCGGAGGTCTGGCCATTCTCATCGACCCCGCTGCCCTGCCAATCGCCCATGAAGGGATCGACGCGCTGTCCGCGAGCCAGGCCCGGGCAGAACGCGGCAAACAGAACAGCAACACAAACAATCGCGGACACTCTCGTCAAAACACACATGGCATCTGTGCTCCAGACAAAGTTGTTCACACTATAACGGCCTTTCGGATGGCCCGTTTGATTCCATATTCGCAGAATCCCACGTGTTTGTCACGGACTATTTGGGAAATCCGGAGCGGAGCGTCCACCCTTGCCGGCCGGCTTCCGCAGAATGACCTATACATTCTCGCGGCAACACCGGCGTTTGGATGTTCCGCGGACCGGTATGCCAAAGGCTGCTTCTGGAAGCGCGCCGGCAGGTGTTGGTGGGATGGCTCAAGCACGGATGCCCGCACGGCGACAATCGTGGCAAATACCGATTCTTGGAGGAAATCGACATGGGGGTCGGCGTGGGATGGGTTATTTCACCGATGAGAAGATCATTGAGACGCTGGAGTTCTGCCAGGACTGCGCAATCAACACAATCATCACGGGGTCGGGCTCGGCGCCGCTGCTGCGCAAATACTGGGATGAACGCGGGGGAAGGATCCAGTGGATTGCGCAGGTCGCCCCTCAGACGAACTACGCGCACCACGGGCGTTGGCGTTCGAAGCCCTTATCGAAGATCTCACGCGCGATCAGGACGTCCTCGATCACCTGAAAATCGAACATCCCCGCGCAGACGAAGTCGGCCCCGTTCTCCCATGCGTAGCGAAAGCCCACGCGCGGGTGGATCGCCCCGGCCGCCATCACCTTGAAAGCGATCCACGGCGTCTTGAGGGTCTTCATGTACTCGATGGTCTCCTGCGGCTTCCAGCACCAGATATTGTCATATTCCGGCTGCGGCTTGGCCGACCAGTAGTCCCCACGGTGCAGTGTCTTGACCCAGAAGTCCGGCTCCAGGCCCGCCTCGACGCACGCCTTGACCGTCTCGAGCCGATGCGCCCCTAGCCCGGCCGGCACACCCTGTTCCTTCATGAACTCCAGCATCTCGCCGACCACCGCCACCTGGCCGCGGGTAATCGCATCGTCGCAGATGCCCCCTTGCAGATAGATGCCGTCGGCCCCGCTGTCGACCGAGCGCTGGATCCCCTCTTTCATGTTCCCGAACGCACAATCGCTGAACCACAGGATCTTGCCGCCCCGTTCGTTGCGGTAGCGGTTGATGATCTGGTCCGACCGCGGATTCGTCAGAATCGTATTGATCCCGTACTCCTCGGCCAGCTCCAGAGTCTCAAAGACCTTCTCATCGGTATGGTATGCCTTGACCAGCGACGAGACGTACATCAGGTCCCGGCTGTGCGCCCAGCCGCCGATCAGGTTGCCGCCGCAGAACAACCGGCTGATTTCAAGGTTCTTGATCTTGCCGTAGGGCATCTTGCCCTTGTGCTTGCCCTGCGGGTCCGCCTGCCGGGCGTCCGTCGCCCCCATCGCCATCTGCGTCAGCAGATGGGCATCCTCAAAACCGCCCATCCCCAGCGCCGCCGCCGAGGCCGCCACTGACTTCTTCACAAACCCGCGCCGATCCATACTGCCGGACATAACCAACTCCTTGCACGCAACTCAATTCCAGTGCTGTCAACAAGCGGCCGCCCATCACCACAGCAGCCGCCCTGTATTCTACCATATTGCCCCGCCTCTGTGCCCCAACAAAAAGGCAGGGGCGGACGCGAAGCCCAAAACACAAAGACCAAAGCGAAAAACCCCAACTGAAAGCCCAAAACCGCTGGCCTGCTCGCGACGTGCGCCAGGTTTCAGGCTTCGGGGTTTTTGCATCTTGCGGTCTTGGTCGACTCACGTTTTGGTGGCGGCCGAGAGCCGCGCTGGGTCCTCCACGGCCCCAGTGCTATGCCATCCACGGCCGTATGCGAGGCAACTGTCCCCCAAGCGTGTTCTTCGCAATGATCACATCCTCCCGCACCTGAAAGTCGAACATCCCCACGCAGCAGAAGTCCGCCCCGTTGACGAAGGCGTACTTGAACCCATCCCGAGGATGGATCGCCCCGGCCGCCAGCACCTTGTACGCAATCCACGGCTTCTCCACGCCCTCCATGAACGCCACCGTCTTGTCAGGCTCCTTGTCCCAGTAGTTGTCCACGGCGTAATTGTCGATCACGTCCTTCGTCTGGTCCGGCGTCCGCCTCGACCAGTAATTCGTGCTGTGCGACGTCTTCATATAGAAATCCACCGGAACCCTCGCCTGCTCACAAGCCATCACCGTCTCCAGATTGTGCCCGCCGCAGCCCGCAATCACCCCCTGCCCGCGGATGAACTCCACCACCTGCCCCACCAGGTCCACCCGCCCGGCCCGCGTCAACTGGTCGCCCATATTGCCGATCACGAACGCCCCCGCCGCCCCGCCGTCGATCGACCGCTTCGCATCGCCCAGCAGGTCCGCCTCACTCGGCACGATCTGCGAGATCCACTGAATCTTCCCGCCCCGCTCATCCCAGTACTTCCGCAGCAGCGGCGCCGACCCCGATCCCGTAATAATCGTATTGATCCCGCACTCCTCGCAGACCTCCAGCGTCTCGATAATCTTCTCATCGGTGAAATAGTGTTTCAGCAGCGGCGAGACATACGTCAGATCCCGGCTGTGCGCATAGCCCCCGATCAGGTTGCCCCCGCAGATAATCCGGCTGATCGTCACATCCTTGATCTTCCCGGCCGCCAATCCCTTCACCGCCTCCCGCGGCAACGTCCTCTCACCTCCTTGCTGCCCCCCCTGCTGCCGCGCCGCCAATACCCGCTCTTCCAGACTCAGCCCGGCCGCCGCCGACGCCGCCAGCCCACCAGACAACTCACGCCGACTCAAACCATCACTCATTCAGTCCATCCTTTCAGCCAATAACCGCGGCAAGGCGCACCACAGACACGGAACCATACGCCCATCGTATCAAAACCGCCCGCCTGAATCAACCGTTCCCCCAAGCTACCCATCTTGCCCAGTACCCCAGCCTTCACGTCGCACCCCGCGTCTCAACGATCGTGCCGGTGCCCCTAACCCGCATTTCTCACCGGAGA
>DDXG01000148.1 GCA_002347125.1 Phycisphaerales bacterium UBA2266
GACATCTTCTTCGGCGTCTTGCCCTGGCGGCTCTGCTCCGACGCGATGGCCAACACCGTCGCGCAGACCGCCTTCGACACCGACGCCACCCGCCGCGAATCCGTCCTGCTGCTGTTGCCCCGTTCGACCTCCAGCACGACGTAACCGTTGTGAATCACGACCGCGGCGAAATCACGGTTGTCGCTTTGGAGCAGCCACTGCTTGAGTTCTTCCAGCTTCGCCGGGTCCATTCCGCCGAGCCGCCGGATATCGTCGGCGCTATCGAGCGTGCGCCAGCCGCCGTTCGATTCCGGCGGCGGGAAATAGGCCCGGGCCCCGGCCGGCGTCGCGAGCGCCTTGAGCATCCCATAGACGGCCGGATCGTCTTGCACACCCTGGAATTGGAAGGGCCAATACTGGTTGGCCTGGCTGTGCATGAACCCCCACGATGCGCCATGCTCGACACTCAGCCTCGCCGCCGTGGCCGCGGCCGCGCCGAGCTTGTCGTCTTCGTTGCAGACGATGGGCTTGCCGTACTTCTTCAGGGCCCCAATTCGCCTGGGGATGTCGTCCAGGCCGGTGCCGTTGAAGTGAATCAGGAGAAAGTCGCTTGCCTTGGCCACGTTGTCGGGTAGTCGGCCGTCGCCCAGTCCGCTCGTCGAGACCAGCAAGCCGGGCAAGGTCTTCTTCGCCAGTTGAATCAGTTCGACCTGGCCCTCCGATGTTCGCAGAATGGGATGGTCGAAGCCGCCGTGGTTGAACTCGTTGGCGATCTCCAGGACGACGTTGGCCAGGCCCGATGCCTCAATCCATCGCACGACATTGACAACGCCGTCGCGCACGGCCTGCGCGTCCTTGAGTATCTGGTCCTGTCGCTGGTAGTAGCAGCCGAGAATGACGACAATGCCGCGGCGATCGCAGAGGTCGATCACCCGTTTGACCCGCCGCAAATAGTCCTGCCTCAGCGAGCCGTCCGGATTGAACGCGGAGTTCACCGCCCCCTCGTAGCCGGGGAATCCCCCCTGGAGATTCAGGGTGAACGCCCCAACGCCGCAGGCCGCATAGTCGGCAATCACGGCAATGAAGGCGTCCGTGTTCGCGTCCACGTCGAAGTCGGTCCGCTTGCGATCCTCGAAGACGGCATTGACCATCCGGACGTTCATCAGCAGGCCCTCGGCCGCGGTGCCCGGATATGTAGGATGCCCGTTGAGACGCCAGTGAGTATCCGCAATGGCCACTCGCGTCCGTCCTGCTCGGCTGCCCGCGGGCGAGGCCCCGGCCCCGGCCGACGCCAACAAACCGATTATTGTTGCCCCAATCACTGCCAACTTATCCATTCTCATCAGAATCACCTGTCCTTTCCGGCCGGCGGTCCTCCGCCGTCTGGACCAGTTCCACGCCGCTTTCGAGCCACTTGCGGAGGATTGTGTCGTCTCTTACGGCCCGCTGCGCCATCTGACGGGAGGCATCCGCCACCCGGAGGGTAGCCGCGACGAGCCGCTGTTCGAAGTAGCCGGCCTCCACCAGCACGTTGCCGTCCGGATGGATCACCTTGCTGTTGCCGTGGGAACCGGCCAGTGTCTGTGGGTCGGCTGGGGCGTTCGCCATGACGCAGAAAATGCTGTTCTCCGTGGCCCGAGCGATGGGCATGGCCTGATACGCCGACAGCTTGTATTCTTCCTTCAGGCCGCTCTCGTGACTGCAAAAATAGCATATCTGCGCGCCGGCGACGGCCGGCAGACGCACCAGCTCCGGATACCTGACATCATGGCAGATGATGAAACAGGACTTCACGCCGGCCACCTCATAGACGGGCAGAACGCGCCCCGGCACGGGCCATGATTCCGCCAGATGCGTCTTGGAGTAGCGCCCCCGGACAACACCGCCTTTGTCGATGACCAGCACGTCGTTGAAGATGCCCCCTGCCTCCCAATGGACCGTGCCGAGAACCACGGCGATGTTGAGCCGTTTGGACGCCTTGATTACCTCTGATTCACCCCGCCGAAAATCCTCCGCCCGGGCGGACTTCCAGTAGTCGCCGCTCTGGTAGCCGCACAGGCATGCCTCCGGAAAGGCGATGACATCCACGTCGTCGGCGGCGGCCTCGTCCATCCATTGCAGGACCTTCTGCGTGCTCTTACCGACATCCGGGCCGGTCAGGATTTGGCAGGCCGCCACCCGCAGACAACCGTCGCCTTTGCCGGCGACCTCGTGCCTTGTGAAAGAGGCGCGATGTGACGCCCGGACTGCATCGTCCTGCCCCGGTGCGGCCCCAGCCAGAGTCAGGGCCCCGGCCGCCAGAAACCTCCGACGAGGGATACTCACATCCCCGGACTTCATAGGCACCTCCAAGACAACAGATTCGACTCACTACCGGCCCTGCGGTGGTGCATACCGTTGTTCCACGGTTTCGTTGCTCAGGCAAGGCTATCATCCGGCGGCGCTGCGGCATAGGGGAAAATCGGGCCGATGGGGCCGGCAGAGCCCCCCGCCGACTGCATTTCAGAACAGACTCTGGAAAAGCCCGCGGCTATTTGGTATAATAGTGTTGGTCGAATTCCAAGGAGAATGCTGGGTCTTTGGCTCTTCGGGGCTCCATTGAGGCACCCTGTATCGGTCAAAGGGGTCGGTTGCGCCGGAATGAGGGTAGTTTCGATGGAGGTGTCATGCAGAGTCTGCACCAGGGTCCTACTAATGACAATCGCCCTTTGCACAGCCGCCGGCCCTGCTGCCCATCCGGGAAACTCGCAAACAGCCGCCATTTTGCCTTGCCGTCTTGCGGTCGTGGCGTGGTTTCGCCAATTCCGCGCGCCGCGGCCGGCGTGATGCTGGCGGTGATTCTGAGCCTGTCCTTCTGCCGGACGGGCCATGGGCGACCCGCCTGGGCCGCGGTTGCGAGCGTTGCCGCCCTCGCCGATACAGCCGGGCCCGTCGATGTAACCAGCCCCGGCGATACCGTAGTCGGTGTGCCAAACGACGGAGACTGGCCCGCCGGCGAAGCGCCGCCCCTGGCTATCGACGACAATGTCGGCACCAAGTACCTCCACTTCAAGGGCGAGACGCAGGCAACAGGCTTGCGTGTTACCCCGTCTCAGGCCGGCACCGTTGTCGGCGGCCTGTCCTTCACTACGGCCAACGACGCCCCCGAACGCGACCCCATCGCCTACCAGTTGTCCGGGTCCAACACGAGCATCAACGGCCCCTATACCCTCATTCACAGTGGAGAGATAGCCGATTTCAAGGGGGCCCAGGAGTGGCCCCGCCTGACGAGGAACGTCACCCCTATCCAGTTCACGAACACAACGGCCTACACACACTACGAGTTGCTTATCACGGCCGTCAGGAATCCCGGCGGCGCCAACAGTATGCAGGTCGCTGAGGTCGAATTGCTCGGAGTCCCCGCGGGCGGCTGGCCCCCCGAGGTCGATGCCGGACCCGACCGGATTGCCATTCTGCCGAACGTAACGGTCACGCTTGACGCAAGCGTTCGATATTACGGAGACCACCCCGAGCAACTCGTGATGGAGTGGTCGCTGGAGGCCGCTCCGGCCGGGGTATCGGCTCAGGACGTTGTTTTCGAGCCCAGCCAGTATGTCGAAGACCCAACCGTGCAACTGCCCCCGGTCGCCGGGTCCTATACACTGAAGTTGTACGCCACCGACGGCGCTACCGAGGCGTCCGACACCGTCCACATCGCGGTCGTTGAGTCCATGTGCCCAACCGGCGATCTGAATATGGACTGCCGCGTCGATATGGAGGACGTGCTGATTATGGCCGGCCACTGGCTCCTGGAGTCCGGCTCCATGCCCATCGTTCCGGGCGACCTCAACGGCCGCGATGGCGTCGACCTGGCCGACTACTCGCTTATGGCGGCTCGCTGGCAGCACGAGGGACCGGCCGTCGTCATCAACGAATTCATGGCCATCAACAACAGCAAGCACCCGCTGGACTCCGGCGAACTGCTGGACGAAGACGGCGATTCCTCCGACTGGATCGAGCTGCGAAACATCACCGGTTCGCCAATAGCCCTGCGAGGCTGGCGGCTCACCGACACGCCGGGCTCAGAGGGCTGGGAGTTGCCGGATGTCGTCCTGAACCCGGACGGCCACCTGATTGTCTTTGCCTCGGGCAAGGACCGCGATGACCCCGAGGGCCCGCTTCACACCGACTTCGCCATCAGCAGCACTGCCGGCTACCTGGCACTGCTCAGGCCCGGCGGTACGGTGGTGCATTCGTACAACTACCCAGAGCAATTCCCAGGCATCTCCTATGGTTTGGCCGCCCCCGGCGCCTCGACTTCCGCGACCGAGGAGCTGATCGGCGAAAACGCCGAGGCCTCGGCCCTGATCCCGACGAACGATTCGCTGGGTCTGACCTGGACCAGTCCCGATTTCGACGACTCCGGCTGGCTGAAAGGACGAACCGGCGTGGGATACGACTATCCCGGCCTGGTGAACCTGGACGTCGCCGCGATGCGTAACCGCAACGCCACGGTCTACGTGCGTGTCGCCTTCGAGTTGTCCGACCTGACCGGCCTGCGGAATCTCATGCTACAGATGAAATATGAGGATGGCTTCATTGCCTATCTCAACGAGCCGGTCCGGGTCACCGGCGCCAACGACCCGGTCGCCCCGACATGGCAATCCGGCGCCGAGTTCAGCCACGACGACAGCGAAGCGGTCAATTACGTGGACTTCCCGCTGCCGGAGGAGTATCTCTCGCATCTGCGCATCGGCCGCAACGTCCTGGCCATCCACGGCCTCAACTACGGCGCCGGCAGTTCGGATCTGCTGGTCCTGCCGAGACTTACCGCCGAACGGCTCTCCGCCGGCAACGTCGCCGGGTCCCTGGTGGAGGGTTTCTTCCTCAGTCCATCCCCCGGCGCCGGCAACAATGTGGGAATCCCCAATCTGGGTCCGTCGATCCGCGAAGTCACCGAGAATCCGCCGGCCCCGACCTACGGCAACGGCCTGGTCGTAACGGCCCAGGTCTCGCCCACGGGCAACCCTGTCGACACCGTCACGCTGGGTTATCGGATCGACTTCAATGCCGAGGTCCTCATCCCCATGGCCGACAACGGCGTCGCCCCGGACGCCGCGGCCGGCGACGGCGTCTACACCGCACGAATCCCGGCCACGGCCTACACCTACGGCGACATGGTCCGCTGGTATGTGCTGGCCGTCGACACCGGCGGCGCGACCTCCCGCGCGCCGATGTTCCTCGACCCGGACGACTCCCCCGAGTATTTCGGCACGGTCGTGGTCGATCCGACCATCAACACGCAACTACCCGTCTTCCAGTACTTCACCCAGAACACATCCGCCGAAGGCACCCGCACGGGAACCCGGGCCTGCGTGTACTACCTGGGCGAGTTCTACGACAACGTCTTCGTCCGTCTGCGCGGCGCCAACACCACCCACGGACGGAAATTCGAATTCAATGACGGGCATCACTTCCGCTTCGATCCGGACATTCCGAGAGCCGACGAGATAAACCTCAACGAACCGGGAGCGGACCAGACAACCCTTCGCCAGCCTCTGGCCTGGGAAACCTATTATAATGCCGATGTCCCGGCAAGCCTGTCATTCCTTATGCATGTCCGGCGCAACGGCAGTTACCTTGCCGTCCGAGTCTTTGTTGAGCAGCCCGACCGCGATATGCTCCGCCGAAACGGTCTCAATCCCGACGGTGCACTGTACAAACTTTACACCGACTTCACACGCGGAAACATCAGCGATGAACAGGTCCCGCGCAAGAAGACCCGCCTGGACGAGGACAACAGCGATTTGCAGGCCCTGGCCGCCGGCATCCATCCCAACAGCAGCAGCCGATTTACTTATATGTTCGATAACATCAATATCCCTGCGATAATCGAGTATTGGGCCGCTACGGTTATCATACACGATAACGATCAAACCCATAAAAACTACTACGGTTACCGCGATACCCGCGACCCGCGCAACAATCCCAGGGGTACCAATGAATGGATGTACCTGCCCTGGGACAAGGACCTCACCTTCGGAGTCACAGGCATCGATAATGATATGCCCGGCGATATACGTTCGCCGAGCCATCCCTTCTACGGATGTTCCGAGCACCAGAAAATCGATTACAAGTGGAACGGTCTGATCGATGCCCTGTTTGACAACACCGTGACTCGCCAGATGTATCTGCGCAGGCTGAGAACCCTTATGGACGATTTGCTCCAGGCTCCGGGAACTCCGGCCGGCGAGCTTAAGTTCGAGAAGCGGATTGAGGAATTGAGAAGCTCCGCACAGATCGAACTGGGAAACAGTAGCTGGAACAGCAATGTGGATTGGATCAAGACCACCTATATGGTGAGGCGGCGCAACCATCTGTATGTCAATCACAGCATCAACAATCCCGGCTATGATCANNACAACCAGGATGAGGAATACATCGAGTTGTTGAATCCCAACGCCTACGCCGTTGACGTCACAGGCTGGAGGCTGGCAAACGCCGTCGAGCACACCTTCGAGCCCGGCACGGTTATCCCCTCCGGCGGCACCTTGTATGTAACGCCCGACGCGTATGCGTTCCGCAACCGTTCGGTGAGCCCCAAAGGCGGCGAGCAGCGGTTCGTTCAGGGCAACTACAAAGGACATCTCTCCAGTTGGGGCGAGACCATCGAACTCTACAACGCCGCCGGCGGCCTGGTCCACTCCTT
>DDXG01000367.1 GCA_002347125.1 Phycisphaerales bacterium UBA2266
CCCGTGCTACGTTGACGCCCGTGGTACTCACGGGCAGGATGCCCGTGTTACGTTGACGCCCGTGGGATTCACGGGCAGGATGCCCGTGCTACGTTGACGCCCGTGGGACTCACGGGCAGGATGCCCGTGCTACGTTGACGCCCGTGGGACTCACGGGCAGGATGCCCGTGCTACGTTGACGCCTGTGGGACTGGCGGGCGGGATGACTGTGCTACTAGCAGCGAAAAAGGTCTTGCCTTGGTGGGGCTTTTGTGGTATAATAGTGGCCGTTGTCGGAGGCCTCCTTGTGAGGCGGAGGCGTCGGACGATGTCCTTGCGAGGACCGATGATTGGAGGCAGTGCGTTATGCGAGGCAAGAGGGTAGTTTCCACGGGGGTGCTGGTGTGTCTGTGGGTGTGCGGCGTCCGGGGGGCGAATCCGGCGGACATCAACAACGACGGCATCGTGGACATGCTGGATGTGGCCATTGTGTGCGACAACTGGCTGTGGGAGGCGCCCGACCCGTGCGAATTCGCCTTCATCCCCGGCGGCACATTCCAGATGGGCGACAGTTTTAGCGAAGGCGGCTCCAATGAGCGACCGGTGCATACCGTTACACTGGACTCGTTCTACATGGGCAAGTACGAGATCACGAACCAGCAGTACTGCGATTACCTCAATTCCGCCCGGAGCCAGGGTCTGATTGCTGTGATAAATGGCAGGGTCTATCAGGCCGGTTCCGGGACGAGCTATGCGTACTGCGACACCTCCACATCCAGCTCGTGGAGCCAGATCGCATACGATGGGAGCGTCTTCAGCGTCCGGACGAAGGGCGGGAGGAGCATGGTCAATGACCCCATGGTGTGTGTAACATGGTATGGGGCCGCGGCCTACTGCAACTGGCGGAGCGGGCAGTTGGGCAAACAGCTCTGCTACGACAGTTCGACGCTCCTGCCGATCTATCCACTGCGTAACGGCGTGCGTCTGGCGACAGAGGCTGAATGGGAATACGCCGCCCGCGGGGGGCTGACAGGCAAGCGTTTTCCCTGGGGCAACGACATCTATCACACGCAGGCCAACTACGACAGTTCAAGCTCATTGTCCTATGACAAAGGTCCCACAAGGGGCTACCACCCCCTGTGGAACGACGGGGTATATCCTTACACATCACCAGTGGGGTTTTTCGACGGGGCGTTGAAGTACAAATCCGCATACAACTGGCCGGGCAGTGCAACGAGTTACCAGACGACAAACGGAGGCAACGGCTACGGCCTGTACGACATGGCGGGCAACGTCTGGGAGTGGTGCAACGACTGGTATTCCAGTTCGTATTACAGTTCGAGCCCTTCCAGCAACCCAACGGGCCCATCGAGTGGCTCGTCCCGTGTTCTGCGCGGCGGCTATTGGGACGGCATCGCCTACGGCTGCCGCGTGGCGTACCGCGGCGGCGGCGGGCCCGACGGTCGCGGCAGCTACATCGGGTTCCGTGTTGCCCTGGACTTATAACACTTTGGCTTTTATCCCTTTTACCCTTTGCCCGAGCGAAGCGAGGGTCGAAGTCTGGGGCAGGCGCGACAATCCGAGGGTCGGCTCAGGCTTTGCGGGCCGTGATGAGGGAGTTCATCCAGGGGTCTTTGTGGATGAGGGTGATGTCGGCGAAGCCGGCGGCGGCGAGGTCCTGGCTGTACTCGGCGAAGGTATAAGTACCGCCGTTTTCCGTGGCCGTGAGCATGTTGACGGCGAACATCGCGCCGGCGGGGGGCTCGATGCGGCTATCCTCCATGACGATGTCGCGGATGGCGAGCAGGCCGGCGGGCGTCAGGGCGGCATGGACCTTCTCATAGAGGCGCCGGGCCGTCGGCCGCGAGTGCTGGTGCAGGATGGCGCTTAGCCACGCGAAGTCGGCGCCCCGCGGCAGCGGGTCCTGGAGGTAGTCGGCGGCGGCGAACGCCACGCGATCGGACAGGCCGGCGTCGGCGATGCGCTGCTGGGCCAGGGGGATGACGTCGGGCAGATCGACGATGGTCGCGCGGGCGGCGGGAAAGGCCTTGAGCAGGGCGATGGTCCAGGTTCCCGATGCCCCGCCGAGGTCGAGGATGTGCGCCGCCGGCAGATGCTTGAGACGGGCGACCACGTCGTCGGCGATGGGGCCGGAGAAGCTGTTCATGGCCCCGATGAAGGCCTCCAGGTCGGCCTGTTCGCCGCGGATGCTGGGGACGCGCGGGGCCGGTTGACCGGTCATGACGACGCGGGCCAGTTGCGCCCAGTTGCGCATACAGTTGGCGGTATGGCGGACGGCCGGAAGGAGATTGCCGGGGGCCGACTCGCTGAATAGACGGGCGACTTCCGCGCCGGCGGTGTAACCGTCGGCGGTCTTGTCCAATAGTCGCAGTGCGGCCAGGGCGTCGAGCAGGATTCCCACGGCGCGGGCGTCGGCTCCGAGTTCGGCAGTGAGGTCCTCGACGGTTCGCGGGCCGTCGGCGAGCTTCGTGAAGACGTCCAGTTCGGCGGCGGCCGCCAGCACCGCGGCCGGCTGAAACGACCGCGCCATCTCAAGCGCCGTTTCGACATTCCATTGCCTGTCCATGGCCCGGCTCCAAATCAATGAGGCCTTTGCGAAACCGATCCGCCCGGCGGCGGTCGGCCTTCAGACGACCTGCGCCTTGAGGTTGCACAACCGGCAGAAGTCCTCAAGCTCGTGCACGTAATCGCCGTAGAGGAACAACTGGTGGAACCCCGGAAAGCTCAGCACCTCCTGCGGGCTGTCGAACTTGACCTTGACCGAGACGACGCACCCACCGCTGGGCGGCACGTCCATGTTCTCGCACACGTGCCCGACAGAGGCCAGCACGATTGACTGGGGCCCGGGGTTTTCGCCCGTGCCCGGCGGCAGGACATCGACACAGGTCACGGCCTGTCCGGGCCTCCAGAGCGTCCGGGGGACGGCGTCGCGCCAGCCGTGGTGGTGCATCAGGTCGAACGGCTCGCAGGGCCCGTCGAAACCGCTCAGGCGGGTCGGGCAGGAGCAGTGGGCCCCGATGAGCGTGTCGTCGGCCGTGTCGGCGACGGGGTCCTGCTGGAATCCGGGGCGGTCGAGAAGGTACTGCGTCATGATATGGCAGGCGACGGCGCCGAGGTCCGCCTCGCACGCGGCCGGGATACCGTCGTCGTTCATCCGCGACCATGCGATGCACGGCAGCGATACGTCGATCTTGCCGAGCGCCCCGAGGCAGTCCATCGTGATGGCGTCGGCCTGCTCGGCCTTGAGGATCTCGCCGGCCACGTAGTAGCTCTTGACGCCGTTGATGACGTCCTGCCTCGTGGCGCCGGTGATTCGCCGGGCCCGCCGCATGTAGTCGTCGGCCATGGCCAGGATGTCGGCCGAGTCGGGCGTGCGGTTGTACTGTTCGATGAAGGTGCCGGCCGGGACGTATTGCAGGGCGATGCCCAGGTCCCCCAGGACGCCCTCGGTCCGCTGGGCGCCTTTGATTACGACGCAGCGCGCCGCCCGCATTTTGGCGGCGGCGCAGAGCATCTTCATACCGTAGGCGGCCTGGTCGAAGTCGTTCGTGGAATAGACGACGTTGCCGGTTGTCTCGGCCAGGTGGATGGTGTTGGTGGTAAAAGACGTGCCCAGCGGCGAGTAGCAGATCGAGGGGATGGGGCTGGCCGCCACCTTCTGGGCGGTCGGCCAGGCGTGTTTCTGGCGGTCCAGCACGACGAGGAACAGCCCGTCGGCTTTGGCGTTTTCGGCGTCGGCAATCCAGGCCTCGGCCTCGGCGAGGCTGTAGATGGGCTCCGGCCGCATATCGAGCGACGCCCCGAGCCGCTCGGCGGTGGCGGTGATCTTCTCGGTGTACATGGCCCGCGCCGCCTGCCCGTCATAGACGGCGCCCGGCCAGAGCATGCCGTACTCCTCCTGCCGCCGCACGAATGCCGCCCTGAGTTTCGGCGTGCACCTCGACGCCGGGCCGCAGGGGAGGATCGGACTGGCCGCGGCCCCTGGCTCGGTCATCATCGAGCCGCACCCGCCGAGCAGGACCGAGGCGGCCGCAACGCCCGCCGACCCGCGGAGGAAATCCCTGCGCGATATTCCATGAGAACCGTCACACTTGAGGGGACACCGGCTGCCGCTGCACATATCATGCCTCCGGGCAAAAGACATCAAAGCCGCCGTCGGCGCGTCGCCGTCGACCGCCGGACGCGCTGCACGCGCCCGATACGGCCCATCATACGCCCGGCCGGCTCGGTGTGCAAGTGTGGGAAGGGGTTATTGCGGTACGGCGAGCAGCTTCGTCTCCTGCTGTTCGCGCCGGTAGGCCTGTCTGGATTCGGCGTCGACCGGCCTG
>DDXG01000006.1 GCA_002347125.1 Phycisphaerales bacterium UBA2266
TACCAGCCCGAGGCCTACATCCCCCAGCGCGATATCTACATCGAGAAGGACGCCTCCCGCAACAGCGATCTGGACCGCCTGCGGCTGTCGACCACCACCAGCCTCTCAAGCCGCCGCGACTGCATCGTGGTCGCCTCCGTCTCGTGTATCTTTGGTTTGGGTTCGCCCGAGGACTACAAGGCCTCCGTCGTGGGCATCCGCGTCGGCGACTGCATTGAGAGGAACACACTGCTCGGGCGCCTGGCCGACATCCAATACGCCCGTAACGACATCGCCTTCGAGCGCGGCACGTTCCGCGTCCGCGGGGATGTCGTCGAGGTCCAGCCGTCCTACGAATCCTTCGCCGTTCGCATCGAGTTCTTCGGCGACCAGATCGAGCGCATCGCCTACATCAATCCGGTCTCCTCCGAGACGCTGGCCGTCGAGGACCAGGTCTTCATCTACCCGGCCCAGCACTACATCATGCCCCCGGACCGCATCAGTACGGCCGTGGCGAGCATCCGCGCCGAACTGGAACAGCGCCTCAACGACTTCCGGGCCGAGGCCAAGCTCCTCGAGGCCCAGCGCCTCCAGGCGCGGACGATGTACGACCTCGAGATGATGCAGGAGGTCGGCTATTGCAGCGGCATCGAGAACTATGCCCGCCATCTCGCCCAACTGCCGCCGGGTTCGCGGCCATATACCCTGATCGATTACTTCCCCGACGATTTTTTGCTGTTCATCGACGAATCGCACGTAACGGTCCCGCAACTCCGGGCCATGTCGGCCGGCGACCGCAGCCGCAAGCAGGTTCTCGTCGACCACGGCTTTCGCCTGCCCAGCGCCATGGACAACCGCCCGCTTCGCTTCGAGGAATTCGAGCGGATGTGGCCGCAGGTCATCTTCGTCTCGGCCACGCCCGGCCCGTTCGAGATGGAAAAGTGCGGCGGCGAGGTCGTCGAGCAGATCATCCGTCCCACCGGCCTGCTCGACCCGGAGATCTTCGTCTTGCCCGCGGCCCATCAGGTCGAGCACCTATTGGGCGAGATCGAGAGACGCGTTGCCGCCAAAGAACGTGTCCTTGTGACCACCCTGACCAAACGCATGGCCGAGGACCTCTCGTCCTATGTGACCAAGCGCGGCTTCCGCTGCCGGTATCTGCACAGCGAGGTCGATACGTTGGAGCGCATCGAGATCCTCCGTGACCTGCGCCACGGCGAGTTCGACGTGCTCGTGGGCGTCAACCTGCTCCGCGAGGGACTGGACCTGCCGGAGGTCTCGGCCGTGGCCATCCTCGACGCCGACAAGGAGGGTTTTCTCCGCAGCCAGGTCTCCCTCATCCAGACCATCGGCCGTACCGCCCGCAACGTCAACGCCACGGTCTTTCTCTACGGCGACAAGGTGACGCCCTCGATGCGCAATGCCATCGACGAGACCCAGCGGCGCCGCCGCATCCAACTGGCCTACAACACCGAGCACGGCATCACGCCCGAGACCATCAAGAAGGAAATCCGCAACAGCCTCACCGAGCAGATCAAGGCCCGCAAGACCGCCCGCGAGGCCATCCGTCTGGGCCCGGCCGAGTACGACAAGATCGAACTGGCCTCCCAGATCGAACAGGAAATGCTCGACGCCGCCATGGCCCTGGAATTCGAGAAGGCCGCCATGCTGCGAGACCAGCTCCGCGAGCTCAAGGAACTGCCCGAACTCGTCCTCATGGACTCCAAAAAGAAGAAACGCGCCTTCCTGACCGAAAAGGCCAAGAAACTCACCCCTCACGACCCCGCCCGCACCAAACCCCACCCCTGAGCATCCACGTTGATTACCCGTCCCGCCAACACCCCCTTGTCACCCCTGCGAATGTACGGGTCCACATCGTTGCACCTGCCTGTGGCACACGTTCTCACTCTGCGAAATCCACTATGTCCGCCGGCGCAGAGACGCCAACAGAGAACGCAGCCCACACGGGCTTAGAAGTTCTGCGCTACTCGAAAGCCCAGGTAATCGCCCCGAGAGGATGGCGGGCTGTACATTCGCGACGTCACCCGGCACACATAGGCACCGCCCTCTCCGAAGTACAGCCAGTTTCCGCCCCGGTGGCTACGATAGGTACCGGCTCTAGGTCCCGTCGGGTCTACTTGTGGCGTTGAGCCATATGGCCCCCACCAGTCATTGCACCACTCATCAACATTACCAGCCATGTCGCAGAGTCCGTACCCGTTGCAGGGAAAGCTCCCTACAGGCGATGTGCAGGGCATTATCCCATCATCCCACTGCCAATGGCGGCCGTGGGTCCAGCTGACGTCGTAGTCCGGATGCCCGGTGCTGTAGTAGTTGGCCTGTTCCTGCGTGATGGTGTCCCCCCAAGGAAAGCGTTTGCCTGCGAGCCCGCCCCGAGCCGCATACTCCCACTCCGCCTCGGTCGGCAGCCGGAATCCATTCCGCAGCGGGTAAATCGGTTCTAGAGTCCTGCTATCATAACACAGCTCCTTCCCTGACATCTCGCTACGCCAGTTGCAGTAGGCCACTGCACCATTCCATGTTACCAGTACCATTGGATCGTTGGCCATATGCCGCGCACCCTTCGTCCTAACACTGAAGGAGTTCCCGCTGTGGGAAATCTGACTGTGGGAGCTGAAGGTCGACGTGCAACAATACTCGTAGCTACGCCCGGATTCCGACTTGTAGACCATACCATCGATGACCGTGATCTGACTTTGACTGAGCGCGAAATTGAGGTAGTCACAGAATTGCTCGTTCGTAATCTCATGCCTGCCGATCCGAAACGAACTCACCGTCACGTTATGGGCAGGGCGTTCATAGTAGTTACTCCCGCCAATCGCGTCGCCCATCATGAATGTGCCGCCGGGAACCACGGCAAACTCACCGGACCGGTCCGTGCGCCGGACGATGCGAAAGCCGCCGGTGTGCGAGCGAAAGCCCGGGTACAGGCCGCTTGATCCGTAGCGGAAGGAGACGCGGCAGGTCGCCGCACCGCTGTCCCAGCAGCCGCCTCGCACCACGCGATAGCGACCATCAGCCGGGCCTCTTGGATTATTGACCCGCAAGGAACTGTACGGCGCTACCGCATACCGGTCGTTGCACCACTCCCAGACGTTGCCCGCCATGTCGTATAATCCGAATCCATTCGCTGGGAAGCTGCCCACCGGTGAGGTGTACGGCTCGATCCCGTCGTTCCACAAGGGATGATAGCCCCTAGTCGTGCTGACATCGTATGCATGGCCTGCATAGCTCCAGTAGTTTGCCCGCTGATGCGTGATGCCGTCACCCCAGGGGAAACGCTGCGCGGCCATCCCGCCGCGAGCCGCATGTTCCCACTCGGCCTCCGTCGGCAATCGGTAGCCGTCCTTGCTGTAATCGCACTCCCACGTAACCGGGTCATAGCACTGCTCGAAACCCTCCTGCACGCTCATCCAGTTGCAGTACGCGGCCGAGCCGTACCAACTGACCGCCACCATCGGATCATCCGCCATACCCCGTCCGCCCTTGCTGCGGACGCTGAACAGCCCAGCCGCAAAGTCGATTTGACTGTGGCGACCGGCCGCCGACGTGTCGCAATACGGATACTCCTGCCCCCGGCCCGCCTGATAGACCACGCCGCCGCTGACCGCAATCAGCCCCTGCCCCAGCGCCGAATTGAGGAACTCGCAGTATTGCCCGTTCGTAACCTCGCACCGGCCCATCCGCACCGGGTCCACCGTCACGGAATGCACCGGCCGCTCATCGGCCCAGCCATCGCCCAGGCCATCGCCCATCTCAAATACCCCACCCGGCAGATAGGAAAGCTCCTCCCACGGCCCGCCACCCTCCCCGGTCGCAGCCTCACCCACGGGCTCGCCATCCGGCGCCAAGCCCGCCGCCCACCCCGCCAGAACCGCAAAATCCGCCAGATTCACCACCCCATCGCCCGTCCAGTCCGCGGGATTGGCCGCATTCGCATCAGACGCTTCCGACAGCCAGTCCCCGCACAGCCGTGCCAGGTCCTGCATAGGCGGCGCACCGAGGTTGTCCGCATCCGATGGACCCGACGCCCGCACCACGCCGGCCGCCGCTGCCAGTACCGCACACGGAATGATCGCCCATTTCCTCATGGCCCAGTCCTCCAAGTCATTCGCCGACACGCAATATCACGCGATATACCGCCGCACAGGACTCCTTCGCGCGGTGCGTATTATACCCGAAAACGCCCCGCAAATCAAGCCTCCATTTCCAGAAAAGTCCGCCGTCTGGGCGAATCAAAGGGAATTAAAGGGGTCCGGTACATTTTTTGCACCAGCCCGGGGGCGCAGGCCCTTTCTGTATCGCAGTCGCCGGACGACGCCAAAAAATGCACCGGACCCCTTCCGTCAGTCGAATTCGTCGCCTGTGAAGGTGGAGCCGAGGTAGGCTTTTCGGACGGTCTCGTTCTTGATGATCTCGGCGGGGGGGCCTTCGGCCAGGACCGTTCCGTGGTCGATGATGTAGGCCTTGTCGGCGACCTCGAGGGTGCGTTCGACGTTGTGGTCGGTGATCAGGATGCTCACACCCGAGGCGACCAGCCGGCGGATCTCGTGCTGGAGGTCCTGCACGGCGATGGGGTCCACGCCGCTGAAAGGCTCATCGAGCAGGATCAGCGACGGTTCCGTGACCATGGCGCGGGCAATTTCGAGCTTTCGCCGTTCGCCGCCGGAGAGGAATCGCCCGTGGCTGTTGGCGACCTCGCGCAGGCCGAAACGGTCGATGAGCGCGGCGGCCCGGCGGACGCGTTCGGCGCGGGTCAGCGACATGGTCTCGAGGATGGCCAGGAGGTTGTCTCGGACGCTGAGTCGCTGGAAGATACTGGGCTCCTGGGAGAGGTACCCGATGCCGAGGCGCGCGCGGCGGTACATGGGCAGGCGGGTGATCGCCCTGCCTTCGAATATGACAGAACCC
>DDXG01000040.1 GCA_002347125.1 Phycisphaerales bacterium UBA2266
CCCCCCCCCCTGTGTCAATACCTTTTTTCAGAATTTTTTCACATTTTGTGAAAAAAGCCGCCCCACCCGGCAGACTCGAAATCCGAAGCACGAAATCCGAAACCTCGATACAAGCACGAAACCCAAAAACCGAAACGAGCGCGAACGAGCAGAGCCTCAAAACCCGAAACGGCCCATCCGAACAGCAACAGCGTTTTGGACACTGGGATTTCGCGCCTTGGATTTGTCTCGGGTTTCGGATTTCAGGTTTCGCCCCTGGCGGATGCGGGCTTTGGGCTTTCAGCTTTGGCTTTGGGTTTTCAGTTTTGAGTTCTCAGCCGCATCTGGCAAGCAATGCGCGTTTCATGTATGATACCCATCGCCCCGTGCCGCCCGTACAAGGAGATTGAACGTGAACGCAAGACGCGGATGCATCGCCATGCTTCTGCTGTCGGCCCTGACCCTGCCGCCCGTCCGCGCCGAGGTCAAAGTCTGGCAGGAGGGCATCACCATCCCCAGCTATCGCCTCGACCCCGCCGAGACCAACCCCATCTTCTACACCCACGAGTCCTACCAGGGCGCGAAGAAGGTCGTCTACCCCTACCCCCTGCTCGACGAAATCGAATCACGAGATAAGAACCCATTATCCCTGAATCAAATCCATGCGAATCCGCGTGGGTCCGTGGTTCAATAATCTGTGTAATCCCTGAAATCTGTGGCTAACAACTTTGTGAATCAGCGTGCGATTATGACTGAGAAGATTCAATCCCGACGCCAACTCCTCAAGGCCCTCACAGCAGTGGCAGCCCTTCGCGCTGCGAAGGGATGGCTCGCCCCGGCCCCTGCCTTCGGCAAGGACCGACACCCCGCCGAAAACACCCCTCGTCCCAACATCGTCCTCATCATCACCGACGACCAGGGCTATGGCGACCTCGGCGCCACCGGCAACCCCGTGATCAAGACCCCCCACATCGACGCCCTCGCCGCCCAGAGCGCCGCCATGAGCAACTTCTACGTCTCGCCCGTCTGCGCCCCCACCCGCGCCTGCCTGATGACCGGCCGCTACAACTACCGCACCCGCGCCATCGACACCTTCGTCGGCCGGGCCATGATGGACCCCGGCGAGACCACCCTCGCCGAACTGCTCCGCGACGCCGGCTACGAGACCGGCATCTTCGGCAAGTGGCACCTCGGCGACAACTACCCCCTGCGCCCCACCGAGCAGGGCTTCACCGAATCCCTCGTCCATCGCGGCGGCGGCATCGGCCAGCCCTCCGACCCACCCGGCGGCGAGGGCAAGTACACCGACCCCATCCTCTCCCACAACGGCCAACTGAAGCCCTTCAAGGGCTACTGCACCGACATCTACTTCGACCATGCCCTGGCCTGGATGGAGAAATCCGCCGCCGCCGGCAGGAACTTCTTCGCCTACATCCCCACCAACGCCCCCCACGGCCCCTTCGACGATGTCCCGAACGAACTGCTCGAACAGTACAAACAGATGGACCTGTCCAACGGCCGCTTCCCCCAGGACAAGGGCCACAAGCTCCCCAAGACCGCCAACCTCGACACCCACGCCCGCATCTTCGCCATGATCACGAACATCGACCAGAACGTCGGCCGCCTGCTCAACAAGCTCGACGCCCTCCATCTGGCCGACGACACCATCGTCATCTTCATGGTCGACAACGGCCCCAACACCCGCCGCTACGTCGCCGGGTTCAAGGGCAACAAGTCCGACGTCCACGAAGGCGGCATCCGCTCGCCCTTCTTCGTCCGCTGGCCCCGCGCCGTCGAGCCCGGCCGCACATCCGACCGCATCGCCGCCCATATCGACCTGCTGCCCACCCTCCTGGAGGCGTGCAACGTCCAGAAACCCGCCGACCTCAAACTCGACGGCCGAAGCCTCCTGCCCCTGCTTTGCGGCCGTAACGTGGACTGGCCCGACCGCATGATCGTCATCCAGTCCCACCGCGGCGACAATCCCGTCCTCTACCACCACTTCGCCGCCCGTACACAACGGTGGAAGCTCCTCAATGCCTCCGGCTTCAACCGCGAGCAGTTGATCGGCGAGCCCGAATTCGAACTCTACGACATGGCCGCCGACCCGTACGAGACCAACGACGTCGCCGCCCAACACCCCGACATCGTCGGGGACCTGAAAACCCGCTACGAGGCCTGGTTCAAGGACGTCGGCGCCACCCGCCCCGACAACTACGCCCCGCCCCGCATCCACATTGGCACGCCCCACGAGAACCCCACCACCCTGACCCGCCAGGACTGGCGGCACGCCAAAGGCAGCCCCTGGGCCGGCGACTCCAACGGCTACTGGGAACTCTACGCCGCCCGGTCCGCCGAATACGACATCCACCTGCGATTCCCCGCCCTGCCCGCCGACGCCACGCTTATCCTCGACCTGTCCGGCAGGAGGATCGAAACTTCCGCTCAAAAGGGCCGAACCGAATACACCTTCAAATCCGTTGGAATAGAAGAAGGCAACCTACGCCTGACCGCCGCAATCCAGACAGAAAACGACACCAAAGGCCCCCACCAGATCGACGTGTTCGTCAGATAAGGCCATCCACCCGTCAGGCAAATCCGAGAACCATGGCAACTCGAACACAGCAAACCGCTTATGTCCCTGAACTCGGCTGCAACGTCCTGTTCCACCACTCCAAACGCGCCCGGCGGCTCTCAATCACCATCAAGCCCGACGCCTCCGTCAGAGTCACCATTCCTCGCGCCGCCTCCCGCAAGGCCGCCGAGCAATTCCTCGCCTCCAGGCAGCATTGGATCCGCAGGCACCTCGAACGCATCGCCCAACGGCCCCGGACCGCCCCGCCGAAACCCATGCACCCGATCGACCGCGTCCGCGCCGGACGGCTCCTGGCCGGGCGGCTCAATGAACTGGCCCGGCGACACCGGTTCACCTGCAACCGCCTGACCATCCGCCAGCAGAGAACCCGCTGGGGAAGCTGCTCCGACAAGAACAACATCTCCCTCAACGCACGCCTGATTGACCTGCCGCCCGAACTCATCGACTACGTCCTGCTCCACGAGCTGCTCCACACCCGAATCAAGAACCACAGCCCTCACTTCTGGGCCGAAATGCAGCGACTCCTGCCCGATGCGCAGACCCTCCGCCGGCAACTGCGAAAACACCGCTGCACCGACTGACCCCAAAGCACATACGATATGCGAAAGACCAGACCATGATAGGCGCCATCGCGGGAGACATTATCGGTTCACCCTACGAATTTGATCCCATCAAGACCACGGACTTCCCTCTTTTCTCGCCCGAGTCCCGTTTCACCGACGACACCGTTCTGACCGTCGCCACAACCGAAGCCATCCTCACGGGCGGTGACTACACCCGCCTTTACCAATCCTACGGCCGCCGGTACCCCGATGCCGGCTATGGCGGCCGCTTCATCCACTGGATCTACGAGGCCGAACCCCGACCTTACAACAGTTGGGGCAACGGCTCGGCCATGCGCGTCAGCCCTATCGGCTTCGCCTTCAACTCCATCGAAGAAGTCCTTGCCGAGGCCCGAAACAGCGCCGCCGTCACTCACAACCATCCCGAGGGCGTCAAGGGCGCACAGGCAACGGCGCTGGCCGTCTATCTCGCCCGGATGGGCGCCGATAAGCACGCCATAAGGAGTGAAATCACCGCCCGCTTCGGATACGACCTGGACCGCACTCTGGACCAAATCAGACCCGGCTACGTCTTCAATGAGTCCTGCCGGCAAACCGTCCCTGAGGCTCTCATTGCCTTTTTTGAATCCGACGCCTTCGAGGACGCCATCCGCAAGGCCGTCTCCCTCGGCGGCGACAGCGACACCCTCGCCTGTATCACCGGCGCCGTCGCCCAGGCCCACTACGGCGTCCCCCCGTCCATCATCTCCGAAACGCGCAGCCGCCTGCCCGACGACCTGCTCCAACTTCTCGACCGATTCACCGCCCGTTTCCCGGCCGCCGCCGTGTAAAGGGCCCAACCCGTGTGCCGGGTCGGGCAGAACGCACCGGATCGTTTCAATCGCCCCGCCCCCCTGCCAATTTGGCATGACCGCCCCGCCCGGCCACGGCATAAAGCCTTTGCTTTTCAGCACTTACGCAACATCCGCCGCCCCGGCACATCGTTTGCACCGTATACTCTACGGCGTGCAGGCAGACAACGACCGTGTGCCTTTGGATATCGGATCTTAGGCCTTGAGTCCTGTGTCATGCGTCGTGCGTCATGAGTCGTGAGTCCCAACTGAGGTTTTGCCCATGAAATTCGACAAATTCACACTGAAGGCCCAGGAAGCCCTCGCAACGGCCCAGCAGCTCGTGATGGCCCGCTCGCATACGGTCCTGACACCGCTGCACCTGTTGGCGGCCCTGTGCGGCGACGAGCAGGGTCTGACCGTCGGCATCCTCAAGAAGATCGGCGCCAACCCCGGACGCATCCGTGAAATGACCGAGGCCGAACTCAAGCGACTGCCGCAGGGCAACGCCCCCGGCAGCCAGCTCATGCCCGATCCGGCGCTCAGCCGTGTCGTCCTCGACGCCCAGAACAAGGCCGATGCGATGGGCGATGAGTACCTCAGCGTCGAACACCTCCTGCTCTCACTGGCCGACGTCGATAGCGACGCCAAGGAAGTCCTCAGCCTCAACTCCATCACCGCCGACAAGATCCGCGACGCCCTCAAGGACATCCGCGGCGGCGAGAAGATCACCGACGCCAACCCCGAGGAAAAATACCGCGCCCTGGAACGCTACGGCATCGACCTGCTCGATATGGCCCGCAAGGGCAAGCTCGACCCCGTCATCGGCCGTGATGAAGAGGTCCGCCGCTGCATGCAGGTCCTCAACCGCCGCACCAAGAACAACCCCGTCCTCATCGGCGAACCTGGCGTCGGCAAGACCGCCATCGTCGAAGGCCTCGCCCAGCGCATCAACGCCGGTGATGTCCCCGCGGGCCTCCGCGACAAACGCATCATCGCCCTCGACATGGGCGCGCTGATCGCCGGGACCAAGTTCCGCGGCGAATTCGAGGACCGCCTCAAGGCCGTCATCAAGGAGGTCGTCGCCGCCGAGGGACAGATCATCCTCTTCATCGATGAGCTTCACACCGTCGTCGGCGCCGGCGCCGCCGAAGGCGCTGTCGACGCGGGCAATCTGCTCAAGCCGTCGCTGGCCCGCGGAGAACTCCGCTGTATCGGCGCGACCACCATCGACGAATACCGCAAGCACATCGAGAAAGACGCCGCCCTCGAACGCCGCTTCCAGCCCATCACCGTCGATCCGCCCACCGTTGAAGAAACCGTCGCCATCCTCCGCGGCCTCAAGGACCGCTACGACGCCCACCACGGCGTCCGCATCACCGATTCGGCCCTGGTTGCGGCCGCAACGCTCTCCAACCGCTACATCACCGANNACCGACCGCTGGCTGCCCGACAAGGCCATCGACCTCATCGATGAGGCCGCCTCGCGCCTCCGCATCGAGAACGACTCGCTGCCGGCCGAACTCGATCGGCTCAAACGTAAAATCGTCCAACTCCGCATCGAACGCGAGGCCCTCCGCAAGGAAACCGACCCCGCCAGCAAAAAGCGCCTCGAAGCCGCCGAAAAGCAACTCGCTGAACTCCAGCGCAAGGACGATGAACTCACCGCCCAATGGGAATCCGAGAAAGGCGACATCGACGCCATCAAGGACCTCAAGCAGCACATCGACCAGGCCCAGAATCAATTCGACCAGGCCCAGCGGCAGGGCCGCCTCGAAGAAGCCGCCCGCCTCAAGTACGAGACCCTCGCCAACCTCCGCAAGGAACTCCAGCAGAAGGAAGCCGCCCTGGCCGACGCCCAAAAGCACACGCTCCTCCAGAATGAAGTCACCGAGGAACTCATCGCCCAGGTCGTCTCCAAGTCCACCGGCATCCCCGTCTCGCGCCTGCTCACCGGCGAGCGTCAGCGCCTCATGGAAATGGAGGACCGCATCCGGCAGCGCGTCGTCGGCCAGGACGAGGCCGTCGCCGCCCTCTGCAACGCCGTCCGCCGCAACCGCGCCGGCCTGCACGACCCCAACCGCCCCATCGGCACCTTCCTGTTCCTCGGGCCCACCGGC
>DDXG01000132.1 GCA_002347125.1 Phycisphaerales bacterium UBA2266
GTATTTCGTCGTTCGTATTTCGTACTTTGTGGTGCGTATTGCGTCGGGGCGGTCCCGAGGCCAGTTCGGGAAAGGCAAGGGCCGGATCGAGCCAGCTCCTCGCTTCGCGAAAGGCAGCCATCCATCCGCACCGGATGCACTGGGTCCGGACTACGGTGTGGCCGGGTGGCCGACAGCGGGTGGAAAGAACTGATACACGGGCGGGATGCCCGTGGTACGTGGAGGGATTGTGCGTTGTCTTTGGGTTGGGCGGCCGGTAGAATGGGGGCCATTGGTCAATTTAAGGAGGCACGGCAATGGTTGGTCACTGGATGGTCGGCGTTCTGGTCGGAGTGGGTTGCATGGTTGGGATCGCGGATGCAGGTTGGAAGGCGGACCCGGAATTGGTCAAGCAAGGGCGGGCCGATACGAATCATGATGAGGCGAAGGTGCCGGATTACACGCTGCCGGACCCACTGGTGTGCAATGATGGGACGAAGGTGGAGAATCGGCGGATGTGGCGGCAGAGGCGGCGGGCCCAGGTGCTGGAGCTGTTCCGGGAGCATGTGTACGGGCGGGCGCCGGTGGGTCGGCCGGATGGGATGACGTTCGAGGTCTTTGAGTCGGCCGACGATGCGCTGGGCGGCAAGGCCCGGCGCAAACAGGTGCGGGTGAACTTCACGGGCCAGGCGGATGGGCCGGGGATGGATGTGCTGATCTATCTGCCGGTCAAGGCGCGGCGGCCGGTACCGACATTTGTCTTGCTGAACTTCCAGGGCAACCACGCGGTCAACGCGGACCCGGCGATCCGGCTGGCGAGCAGTTGGGTGGCGGACAGTCGGGACGGTGTGGAGAACAACCGGGCGACGGAGGCGTCGCGGGGCAAG
Organism: Phycisphaerales bacterium UBA2266; assembly: GCA_002347125.1. Taxonomy (GTDB): domain Bacteria; phylum Planctomycetota; class Phycisphaerae; order Sedimentisphaerales; family Anaerobacaceae; genus UBA2266. The sequence continues at coordinate 867 of DDXG01000132.1, forward strand.
GCGGCGTCGCGATTTCCCATTGAGGCGATTCTGGAACGGGGGTACGGCCTGGCGACCATCTACTATGGGGATATCGACCCGGACTTCCACGATGGATTCAAGAATGGGGTTCATGCGGCGTTCGACCCCCCTGCCGGACGAGCGGCCGATGCGTGGGGCTCGATTGCGGCTTGGGCGTGGGGCCTGAGCCGGGCGGTGGACTACTTTGAAACGGACAAGGAGATCGACGCCAAGCGTGTGATTGTCGTGGGGCATTCGCGGCTGGGCAAGACCTCGCTGTGGGCCGGGGCGGAGGATGAGCGGTTTGCGATGGTGGTCTCGAACGACTCGGGCTGTGGAGGAGCGGCGCTGAGCCGGCGGGCCTACGGGGAGACCGTCAAGCGGATCAATACGAGCTTCCCGCACTGGTTCTGTGAGAACTTCAAGAAGTACAACGACAATGAGGGGGCCTGTCCGGTGGATCAGCACGAGCTGATTGCGCTGGCGGCGCCGCGGTCGGTATACGTGGCCAGCGCGGACAAGGACCTGTGGGCGGACCCGCGGGGGGAGTTCCTGGCGGCGAAACATGCCAGTGCGGTGTACGAATTATTCGGCGACAAGGGGCTGGGGGTCGAGGAGATGCCGGGGCTCGATTCGCCCGTGCAGATCGGTCGGATCGGGTATCATGTGCGCACGGGCGGGCATGATCTGACGGAGTATGACTGGCAACGGTATATGGATTTCGCGGATAAGCACTTGAAGGGCAAGTGAGCAGTTGGCGGTGTTTGACAGGGATGGTTGATAGTGACAGGAGGTTGCTTTGAGTAACCGGGCGATTGTGTTGTTTGTGTTGCGGGCGACGGGGGTGGCGATGCTGGGGGCGCTGGTGTTCGTGTTCTGTCCGTTCGGGTGGATCGTGGCGATCCATGCACGGATGGGGCTTGGGACGCTGGAGTATACGCCGGTGGCGAGCTACCTGATTCGGACGCTGTCGGCGATGTACGCGGTGCTCGGGGCGCTGCTGCTGTTCATGTCGAGCGATGTGATGCGGTATCGGGAACTCATCCGGTTCTTCGGCGGGATTGCGGTCGTCGGGGGGCTGGCGGTGACGGTGTTCGATGCGGCGCTGCGGCTGCCGTTGTGGTGGACGGTGCTGGAAGGGCCGCTGACGATGGGCATGGGGGCCGTGCTGGTGGTCATGGGACGGCGGATACGGGGACTGCGGCGCGTGCGGTGAACGATTGATATCACCGTCCGCGGCGCGCAGGCCGCAGAGGCCGCTCGAATGGCGGGCGTGCTATCCTACTACCAGGTGGGTATGGGAGCGCCGCCCGGCCAGCACAGGATGAAGGTGTTGCCGGGGGGGCCCAGGGGGTTGCTGGCCGAGACCATCTCGACGTGCGAGTCCACGAAGACGGCGTTGGACAGTCCCATGTCCGGCTTTGAAACGGGCGCCCTGTGGTGTGTCCCGAAACAGTCGGTCGTGCCATTGGGCACAGGTCGGAGATTGTTGTCGTTGATCCCCACGCTGCTGAGTCGAACTCCCGTGCCGTTGAAGTTTGGAATCGACCAGGTATTCTCTTCGGAGAAGAACACCACCCCGGATGGGTTCTTGACCTGCGACTCCCTCTTTGTGTCCCGGATGGCCAGTTTATGCGGATCGGGAACGTAGTTCCAGGCATCCCCGTGGAGGTAGGAGTTCATGACATAACCGTGTTGCGGCTCCATGGGGATACCGCAATTGGCATGATCGCCGAGAATCGTTCTGGCCATCACGTCAAAATCGGGACACAGATGTATGTCGGCCGCCTTCAGATAGGGCCAGAGGGTGCCACCCAGGGAGGGGTTGGCCTGGAGGTTCTTGGTGGCATCGTGCCAGCGGCATCCCCTGCCGCCATCCTTGTAGAGCCATGTGAACGAATAGGGCATGACGCCATCGCTGTCGTCGATGTAGAGCCGGGCGGCGACGCCGTACTGGCGGAGGTGGTTGCGGCAGATGATCTCCCTGGCTTGCTTTCTGGCCTTCTGCAGTGCGGGCATGAGAATGGCCATCAGCACCGCGATGATAGCGATAACAACCAGAAGTTCAATCAGCGTGAATGCCCTTCGTCTGGCCATGACGACACCTCCACAGTACGAGGCCGACAATAGAAACACAATACATTCATGATATACCCCTCACGGGGCCAAGTCAAGGGGCCAGAGGCGTTTTTCCGTAGTATTTCGTATCCTTGAAGGTCGCGGCCGCACGTGTTAGTCTTCTGTGTCGGGCCGGACACAGGCGGGAGGGGGCGGCTGCAGTGGCGGCGATGGCCGTCGTTCGTTTTTCGTCGTGTGTATTGCGTTGGTTGGGGCCGCCTGCGTCGGTGGCTTCTTCCT
>DDXG01000056.1 GCA_002347125.1 Phycisphaerales bacterium UBA2266
ATCTTGTCTTCCTTGTGGGCCTGCTGGACGCCCGCGATCTTGAGGTTCTCCAGGACCATCTGTGCGAAGTCCGCCTCGTCGTCGGTCCTTCCTGCCGCCTTGTTTGGGTCGATCAATTCATCGTCATGGTCAACGGCCAGGACGCGATGCGGCGAGAGGCTTTCGACCGTGAAGGGACCGGCGACGCGGACCTTGCTCTTGTCCTCGTAGGGTTTGTCGTAAAGGTATTCAAACTCGGCCTTGGCGGCGATGGAAGCGTCGATCTCCCTCTGCCGAGAGATACGCCCCTCCCACCATTCGGCGTGCAGTTTCTTCGCTGCGTCCGGCCACTTCGCATCGGCCTCGCGTGGAATCTCCCATTCCTGCCAGGTCTTCTTGAGGGAGGCGTTCAGCTTCTCGCGCAGCGGTTCAAGCGTCTCCTGCCACTTCTCCCAGATAACGTCGATTTCCGTGTTGTTGGCGATGGACTTGAGCGTGATGTGCGGCACGCGCTCATAGACGAAGCCGTGGCGGATGTTGCCGTGTACAGGCTGCGAACTCGGTTCCGTGCCACTAACCTCGGCCTCTTTGATCTGTCCGTCGCGGGAATCGGCCAGAAGATAATACGAATAGCGTGCGCCCATGATGCGGGCGCGGGCCAGGGCCAGCGCCACGCGCGAGGTATCAATCGTGATCCAGCGGCGTCCCCATTGCTCGGCGACGGTGGCGGTGGTGCCGGAACCGCAGGTCGGGTCGAGCACGAGATCGCCGGGGTCGGTGGCCACCAGAATACAGCGTTGAATGATGCTTGCGGCTGTCTGCACCACGTAGACCTTTGGGTCATTTCGAGTTTGTATTCCTCCCGATACGTCATCCCAATTGTTAGTCATAGAAAGTGCGCCGAAATCGCCGAAGTTCTTTCGAAAGCGAAGCTTTGAGGCTGTTCTCAAGACTCGATCAGCGAGTTGAACCCTCTTCATACCTGCTTCCGAAGTCCGCCATCCTCCAGCAGTCGGTCGGTATCCGCGTCCTTCATGAATGAACTCGTACATTGTGGTGGAGGATGGGGATCGCGAAGTAAGCCCCTGGTCGGTGAAGAAGCGGCCTCCCATTTCAACCATATTCGCAAGTTCGGACTCACTTAGACGAGACACGTCATAAACATGCAGGTCGGCACTGAGAATCTTTGAGTAGCGCGTTGCACCGGACTCGCCCCGCTCAAGAACCTTGAAAAGCTGTCGGCATTTACCGCTCGCCGCTTCTCTGTTCTTCACGTACCAAACGATGTAATTATTGACGTTTTCAACGAATTGCGAACCGAGGCCGATTGACGTTGGGTAAGAGATCAAAGAGATGGCATTTGCTTCCCCAAACACTTCGTCGAGCAGCGCCCGGACGCGATGGACATTTTCATCGCCGATCTGGACGAAGATTGAACCGGAATCGGTGAGGAGATCGCGGGCGACGGTGAGCCGGTCGCGGAGGTAGGTGAGGTAGCTGTGGATGCCGTCACGCCAGGTGTCGCGAAAGGCCTTGACCTGCTCGGGCTCGCGGGTGATGTGGTCGGCCTTGCCGTCCTTGACATCGCGGCTGGTGGTGGACCACTGGAAGTTGCTATTGAACTTGATGCCGTAGGGTGGGTCCATGTAGATGCACTGGACCTGGCCGCGCAGGCCCTCACGCTCGGCAAGGGACGCCATGACCTGGAGGCTGTCGCCGAGGATCATGCGATTCGTCCAGTTGGCCTCATGCTGATAGTACTCGGCGGAGCGGGCATGGTCGGGCAGGCCGTTGAAATCGGCAAAGAGGTCAGGCTGAAAGCCGGGTGCTTGTGACTCCTGTTCTCTGGTTTGGCGGAGCAGGTCGTCAACAAGCACCTTGGGATGGACCTTCTCCTGAATATACAGCGGCGGGGCATGGACCACGAGGTCGGACCAGTCCTGCTCATCCTTGCCGCGCCACACGAGTTGGGGATCGAGGTCGCGGTTGCGGCGTTCGTAGGCCACCCGAATCGGACTCTGCTCATCCTGCCGCATGACGGACTGAAACTCGGCCGTGGGGATGTTCTTGCGTGAGGCGTCCTTGTGCCGCAGGGCCTCGATGGTCTTGTGCGTCCTGGTCTTGCGTGTCTTCTTGGCCATATCGCTTCCCGTGCCTAAGCCACCGATCCGGTGGTGACTGAGTCGATCATCTTGTTGAACTCGGCCTGCACCTTCGCTTCAAAGTCCGTCTGAATCTGGTAAACGTCGGCAAACTCCGCAAAGGCCCATCGGCCGTATGTCTTGAGGTGGTTTACACCGGGAATCCAATAGGTTTCCATCGTGGCTTTCTTCTCTTTCGCGTCTTCCCGGCGGTAGCCCTTGATCTCGACCACCAGATGCAGCGGATCGTCCCGGCCACGACCGTCTTCCACGAGAACGATGAAGTCCGGCCGATAGGTGTGGCTCTCCGAGCCGTAGCGGTACGGCACTTCGAGGCCGAGATTGTGGTTCTTCACGTAGGCCCTGACCTTTGGATGGGCCTCCGCCACGCGGCAGAACTCCGCCTCCCAGTCGCTGTCGAGGATGACCCAGTTGATATGACAGCGGCGGGCGTCCGTCTCCCAGCGGTCCTCCTTCGACGTGTTGAAGTTGACGTGGATGGTCGAGCCGGTGGGATTGTACGGGTCAAGCACCGCCTTGATGGGCTTGTCACCGATGAGACTCCTGTTGATACCCACCATCATCCGCCCACAGGCCATGTCCGCCAGTTCCTGATACATCAGTTGCGCCGGGAATGTACCGCCCGTACAGACAAGGCAGGTGTCCAACCACTGCTTGGCAATCCGCTTGAGTTGGCCAAACAGGTAAAGCCTTGGCTCCTCCCCAGCGTCGCGCCACTTGGTATACAGGAGGCGGGTGGTCAGGTGGAACAGGAGCGTTGAACGTCGGAGGTCCCCGGTATGAATGAGATTGAGGTCCACCCCCTCTCCGATGATGCCCTGATTTCGGGTCTGCGTGGGACCAACCAAGTCCGGGTTCAATTCCAGGATGGAGTCCTCGTTGAATTCAGCGGTGAGCCGTTCTTCGGGCAGTTCCACGCGGTAGCCCCGAACACACGGGAAACGGATCTCCAGGGGGTCGCGGTCGGGTCGAACCGCCCTGACGTTTATGGTCTCGCGGGGTCGCTGCGGCGGAGCGACAACCGGCTTGGCCGTGAAGTCGAACGGAATGCCCAAGATGTCCGCGTATTCGACGTTGAAGAGGTTCTCCTCGTTCAAGTCGTAGGACTGACGCCGCAGCGCCCGGCCGATGACCTGTTCACAGAGAAGCTGTGTGCCGAATGCCCTGACACCCAATACGTGCGTGACGGTATTGGCGTCCCAGCCTTCGGTGAGCATGGAGACGGAGACAACGCAACGGATGGACTCCCCAAGCCGGTCCTTCTTGCCGACCGTGTTCATCACCTCACGCAGGAGGTCCTGGTCCGTGAGGTTCTCGGCCTGCTTGCGGTCTCCGGTCCGCTCGATGATTTCCCGGCGGAACCGTTCAATTTCGTCGGCGGCCTTCGTCCGGAAGTCGTCGTCCAGTGCGTCGCCGGACTCAAGCTGTTCGCTGTCAATCAGTAGTGTCCGGGGCCGGGGGATGGGATTGCCGTGTTCGTCGAAGTTTCGGAAGAGAGCGAGACGGCCGTTTTCAAAGGTGGTCGTGCCGTCTTCGTTCTCACGGTAGAACCCGGAAATGTAGTCGTAAACCAGCTTCGATATGGACGTATTCTGACAGACCACAATGAAGCAGGGAGGGACCTGGACACTGCCCTCGACCCATAGCTTGAATGTCTTCTCGTAGTGCCCGTAGAGGGCCTCCAGGGCTGTCAACAGCGTGGTGGGCAGGCTCAGTGGGTCAAGCGTCTTGGCCTTGCCTCGGCCCTTTTTTGGCATATCGTGGCGAATGTTCTCCCACAGGTTGCGGAACTTGGGCATATCATCGCCCGGAATGTTGTCGGCAACCGGCACGCGGGGCAGCTTGACAATCCCACATTCGATGGCGTCCATGAGCGAGAAGTCGCACATTGTCCAGGGAAACAGCGTGCCTTCGGGGTAGCCCGAACCGCGCAGGAAGAACGGCGTGGCCGACAGGTCAATGATCCCCGTAGTGCCGAGCTTACGATTGACGATCTCAAGGCCCGACACCCACAGGCGGGCCGCCTCCCTGTTCTTCTCGGCTTCCTTCTTGTCGTCCCCCTTCAAATCGCCTTCGCCGTCGCCGTCCGGCTTCTCTCGATAACAGTGATGCCCTTCGTCGTTGAGCACCATGATGTTCTTCATGCCCATCAGGTCCGGCATGACGCGCTGGAGCATCTGGCCTTCCGTCTCAAGCGTAACCAGTTCCTCGCCGCGCCAACCCTCCAGCGCGGCCCGTGTCCCTTTTGAGACCTCCAGTCTTTCTCGCAGCTTGAAGGCGTGGTAGTTGGTGATGACGATCTTG
>DDXG01000294.1 GCA_002347125.1 Phycisphaerales bacterium UBA2266
CATCAGCCGTCCAAAGTCGTGAGTCCTGCGTCATGCGTCGCGTGTCGCTACGCTTCTCACGGCTCCCGCGGCCGCTTCGGCCGATAATGCGCCTTGTCGTAGTTGCCCCCGTGGCCCTCCCACGACCAGTCGTAGATGACGCCCTGGCGGTCTACGTGGAACACCCGCGTCTCGTACTGCAGATAGTCCGTCTTCGACTGCGTCCGCCACGTATACACCTGCCCGCCCTCGGTCTCGGCCACGCCCGTCGGCTCGCCCCACGCGGCCGTCACCTCGCTGATGTTGCGGCCGTCAAAGGCATCCATATCCGGACTGAAATCACGCCCGCACCCCCCAAACGCCACACACAACCAACCCACAACCACAATCCGCTTCATATCAGGCCCCCTGAAACGCTGCTCCAGAACCACAATCCAGTTTGTCACGCTCAGCGTACTCTTCCATGCTGAGTGTACTTTGTCATGCTGAGCGAAGCGAAGCATCTCTCATTCTCGACACCCAACCCCTCCTTCTTCGTTTTGTTCAGGGCCACGGCGACGCTCATAAGATCGTTCCTTGCTCACGAGCCCCCCGACTTGGCCAATAATGCATCATAATGCCGCAGGATCCGCGTCGTCGTATCGGCCCCCGGCAGGGCCCCGTCCGATTCCCTGGCAAGCCCCGCGAACGTCGACAAGATATACTCAACGTCATCGCGTTTAATCCCGTACAGCAGGAAATACCCCGCGTCCAGTTCGGCCGTCAGGTCCGCCCGCTCCGTCGCGTTCCACTTGTGAACCAGCGGCTTGAACCCCGCCGCCTCCGCCAGCGGCCTCATGTCGTTACTCGTACAGGTCAGCTTCAACACCCGGTCGCTCACCCACCGCTCCAGCGTCCGGCGACTGTCCCACGGACAACGCTGACTGTAGAAATCCGGCGCGAAGATCGGCAGTTGCTCCACGATAAAGAAATTGAGTGTCACGCCACCTATCTTCTGCCGGGTTATGTAGTCCAGGGCAAGTGCGTTGAGATTCGAGAGCAGGCACATATCACGACGGGCAGACTCCTGGCTGATGATCAGCGGCAGATGATTCGTTACCGCCGACCAGGGAATTGCCGCTGCAATCATGGTGCGTTGGTTCGTGGGGCTGGTAATATCCTTGAATGCCATGAAGCCGGGACGCTGTGAGCAGCCAAGCGCCTTGGCGACACTACCCTGTGCAACCCACCACCGCGGCTCAACCGTGAACTCCGGATTCTGGTGCTGGACCGGCGACGACGGATCCGTCTGGCCCTGTCGCATCCAGTTCTGGCCCTTGACGACGACACCGGCGGCCCGATGGTCGTACATCTGCACCATCTTCGCCTCATACAGCGGCAGAAAGACCTCCTTGCCCTTCTTCCACACCGCCCCAAAACGGCGGCACTTCATCGCCTTGAGTTCATCGGCCGTGCGAAACAACTCCGCATCGTTGGTCTGATCAAACATCCGAACGAAGCGGATGCCCCACGGATTGCCTCCCTCCTTGCGCGACCGGTCCACAAGAATCGGCACCCGCCGATAGACCGTCTTCGTCAGTTGGGCGTCACGGACCGACCGGAACACCGGACAGGTCCGCGTATTCGGGTTCAGCAGCCTCAAGTCCGCCGCAGACAGGGTGATATGCCGACTGGAATCCCGCAGCTCCTCCATCGCACGCGCGAAGAAGACGAAATCAACCGCCTCGGCCTGCCTCTGACTGCCGCCAAACAACAATACCGAGAACTTGAACGACCGGTGGACATCCCGAAAGGCGGGCGCCTTGTTCTCAAAATCATAGAGCCCAATCAGCGAACGCGAAGATGTCAACTCCCCGAAGAAATCCTTCGTCGTCATGTCCGTAGCGATTCCGGACGGCGTCAACAACCCCACCCGCCCCATCGGCGCCACGATCCGCCTGGCCAACTCCGCGAAGAGAGCGTAGGTGTTGATATCCCCCTTGCCCGTCAGCGGAAAGTCACCGGACGTCCGCACATGGTCGAGCGCTGCCGTGGCGGCGTCCTTCACCCGGATGTATCTCTCGTACACCTCAGGATGCGACTGTCCGAGTCCGGCGATGAGCCGCCGCCGCGTCGCGGCGCTGACCGAGGCGGCAATCTCCGGCATCACTGCGTCAAAAAACTCCCGCTCCTGGACCTTCATCCGTTCCCACGGTGGGTTGCCGATCACACAGTCGAAGCCCGGACGGGCCCGCTCGAACACCGCCGCAAACGTGCCTTTCCAGTCCATCGCCCGCCGGTCCACCGCCGGGTCGCTCACCAGACTGTTGCGGCACAGGATATTGTTCGACAGGTCCGCCAGCGTCCTGCCCTTGTGCGCCGAACGAAGCCACAACGCCAGTTGCGTAATCTCCACGGCCTCCTGCGACAGGTCCACGCCGAACAGGTTGTCGTGCAGGATACAGTCGGCCCGGGTCGCGGCCACCTCGTCGGCCCCATCGCGGTCGTATGGCCGCAGCAGCCGGGCCACGTCGAGGTACTTCTGCTCCAGCACATCATAAGCCTGGATAAGGAACGCACCCGAACCGCACGCCGGGTCAACCACCTTGATATCCCGCAGCGCCGCCACGGCCGCCTCGACGAATCGCCGGGCCGTCTTGCGGTCGTCAATGGCGTCCGGACACGGCCCGGCCAGCCCGTGCGCCTCGGCCACGGCCCCCAGACGCTCATCGGCCACCCGGCCGACCGTCTGCTCGCAGATGAAGCTCGTGAACTCCGGCGGCGTATAATACACCCCTCCCCGCTTTCGCTCGGCCGACTTCTTCATCTTCGGCCCGCTTCGCTCATCCAGCGCCGTCTCGAACAGCCCGCCCAGCCGAATCCGCTCAATATCCTTGATCGACTTCTCGAACAGATGCCCCAGCACGTCCACGTTCACCTCATGCCGGAAGTCATACTCCCCCACCACCTTGAAGAAGTCCGTCCAGTCATCGTCCAACTCCAGGTCATCCACCGCCGGGTCCGCCTTGAACAGCCCCCCGTTGTACGGCGCAATCCCCCGCTTGGGGTTGCCCGTCTCGATGCTCCGGAACAGATCGACGTAGTTCTGCCAGCGGGGATTCGTCACCCGGGAAAACGGCGGTATCCCCTCCCACGCCCGCCGCAGAGACTTGTCCGGCAGCAACTCCCGGTCCTCGCAGAACGCCACGAACACGATCCGGTCAATCAGCTTCTGCGCAATGCGAATCGCCTCATCCAACGGCTGGTTGTGCGGCTTGCCGCACAGATGCTGTATCAGCCGAACGCGATTGAAGTCGTAGTAGTCGTACAGTTCATCGCCGACCTGCCGCTGCCGTTCCAGACTGGCCTCCAGCAGTGCATCCATCCGGGGCGCCTGCCCCATGGCCGACGGCAGAACCCCATCGCGCTGCAGCAGGCAGTAGAACTGCTGGAATATCTCTTCGTTTCGCAGGTCCGCCAGCGTGAACAGCTCGTATATGTTGGGTGTCTGATTGCGGTGGTAGATGCGGAAGCTCACATAGTTGCACACGATCCCCCACGGGCACGGCGGCAGCGCGTTGAGATAATCCCAGCACTGCTGCACGGCCGTGCGCCCGTTGAACTTGTCGCGGTCCACGTTCGTCCGCGGCCCCTTCAACTCGATCACCGCCCGCGGCCCATTGCCCCCCGAAGTGCTGAACAGCCCAATGGCCGCATCCGCCTGCCCCCCGTTGACCGAGTACTTGGGCTTGAGATTCCACCGCTCCTGGCCCTCCGAAAACAGCGCATACCCAAGAGCCTCGCCAAACACCTGCGTCAGGAACTCGCCCTCCAGCGCCGTTTCGTTCTGAGTCTCCAGCCGGCCGCTCGACTCCAGGTCCGCCCACCGCACCATGATCTCATAGGCCCGGTCGCGGGCCGGCCCCGCCAGCAACTTGCTGCGAGACTGTTCCCGCAGCTTGCCGGGTAGAAACAGCGGGCGTTTCCGCCGGTCATCCCCGTATCGCGCGGTATTCAGTTCCCCAAAAAGGTGTTCCTGCTTCGGCGTCATATTGGTGCATCCGCATTCGACGGCGGTCAAGTCCCGATATTCTATGTAATTGCCCGCGCCGGGCAAGACCTAATCCGACGCCAATCCCAAAGACAACCTGGGTAATCGCCGGATGTTTTCGTTTCCGCCGCGGGCGGTGGGTCGCTATAATCCGGCGGACTGTCAAGGGGGGCCTTTAACGGTCTATTGCGAGTAGGTGGCTTATGGCACAGGATGATGGTTCTATGAATCGACACAGTTCGCCCGCCTTCG
>DDXG01000314.1 GCA_002347125.1 Phycisphaerales bacterium UBA2266
GACTCGTGGTTGGGGTCTATCAACTCGACAACCTCTCTGTTGATAACGGCCTGAACCATCGTCTCCGGCCAGATAATGAGGTCCGCTCCGAACTTCGCACAGGCCTGGCTGAGTTCCAGCATCTCCTCGATAATCTGCCTGCCCGACTGAAACGTCTCCTTCACTGACTGGGGCGTATTGGATTGAACGACTCCAACAGGAGGCCCGGCCTGGACCATGCGGTCGGTCTGCGCCACGCGCCACCGCCCGTAGAACAGGCTTGCCACAACCGCCGCAGCCACGATGCTGCTCTTGGTGAGCATGGCTGTCTTGGCGGACTGTCGGCGACGGCTGCTTGTCGCCGGCAGGCTCGTCGGCGCGACGGCATACAGGAGCCATTCCGCGATCAGGCCGTTGACCGCCGCGATCAGAAACGACACACCCGCGGCCCCGAAGACGTCGGCAATCTGGATGATACTGATATTGCGGTATTGGCTGTGAGCCAGGAACCGCCAGTAGAAGCCCCCCAGAAACAGCCCCTGAAGCTGCTCGACCCCGACGATCAATACCGGCGCCACGATCACCAATGGCCACCGGCGACCCCGGCAGTATCGGACACAGAGGCTCAGAACCGGCCACAAGACCCCCGTGTACAGACAAAACGCCAGCCACCCCTGCCAGGTAACCGGCTTGACCCACCACAGACTTGCCAGCCAGTACGCCGCCCCCACGACGTAACCGGTCAGTATCAGCGTCCGCACCCGCAGGCGGGGGGCGGACACCAGGATCATCGGAACATACGCCCCCCACGCCGCCCAAGACCAGCCCAGCGGCGGCTGGATCACCGTCAGCAGCAACGCGCTGCCCAGGAAACCGCCCAGAGCGATCAACAAGCCGTTCTTCCGCAAGAGACTCCGTTCCTAAATCGATTTGTACTGAACCAGCGGCGTTAGTCTGCCCGACCTGTCCAGCAGTCGCAGCCGCGAGAGCACCTCAGCGGGCGTGTGTAACTGGATCTTGTCGAGTCGAGAGTTCAGTTTCGATGTGAACAACGCCAGGAGCATGGGGTGCTTGCTCAGCTGCTCCACGGGCAACTTGTTCTCCTGATACAGCCATCGCAATTCGTCATCGGCGTGATCGGGCCACTGCGGCCGTCCTTCGCCCTCGACAGGCAACCCCTCCGACCCGGCAATTCGCTCCACGGTCGCCCGGCGGTACTCCTCCGACAGCTCGATACCCGTATAGACCCGTCCCAGCTTGTGTGCGACCACAGCGGTGGTGCCGGATCCGCTGAATGGGTCCAGGACCCAGTCGCCCGGGTTGGAACTGAGCCGGATGATCCGTGCCAGCAGACTCTCCGGCATCTGGCATGGAAAGCCCGTCCGTTCCGTGAATGTACCGCAGACCCGCGGGTATTCGTCCCAGACGTCGTCGGGCATCTTGCCGGCCGGATTCGCCCGCTTGTCCGCGTACTTCTTCTGACGGTCGGAGATGACCCGCACGGCGTCGTCATTGAAGACGAAATCCCGCTCATTGACTACGAAGTAGAAGATGTGCGTGTGAGAAAGCGAGTACTTGGCCCGCATCTGTTGGCCGAATGAGTAGTGCCAGATGATCCAGTTGCGAAGCCTCAGGCCCAGCTTCTCGGCGGCGATCTTGATCTCGGCGGCGTACTTATCGCCGATGGCGATGTAGAATGAGCCGTGGGGCTTGAGCACCTTGATGCAGGCGGCTATCCAATCCTGAGTCCAGTCCAAGTAGTCCTTCCTCGCCCTCTTGTCGTTGTACCGGTCGTACTTGTAGCCGATATTGAAAGGCGGATCCGCGAAGATAAGGTCCGCGAAGGGCTGCTCGGCCTTGCCCAGCACCTCCACGCAGTCGCCGCATATAATCTCGTTACGAAATTCGTCCATAACCGTATAATAGAGACTCCTCAGGGATTCGCAAGGAGGAATGGAGTCCGCTGATTCCTACCCAGGAAAACCCACCGTCCCGTCAAGACTGTATCCCACTCATGGCGGCGCCACACGGCTTGCCCTCACTCACCGGAGAGGATTCTCTCCAATCTGGCCAGCAGGACGGGAAGATCGGTCGAGACGATGTTCCACACAACGTCAAGGTCCACGTCGAAGTAGCCATGGATCAGCCGATTCCTTGCCGCTCCAATCTGCCGCCACGGGATCTCAGGGTGCCGCTCACGGCACTGCTCGGAGACAGTCTTGGCTGCTTCGCCGAGGACCTCCAAAAGCCGAACGACTGACAGTGCAAGTTTCTCATCTCGGTCAAGGTCCGCACGATCGCAATTCTGTGTGAACTCGAGCGCTTTGCGCGCGGCATCGAGCATGTGACGCAAGCGAGTAAGGTCTTCAGTCTTGGACATATTGAACCTCGGCGTGTCGCATCACCTCGTCTCGAAAGTACCGGCTCAGGAAGCTCGGCGTCTGAAGGTCAACCGTCCGGCCCAGCAACTCCGCGAGCTCATCCTGCATATCAAAGAAGGCAAACCCAGGCTCGCGGCCTTTCTGGAACTCGACCAAGACATCTACGTCGCTATCAATGGTGAAATCATCTCTCAGAGCGGAGCCAAACACGGAAAGACGCCGGACATGATGCCTCCGGCAGAAATCGGCGATTCTGTCTTTGGGTATGATCACGTTCTTGTTCATCAGGGTAACCGCTTACCGGCTCACGGCGCAACCGGATTGATGGCCATCTGGTCGGTCAGGGTCCGGCCGGCGAGATAGTCCGTGAACGTCATCCTGATCGTCAGCGGCTTATCCGCCGTTGCCGCCCCGGCCGGCGCCTCGAAGAGCAACCGGTAGTTCGTCCGCATCAGCGTCGAGAACCAGAGCTTCTGCAGGTCCTTCGCCCCGACATGCCACTGCCCCAGTCTCGCCCCATCCGGCTCCCGCGAGAGGTCCCACAACGAGATATCGACCGCTCCCGGCGCCTTGACCACGTCGCCCTGTTGGTCGATGGGCTGCACGTAAACGATCAGCGCTTCTTTCACCCCATCTTCGTCTTTGTCGTAGAAGCCTGTGTAGCGGGTCAGCCCCACGCTCTCCAGGCGGCTGAGATCCTCCAGGCTCGTCTTGTCCGGCAGGCCCGACAGGACCTCCAGATTCTTGCGAAGCGACGCGTTGGCGCTCTTGAGACCCTCGATTTCCGCGGCCTGTTCGGCGTTCTGCTGTTCCAGCGACGCCAGTCGCTCGGCCACCGGATCCGGGTGTTTCTGCGCCTCATTGCACCCAGCCAGTACACTGATCAGAAGTGCCGTCAGCACAAATCTCACGGTTCGCACGGGCCATGCCCCTTTCACTCGTCGGCCCCTCGCTCATCGCCGGACCGTTCGTCCCGAACGATTTCGGGGGCCTTTTGCAGAATCCTGTCCGCCAGACCGTACTCGATGGCTTCTGATGCGTCAAGCCAGAGGTTCCGGTCGCAGTCCTTTTCGATTTTCTGCGGTTTCTGGCCGGTATGATGCGCCAGAATCTCGTACAGCCGCTCCCGCAACCGGATGATCTCTCTGGCCTCGATATCGAGGTCCGTCGCCGGTCCTTCCAGCACGCCGCTGATCAACGGCTGATGAAGCAGTACCCGGTTGTTCGCCAGCAAGAACCGCTTGCCCGCCTCTCCACCGGCCAGCAGGACGGCCCCCATGCTCGCGGCCTGGCCCACGCAGTACGTCGCTACGTCGCAGCGGACGAACTGCATCGTGTCGTAAATGGCCAGACCCGATGTAATCGAGCCGCCCGGCGAGTTGATGTAGAAGTGGATGTCCGCCTTCGAGTCCTCGTTGCTCAAGAACAGCATCTGGGCGATCACCAGATTCGCTGAAGCATCGTTCACGACCCCGCCGAGGAACACAATCCGGTCCTTCAACAACCGCGAGTAGATGTCGTATGCCCGCTCGGTTCGCCCGCTCTTCTCAATGACGATTGGTACAAGTTGATTGAGTGTCATTTGTGCTCTTTCCTGCTGTCCTGTGCCCGCGGCCGGGTCTTCTACGCCTGTTTCTTTGTGTCTTCCCCAGCGGCCTTGTCCTTCTTCCCGTCCTCGTGCTCGTGGAGGACCTCGTCGATCAGCCCGTATTCCTTGGCCTCCTCGGCCGTCATATAGCGGTCTCGCTCGGTCTCGGCCTTGATCTCCTCAACTGAGCGGTTGCTGTGCTTGGCCAGAATCACATTCATCATGTCCTTGGCCTTGAGGATCTCCTCGGCCTGAATCTTGATATCCGCCGCCTGCCCGGATACGCCGCCCCACGGCTGGTGCAGCATGATCTTGGCGTGCGGCAGGGCGAACCGGCTGCCCTTCTTGCCGGCGGCCAGTATCACCGCGGCCCCCGACTGGGCCCGCCCGATGCAATACGTGGCAATCGGCGAGCCGACGAAACGCATCGTGTCGTAAATCGCCATTGTGTCGTTTACGCTGCCGCCCGGCGAGTTGACGTAGAGACTGATCTCGCTGCCCCGTTTCTGATTGTCCAGGTACAGCATCTTCATGATGACTTCGGCGGCCCTGCCGTAGGATATTTCACCGATCAGGAATACGATCCGGTTGTCCAACAGCATGTCGTCGAGGCTCATCTGACGGTATCGTTGATAGGGGCCGGGTGCCCCGTATTGGGCGCTTGCCCCGCACACCGGATCCGCCCCCGCCTCGAAAACGCCACCCAACGGTCCGATAATCCTCTTTGCCGGAGTCTCTGCAAACATCATGTATCCCTATGCCATCAATTCTGGATAGTACCTATGCCGCGCAACCGACGGCCGGACAGGCTTCTCATCGGATGTTTTTACTCTTCGGTTTTCTTTTTGGCGCTCGACCTAGCCCTTTTGACACCCTTGGAGGCCGGCTTGGCCTCAGTGTCGCCCTGGCCGGCCTCTGCCTGCTCGTCCTTGGCCTTGCGCTTCCTGGCCTTGGCCTTCGGGGCTTTCTCTTCGGGTTCTGCCTGCGTTACCTTGGCCGATTCGAGCAGCTTGGCGATACATTTGTCATCCCGCACCTGCAAGCGGAACTGGGCCAGCGAACCATCGCGTTCCATGTCCTCCCGCATCCGCTCCGGCCGCTGCCCTCGCTGGATCGCCAGTTGAGCCACATGGCCGTTCACTTCCTCATCGGTAACACTGATATCGAGCCTCTTGGCGACTTTGTCCATGATGAAGAAGCTCTTCAGTTGCACCCTGGCCTGCTCTTCGCTGCCGGCCTTGAGTTGTTCCATCTGCTGCTCGATCTGCTCGCGGGAGAGGCCGCGAACCATGAGATTGATGTACTGCCGCTGGAGCACGCTCATTGCCTGGCGGCCGACCACGTCCAGCGGCAGGTCGAAATCCGTCTTGTCCAGCAGGTACTGATGCACCTGTTCGGTCATCTGCGTGCGGGCCTGCTCCTCAATGCGGCCCTGCAGTGAGTCGCGTATCTTCTCCCGCAGGTCATCCTCATCCTGGGCATCGAACCTCGCCAGCAGTGACTCGTCCATCTCGGCGGGCTTGAGGTACTTGACCTCTTTGACGGCGATCGTGCCCGTCACTTTCTTGCCGCGGTATTCCTCGCGGAAATAGGTCTTCGGCACCTCCACGTCGATTCCGCGCGTATCGCCGGGCGTGGCCCCGGTCAGTACCTCGTCCAGCTTCTCCACGGGAATCGGGCCGACGAAGCCGTTGGCCCGGACATAGACTTCGGTATTGTCCAGCTTCTCCTGCTCCTCGACGCCCTCGACGTTCAGCAGTACATCCGCGAGGATCTGGTCGTCCACTTCGGCGGTGGCGTCTTCGCGAGGCGTCCAGACACCCGCAAGTCGTTGCAGTTGCTTGACTTCCCGATCGACCTGCTCGTCGGTTACCTCGAGAGCCGGCCGGGTTACCGGGATGCCCTCCAGTTCGGGTAGCTCGAAGTCGGGGCGGACCTCAACCTCGAATTGGAACGTCAGCGGACCCGATTCCGGCAGGGTGATCTTCTCAAAATCAATGTCCGGTTCGCCCAGCACATCGAGGCTCTTGGCCTCAATCGCCGCTTCACTGGCCTCGGCCAGCAGCTTGAGCTTGACCTGCTCGCCAACGTCCTTGCCGAATCGCTTCTCAATCAGCCGCCGGGGAGCCCGACCCTTGCGGAAGCCCGGCAGAGCCGCATCCCTCTGAAGCTCGCCGAACTGGCTGTCCATCTCCTCCCGAATCGTCTCTTCGGGAACCTCGATGATGGCCTTCTTCTTGCAGGGTCCGACCTCCTCGATTGTGACCGTGTTTCTGGCCGTCCGGGGTTGTTCTTGCGGTTCGGCGGCTTCGTCAGCAGTGGGCGGCTGCTCGGTACTCTCGGCGGTCTGGGGGGCTTGTTGTGCGTTTTCGGCGGCTGCTGTTTCCTGATCTTCACCCATGTTCTGATGCTCCTGTAGAACCAGTGGCTTGCTGTTGCGCCATCGTGAAATCTGGCGTGTTTATCCAAACAAAAACGGCTTCAGGGCCACCAGCGCCCTTAGCCGACTCTCAGTTTTTCATTCCCCGGCCACGCCGGGGGGTTCAACACACCGGAGACCAACGCCCAACTACATCTAGCCGGTAACTCGCCGGTGCTATATGGCACAGTCCTTTGCAATGACTCCAAGAACAGCGGGTGATGGGACTTGAACCCACGACATTCACGTTGGCAACGTGACGCTCTACCACTGAGCTACACCCGCGTGAGCACAAAGAGTATACGGTCGCAACCGCCCGCTGCAAGAGCATTTTTCCTAAAAAAATGCACAAAGACCGCCCCCTGCCCGGCGAGTTTCTGGCGCGTTTTGCCCTCCCTCATACCTTATGCGGGCTGCACTTGCGCACAGTCGACCAGCGAGTGCAAATACCGTTTCTCCTCACCGAGCACCTGTTCGACGGCTGCCTCCGTGGCGGGATCTCGGACAAAGTGCTTGAGGCCTTCATAGAAGACCGCGGTCTCCTTCTCCCTCGCGACGGCCCTTCGAAACAGGTCTGTTCGACTGCTGCACCGCGGGGCGGCGCCCCTGCCCAGTCGTCCGGACGGGGCGGCTAGGCCTGCCATCACATGGGGGTTCGACCGCACATAGTTGTCCGGGTCGAACGTGCCGAATTCGCCCGTCTTGGCCGCGTATTCCCTCCGACGCCGGGCGATCACCCGGCTGTGTTTGGCCTTCCAATTCGCCAGCCTGTAGCATTCCCGCCTCAGTTCCATGTCTTCAGTGGTCTCGGCCACACCCAGGTAGAACCGGGCCCCATCGCCCTCCACCCGCTCGGCGATCTCCAGAGCTTCGAATATGTTGAATTGCGTGTTCACAACAGCCTCGCAGTAACCTTGAACGTCCGTGGTGTACAAAACACCTACCCAATACACAGACTTCCTGCAGTAGTGTACGCAGGGTTCGTTAAGGCTGCATTAGGAGCGCACTAGTCCTTGGTCAATATCTCCCGTTGACCCCGACCGCTTCGTAGAGGTGCCGCCCAAGTGTTAATGGTAGCTTGCTATCACGAAAACGGCGTCCACGCTACCGTTTCTTGTCGAGAGGCCGACCTTGCCCTTGAAGCGCAGTTGCACCTGATCAATCCCTTTGAGCTTCACACTGACGAATAGCCAAGCCTCCTCGGGGTCCACATTGCCCCGAATCCGGGCCTTCTCCTGCCAGGTAGCGCCCCCGTCCGTGGAGACCTCGAACGCAATATACTCGCCGTCGATCCAGTTGCTCTTGATGAACCAGAAGAACGATATGGTGGCGACCGGCATCCCCTGCAAGTCGATAGGAATGGACGTCAGCGTGGCATCCGTGGCCTTACCCTTGATCTCAGCGGAGTACTTGCCGTCGGTCGACCGGCGGGTCGAACGAGACCACTTGTTCTGTGAATCCTCCGTCCAAAGGCCGTTCCACTCGCCGACCTCGAAGCCGTCGTTGAATGCCAGGTTGCTGCAAGCTGACCTCTCGGCCGGCTGCCGCCAACCGGCCCCGACCATTGCAAGGTCGTTGAAATCTACGATGCCGTCGCGAGTTGCATCTTCGCCCAGCGGCAGGCCCTCCGACAGCCAGACGGACGCCAGCAACATCAAGTCCACGATATCCACGAACCCATCTCCGCTGATGTCCGCCGGACTGCCCGACGGGCAGGACGACATGCTCGCCTCGCGAGTGCCGCCGTAGACCCCCATGTTGATTACCCAGCCGTTTGGTGTCAATTCGCTGCCCACGGACGTTTCGTAATACCCCGTGTCCACGCACGGGCTGGTTACATCGTCCTGGACCCAGCGGCCGGCGTTCGGGTCCCATCGCCCGACCGTCGACTTGAGGTGATAATCGCCGGCGACCCAGAAGTCGTCGGTGAGGTCGTCGGGTGTGCCGTTCGGGTCCCAGCCGCCCAGATTGGCGAAGAGCGGGTCCTCGTCGATATTGTCCTGACCGCCCCAGCCGCCCTGGACATTGCTGTAGGACACGACGGCCTGCCCGGTGAAATCTTCATCCTCGCGCCCTCGCCAGTTGTCCCAGACAATGCAGTTGACCAGCGTGGCATAGCCGTACAGGTTTTCCATGGCGCCGCTGCGCCGAAGCGCCCGGTTGCCGACAATGGTGCAGTTCGTCAGGACGGTCTGGCTGGAGTAGTTCAGCAGGCCGCCGGCTATGCCGTTCGGGTCCAACACCGAGTTGCCGGCCAGCAGACAGTTCCCCAGGGTGGGACTACTGACGTTGTTGAACACGGCTCCGGCGTACCGGTCGGCAGTGTTCTTCCAGAATGTGCAATATGCCACAGTCGTCGGCGACAGGCCCGTCGCGTAGCTATTCTCGATAGCCGCCCCACCGTAGGCGCGGTTCTCGATGAACGAACAGTGGTTCAATGTTGGAGCGCTGCGGAACGCCCCTATGGCCCCGCCGGTGTTGCTTGCATAGTTACGTCGAAACGTGCATTTGTTGAACGTCGGCATGGCGTATTCTTCCATGTTGACGGCGCCGCCAGAGCCTGTCTGACCGGGCTGGCCCGCGGAGTTGTCCCTGAACACGCAGCTTGTGATTGTGGGTTTCCCTCCTGAGCAGTATAAACCGCCGCCGTAACAGGTGGCGTCGCTCGCAACGCCGTTGGCGTTGCCTCCGGTAATGGTGAAACCCTCCAGCACCGCGTTGGGGTCGGTCCCGCTGCCACCCAGGACGTGGTAGCTGTTCTCGGCTCGACTCGGGGCGTTGGGCAGATCGCACGGGTCCTGCACCGGGGTGTCGTTGCCGTCGAGGTCTCCGCTCAGAATCGTTTCGTACAGTATAACGTCTCTCGCGTCCGGGTTGGCACGGCCGAATCCGGCGTACGCCCCCTGAATCGCCACCCCGTTCATGAGCCGGAACGCGGACTTGCGATTGCCTGTTCCGGCCGGAACCGCCGAAGTGGTGTCCGGGTTGTAGGTTCCTTGGGCGACGCGTATCTCCACGGGCTTTGGAGCCGCGTTGGCGTCCGCCAGGGCGTTCTGCATGTGGTGGTAGGCGTTCTCCCAGGTAGTGCCGTTGTTGGCCCCAGGGGCGTTGGCGTCCACGTAGATGACCTTAGCCGATACGTTCACGGCCGTCGCGAGCAGCAGCCAGCATAACACCGTCGCGAGTCCTGCTCCCGTCTTATTGAGCTTCACGGATTACGTTCCTCATTTTACAGGCGCGGCAACGCGCCAGATGCCGCGCAGTCGTCATATCTCACATGTCAAACACAAGGCACATCGACGCTGCGATCCGGGCGCGGCCGCCCATACCCGGACGCCGTCAGGCCGGACCCCGTCCTTATCGACCATCAGGGCCGCGGACTTTGCGCCATAAGAGCCGCCGAGACCGGCATTTGAGAGGCCTCCTCCGTGCTCCGCCGACGCCACCAGGCCCATCTGGGGCCTTCTTACGCAACGCAGACGGATCAGAAGCCACCAAGGCATTGTATCAGATTGCCCCCTCTGAGTCCAGCCCCCGGCTGCAGTTGGCCTTGTTACCAGTTTTATCGGACCGGTGGGCAGTGTGCGGCATCGTGCCTGATGCCCCTTCGAATGGTCCTGGCGGACTGTTCCGTGGGGCAGGAATGCACGCAGGAACCGTCTGGCGGTTCGCCGACACGCCGGTTGGCCAGAAAAAAAAACGCCACTGAGCACAAGAATTCAGTTGAGGCATGCGTCAATATGCTATATAATTCCTAAATCAGAATCAGTACGATTTAGAAGAACGCGTTGTGACAGCACCCGATCCTGACATAGAGCGTCGCCTGGAGGCCTTTGCGGGAACGTGCCGCCGACAGGGTCTTAAGCTTACCCATCAGCGGACGGAAGTCTTCCGCGAACTGGCGGCCAGCACGGAGCATCCGGACGCCGAGACGATCTACCGTCGTGTCTCGCGGCGGATCCCGAGCATCTCCCGCGATACGGTGTGCCGCACACTGGCGACATTGGAGGCGCACGGCCTGGTTCGCAGGGCCGAGATGCTCGCCGGAAGCGCGCGTTTCGACGCGAACATGGACCGTCACCACCATTTTGTGTGTAACAGGTGCGGCCGAGTGTATGATTTCTACAGCGAGGCATTCGATGAGATAGCCCTCCCGAAGGCCTTGGCTGATCTGGGGTGTATTGAGTCCTGCCATGTGCAGTTGCGTGGCATCTGCGCCGACTGTGCGAGAGCAGAGCATTAAGAACGGCCAGTTGGCAGAGAATCTGGTGGCTTGGTCTTACATAAGACAACCTACTATGTAGTACGAATTTGGAAAAAGGAGCGAAAACATGGCGACAAGCAAGAAGAGACTGACGATGGCATCGGGCTGCCCGGTTGGCGACGACCAGAATACAATGACCGCCGGTCCCAAGGGGCCCGCCCTGCTGCAGGATGTGCACCTGCTGGAGAAGCTGGCGCACTTCAACCGCGAGCGGATCCCGGAGCGTGTGGTGCATGCCAAGGGCACCGGCGCATACGGCGTTTTTGAATGCACGGCGGACATGTCCAAGTATACCCGCGCCGCATTCCTGTCGAAGGCGGGCAAGCAGACCGAGGTCTTCGCCCGTTTCTCCACGGTCGGCGGGGAGAAGGGCTCGGCCGATGCCGCCCGCGACCCGCGGGGCTTCGCGGTCAAGTTCTATACGGAAGAGGGCAACTACGACATGACCGGCAACAACACGCCGGTCTTTTTCATCCGCGACCCGCTGAAGTTCCCCGACTTCATCCACACCCAGAAGCGCAACCC